>JBPCTD010000079.1:0-2698 GCA_051006515.1 Candidatus Nanopelagicaceae bacterium | reverse complement strand
TATGGCGCTAACTGTTGATGATTCAGTTTCCGAAGCGATTTTGGAAGAAGTTAAAGCTACAACTGGTGCAGATCTTGCTCGAACCGTGGATTTGGAGAAGTAAATGTCTAAAGTAATAAATCTTGCAGTAATCGCAGGAGATGGCATTGGCCCAGAAGTTGTTGCAGAAGGTTTAAAAGTTCTTGATGTAATCGGCGCTAAACACGGTGTCACATTCAATAAGACTTCCTATGATCTTGGTGCAGGTTATTGGCACCGCACCGGTGAAGTTTTGCCGGATTCAGTTATGGCGGAAATCGCCAAAGCTGATGTGATTCTGCTTGGTGCAGTTGGTGACCCAACAGTTCCAAGTGGAATTCTAGAACGTGGCTTACTGTTGAAGCTTCGTTTTGCATTTGATCATTACATCAATTTGCGCCCAGCAAAATTGCATAAAGGGGTTAAAGGTCCATTAGCGACAGATAAAGAGATTGATTTTGTCGTAGTTCGTGAAGGAACCGAAGGACCTTATGTAGGAGCTGGCGGCACCCTTGCATATGGCACTGATGCAGAAATTGCGACCGAAGAATCGCTTAATACTCGTCGTGGCGCAGAGCGTGTCATTCGTGATGCATTTAATCGCGCAAAGCACCGTCCACGAAAGAAACTTACTTTGGTACATAAGAACAATGTATTAACTCGCGCTGGTGGTCTTTGGACTCGCACCTTTGAAGAGGTAGCAAAAGAATTTCCAGATGTAACCACCGATTATCTTCATGTTGATGCCGCTTCAATGTTCTTTGTTACCAACCCGGAGCGTTTTGATGTTGTAGTAACAGACAATCTATTTGGCGACATTCTCACAGATATCGCAGCTGCAATCTGTGGTGGTATCGGGCTTGCAGCCTCTGGAAACATTAATCCAACTGGAAAATTCCCATCAATGTTCGAGCCAGTACATGGATCAGCTCCTGATATTGCAGGTAAGCAATTGGCAGATCCAACTGCGACCATCATGTCGGTTGCAATGATGCTAGATCATTTAGGTTTAAGTGCGGCGGCGCGAGAAGTAGAGGCTGCAGTTGCGGCAGATCTTGCAGCTCGTGGCGATAAGAAACGTTCAACTTCGGAAATTGGCGATGCGCTAGCAAAGGCACTCTCATGACAATCAAAATCTCATTAAATCCAAATACGCTATCTTCAGCTGAGCGCGATGCCAAAGTAGCTGAAGGTGGTTTTGGAAAGTATTACACCGACCATATGGTGATCTGTGATTGGGATGAACAGAACGGTTGGGGGACACCTGAGCTAGTTCCTTACGGACCAATCACATTAGATCCAGCAACTGCCGTATTTCATTACGGTCAGGAAATCTTTGAAGGCATGAAGGCATATCGCCAACCAGATGGCGGCGTTGCGCTATTTCGTCCAGAAGAAAATGCCAAGCGTTTTAACCGAAGTGCCAAACGTTTAGCACTACCGGAATTACCTATTGAAACTTTTATTGAAACTGTAAATGCATTGGTGAAGCAAGATAAGGGCTGGGTGCCAAATAAAGTTGGAGAATCGCTTTATATCCGCCCATTTATGATTGCAACTGAAGTTGGTCTTGGTGTTCGCCCAACAAATAAAGCGCGTTATATCTTGATCGCAACTCCAGCTGGCGCATATTTCAATCCATCTAAAGCAGTAACAGTTTGGATCTCTACCGAATATGTACGCGCTGCTCCAGGTGGAACAGGTGAAGCTAAATGCGGCGGTAACTATGCTGCATCATTAGTTGCCCAGAAAGCCGCAGCTGCTGAAGGATGCGACCAAGTTGTTTGGCTAGATGCGGTCGAGCGCAAATGGGTTGAAGAGATGGGTGGCATGAATCTTTATTTCGTTAAGGGAAATAAAGTTGTAACGCCAAAACTCACTGGAACTTTGCTACCTGGAATTACTCGCGATTCCATTCTCTCTGTCGCTCGCGATTTAGGTTATGAAACTGAAGAGGTAATGCTCTCGGTTGATGATTGGAAGAGCGGAATTGAATCTGGTGAAATCACCGAAACTTTTGCTTGCGGTACTGCAGCTGTTGTGTCACCAATTGGCGCAGCTAAATCAAAGTGGGGCACTTGGGTAACTGGAGATGGTAATCCTGGTCCAATCACCATGAAGATTCGCGAAACATTACTTGGAATTCAACATGGCCAAATTGCTGATAATTATGGCTGGGTAAAGGTCGTGAATTAATGGCAAAAATGCCAGATAGCTTTCATATCTACGACACCACATTACGCGATGGTGCGCAGCAAGAAGGTTTAAATCTTTCAGTTCACGATAAGTTACAAATTGCTCGCCATCTAGATGAATTAGGCGTTGGAGTTATCGAAGGTGGCTGGCCAGGTGCGAACCCTAAAGACACTGAATTCTTTGAACTTGCTAAGAAAGAATTGAAGTTAAAGAATGCAACTTTTGTGGCATTTGGCGCTACCAGACGCGCTGGTGTGAAAGCTGCCGATGATCCGCTTCTTGCAGCGCTAAGAAATTCTGGCGCACCAGTTGTAACCATGGTGGCTAAGTCTCATGATCGCCATGTTGATTTAGCTTTAAAGACCACGCTTGATGAGAATTTAAATATGATCCGCGATTCCATTACTCATCTGCGAAGTGAAGGACAACGAGTATTTCTTGATGCTGAACATTTCTTTGATGGTTATAGATCAAATCGAGCTTA
>JBPCTD010000078.1:0-1766 GCA_051006515.1 Candidatus Nanopelagicaceae bacterium | reverse complement strand
CGATCCAGATAAATATTCGGGTTTTGCTTTTGGCATGGGCCTTGAACGAACACTAATGGTCCGCCAAGGAATCAAAGATATGCATGACATTGTTGAAGGCGATATCAGATTCTCTAGAGCATTTGGATTGGGGCTTGCATAATGCGCGCGCCAAAATCTTGGATTTCAGAGTATGTGAAATTACCAAAAAATTTAACTGACCAAGAGATTGCTGATGGCTTAGTACGTGTTGGTTTTGAAGTAGAGGAGATCATCGCTCAAGGCGCTGATTTAACTGGACCTTTGGTAGTTGGGAAAGTCTTAGCGATCGAAGAGCTAAAAGAGCATAAGAAACCAATTCGATACGTAGAGCTAGATTGCGGTGAAGGTAAATCTCGATTTGTAATTTGCGGCGCCCAAAATTTCGTAGTTGGCGATTTAATAGTTGCCGCGCTGCCAGGAGCAGTGCTTCCAGGTAATTTCGCTATCAGTGCTCGTGAAACCTACGGCAAAACATCAAATGGCATGATCTGCTCTGCCAAAGAGTTAGGCCTCGGAGATGATCACTCCGGAATCATTGTGCTGCCAACAGGTTGCGCAACGCCAGGTAGCGATGCCATAGAACTATTACAGATTAACGACACCATTTCTGATATCGCAGTAAATCCAGATCGTGGATATGCACTAAGTATCCGTGGCGTAGCTCGTGAAATTGCAGCAGCTTTCGATTTAGATTTTAAAGATCCGGCAGATTTCTCATTTGATCTTAAAGGTTCTGGTAACGCAGTGACTGCAAATATCTCAGATGGCGCTGATGTCATGTTTTTGCGTACTTTGGAGAATTTCAATCCTGCGGCAGCCACTCCAATCTGGATGGCTCGCCGAATTGAAAAATGCGGCATGCGTTCTATCTCTCTGGCAGTTGATATCACCAACTACGTAATGATGGAACTTGGCCAACCACTACATGCATTCGATGCTGATCAAATTTCTGGTGAATTGGAGATTCGACGTGCGGGTAGTTCCAAGAAGTTAAAAACATTAGATGATGTTGAACGTAATCTCAATTCTGATGATTTAGTCGTAGCAGATAACAAGAAAGTCTTGGCGTTGGCTGGAACTATGGGTGGCCAAGAATCAGAAATTTCTGAAAAAACTTCTCGTATTGCAGTTGAAGCGGTGCATTTTGATGCAATCTCTATCGCCAAGAATTCCAGACGTCATCGACTCTCTTCAGAAGCATCCCGACGATTCGAACGTGGAGTAGATCCCAAACTTGCTGAGATCTCTTCGGCTAGAGCTGCAACGCTTTTGATGGAATTAGGTGGCGCTAAGTATGTTGGTACTAGTTCGGTTGGAAAGGTATCGGAAGCTGCGAAAATCCATTTAGATCCCGAATACATTTCAAAACGTATTGGACTATCGATTTCAACTACAATCGTAAAAGAAAAATTAGAACTTGCCGGTTGCATCGTTGAAGGTGAAAAGCAGTTAAAAGTAACTCCACCTACTTGGAGAAGTGAATTGCTATCGCCAGCAGATCTTTCCGAAGAGGTAGCTCGCTACATAGGTTATGACCAAATTCCTTCAATTCTGCCTAATCGGAAAACCACTGCCGACCTAACACCTTCGCAGAAACGCAAACGGGTATTGGCGCAAACCTTGGTAGCTCGTGGCTATACCGAAATCCTTAACTTCCCATTTGTGAATCGCGATCTTATTGATCGTATGGGTTTTGTAGGAGATAGGGCAGAGAGCTACAAAATTGCTAATCCAATGTCTGAAGA
>JBPCTD010000077.1:0-4445 GCA_051006515.1 Candidatus Nanopelagicaceae bacterium | reverse complement strand
AGCCAAGAATTTCGTAAGTGCATCGAGTGCTACATGTGCCAGAACGTATGCCACGTAATTCGCGACCATGAAGAGAATAAGAAATCTTTTGCTGGTCCTCGTTATTTAATGCGTATGGCAGAGCTTGATATGCATCCACTTGATCAACGCCGCGATCGTAAAGATTTAGCGCAAGAAGTTCATGGACTCGGGTTTTGCAACATTACCAAGTGCTGCACCGAAGTTTGTCCAGAGCACATCAAGATCACTGATAATGCGCTGATTCCTCTTAAAGAGCGCGTAGTCGACATGAAATATGACCCAGTTCGTTGGTTAGGTTCAAAAATCTTCAAGCGTGAAGATATGAAGCAGAACTAGAATTTATCCATGAAATTACTGATTCGTTGGGTCACTCTTACCGCTTCATTTTGGGTTGCGACGTTATTGATTAGCGGCATCAAAATTGATGGTGGCGTAAAGACTTATCTCTGGGTAGCGCTGCTCTTTGGTTTGATTAATGCGCTTCTTGGTTCAATAATCAAATTGATTACTTTGCCATTTACTCTGCTCTCATTTGGCGCATTCCTAGTGATTATCAACGCCGCGATGCTGCAATTGACCGATCGCTGGAGCGATAAGTTGAGCATTGATAATTTCTGGTCTGCAATCTTCGCTTCGTTGATTATCAGCATTACTAGTGGTGTGCTGCGGAAGGTTCTTCCTAACTAACTGCCATAATTCCACTTATGGCGCTCGTAGCTATTGGTGGTGTAATCGGTGCGCTCTTTCGCTATTTATTAAATGAAATTTTAGGTTCAGATCAATATGGCATTTTGGCTGCCAACATAATTGGTGTGGCGGTTGCTGGTTTCGTAGTGGTTTACTCCGCTAGCAAGTCAAATCCAAACTTGCGCCACTTTTGGTTACCAGGTTTCTGTGGTGGTTTAACCACATTTTCTTCTGCGATGCTATTAACTCACCAACTAGGCTTTTTTTATTTATTAGAAACTTTAATTCTTAGCTTCTTGGTAATTGCCATGGTGATTCCGATAGCTCGCAGAATATTTGAAGAGCAGTTATGAATTTATTGCTATTTTCAATCGGCGCTGCCGTAGGTGCACCACTAAGGTTTTGGATCGATAATCTATTTAGACCGAAATACAAATTTCCCACTGGCATCTTTATTGTAAATATCCTTGGTTCTTGCTTAATTGGTTTAATTGCAAGCAGCGCTATAACCAATTTGGAATATCTATTACTTGGCTTCTGTGGAGCGCTGACTACTTGGTCGACCTTCATAGTTGATATTTACTTCTCCATGCGCAATAAAGCTTTCCGCGATGTGGCACTTAACCTGGGGCTTTCGCTGCTTTTCGGCGTGTTAGCCTTCCAATTCGGTTTTTCTATAAGTAACGCGTAAAGTTCTGCCACGTGCGATTTATAAATCAACCCACGTTCGACCTGACCTATGACGATGTATTCATGGTCCCAAGCAAATCTGAAGTTACAAGTCGCTTAGAAGTTGATCTTCGTAGCAACGACCATACCGGAACCACAATCCCTCTAGTTGTTGCAAACATGACTGCAATTGCAGGAAGAAGAATGGCGGAAACTGTTGCTCGTCGCGGTGGCTTAGTTGTTATCCCACAAGATGTGCCATTTATTGTGGTTAAGGATGTAATTCATTGGGTAAAGAGCCGCCACACAATTTTTGATACACCAATTACCTTAGCGCCAACTCAAACAGTTGCGGATGCTGCATCGTTATTACATAAGCGTGCACATGGTGCGATTGTCGTGGTTGAAGACAATAAGCCAGTTGGCATCATTACCGAAGATGATTTGAATAATGTTGATCGCTTTACCCAAGTACAACAAGTCATGAGTAAGGAATTAACCACAATTCCTGACACCATGAACCCACATCAGGCATTTGATTTCCTAAATGAACATCGCCGTACATTGGCGCCAGTTGTCGGCAGTAACGGTGAGTTGGTTGGAATAATCACTAAGACTGGCGCGCTTCGTGCCACTTTGTATCAGCCTGCAGTTGATAAAAATGGCAAGCTACTTATTGCAACTGCAGTTGGTATTAATGGCGATGTGGCACAAAAAGCAGCGAAGTTGGTTGAAGCTGGGGCAGATGTAATTGTGGTTGATACTGCACATGGTCATCAGAAGAAGATGATTGAAGCGTTGCAAGCATTAAAAGCGCTAAATCTCGGCGTGCCACTTGTTGCTGGAAATGTTGTAACCGCTGAAGGTGTTCGTGATTTAGTCGCAGCAGGTGCTGACATCATTAAAGTTGGCGTTGGACCAGGTGCAATGTGTACAACCCGTATGCAAACTGGCGTTGGTCGCCCGCAATTCTCGGCAGTACTTGAATGCGCCGCAGAAGCAAAGAAATTAGGTAAAAGTATTTGGGCGGATGGCGGCGTAAGACATCCACGAGATGTCGCGCTAGCACTTGCAGCAGGAGCTTCACAAGTAATGATCGGCTCTTGGTTTGCTGGCACTTATGAATCACCTGGTGATTTAAAAACAGATTTAAATGGCCGCGCCTTCAAAGAATCATTTGGTATGGCATCAAAACGTGCAGTTAATGCACGTACCAGTGCAGAGGATGCATTCGAGCGTGCACGTAAAGCGTTATTCGAAGAGGGAATCTCTTCTTCAAAGATGTATTTAGATCCAGCAAGACCTGGCGTTGAAGATTTGATTGATGAAATCATCGCAGGACTTCGCAGTTCCTGTACTTACGCTGGCGCTAAAGATTTAAATGAGTTTGCAGAACGCGCAGTGGTAGGCGTGCAATCAGCATCAGGTTATGCCGAGGGCCGCCCACTAAATAGTTCTTGGCGCAGTTAATTACTCAAGTAAATTACTTACTTACTGAAGCCATCCAAGCTTCGATCTCATCAGGATGACGCGGAAGTTTTTCGCTTAAGTTGATGCAATCATTTTCGGTAATAACTACGTCATCTTCGATACGAATTCCGATTCCGCGATACTCAGGCGGGAATAGTTCATCATCCGGTTGGATATAAAGACCAGGTTCAACGGTAATAACCATGCCCGCTTCTAATTTACCCATGTAAACATCGCGCTTTGCGTGCGCGCAATCATGTACATCCATACCCAACATGTGGCTGACGTTATGTAGCGTCCAACGGCGATGGAAACCATTCTGTGGTTCTAAAGATTCAGCTGCGCTTACGGGCAACGCACCAAGTTTTTCAAGTCCCGCAGCTAATACTTCTTGGCAGGCGCGATTGATGTCAGGAATCGTGGCACCCGCTTTAGCCGCAGCAAATCCTGCCTTCTGTGCGTTGTAAACCAACATATATAACTCGCGCTGTGCGTGTGTGAACTTTCCATTTACTGGCAAAGTGCGCGTGATATCTGCGGTGTAATAAGAATCCATTTCGATACCAGCATCAATCAACATTAAATCGCCGCTTTTTACTGGTCCATCATTTCGAACCCAGTGAAGCACACAAGCATGTGATCCTGAGGCTGCAATAGTGTTATAGCCAAGATCATTACCTTCGGCACGTGCTCGCGCATAGAAAGCGCCTTCCACAACGCGCTCGCCACGTTCGTGTTTGGTTGCTTCAGGCAAAACTTTAATCATGTCTTCAAAACCGCGACCTGTTGCATCGACCGCTTTTTGCAACTCCGCAATTTCATACTTATCTTTCACGAATCGTTGCGCAGAGGTAAATTCAACTAGCTCTGCATCACGGTCATGAGAGGCTATTAACGCATCGACTTTTGGATCTTCTTCACGGATAGTTACTGCTGGTTTCTTATCTGATAAAAACTTCTCTAATTCATCAACGCTTCTAGTTTCAATTTGATAGCGCTGCTTTGCATCATCAGTTGTATAACGACGACCTACCCAAAGTTCTCCATATTTTGAATCCCTATAGAAAGCTTCAGTGTCTCGAGTAGATCTTGGCATAATGAAAAGAATTGGATCATGTCCATCGCCATTTGGTTCTAAAACAAGAACTGCATCAGGATTTGCTTCTACTCCTTGGACACCGGTGTAGTAAGCAAAAGCAGAGTGCGGTCTATATAAATAAAAAGTATCGTTGCTACGCACCTTATCGATGCCAGAAGGCAGAACAATTCTTAGGCCTTTAAATGCCGCACTTAAAACTGCTCTTCGCGCCACACAATTACTCGCGACGGGTGAAACGCCTAAATCTGATAGCGGAATTGCGCTCCAATTGCCTTTCATGAATTCGGCAAAGGCATCTGACGGCGCGCTGTCGTGGACTCGTTTAGATATTTCGCTCATCAGATAAGAATACTTCTTAATAAGGCGAAAATTTAGGCTGATTTCCTAAGGTAAACTTCGCTCTACTGGAGACGTCGCATAGCCCGGTCTAGTGCGCCTCACTGCTAATGAGGTTGACCCCTAAAGGGTCTCGGAGGTTCAAATCCTCTCGTCTCCGCCA
>JBPCTD010000076.1:0-15010 GCA_051006515.1 Candidatus Nanopelagicaceae bacterium | reverse complement strand
TTTATCTTTGGTAGGCGAATATCGCAACTTTAAATCTTCCCAATTGCCCAACATAATGAAGTTTGCTTGGGTGCCGCTAATTTCTAATAAATTTTCTTTGATTTCACGGACTCGTTTGAGATTTACATTTCGAATATCGAGCGCAACTTCATAGGTTGAAATCAAATATTTATATTCGCTATTTGAACGGATGCTCTTTAGCTCTGGAATCAGCTGAGAAAGAAGCGGATTGTTGTGACGGCTAATTTCTTCCTTATTCTCTTCAATTGTGCTGTAACCCAGATGCCATGAATGCGCCTGGCGATCTACCACTGTCCGCATTCCATATTGCTGAATTCTCCAACCTAGTTCTGTATCTTCACCGGTAATCAGCTCTGGGTTATAACCGCCTAACTCTTTCCAACGCTTATTGATTATGGAAAAAGTTGCACCCACAAAATTCCGGAATCCTTCAAAGCCTGGATTTCTTAAATCATTAGTCCGCTCAGCACGCGCTTCCCATAACTCTTTACCCCAGTGCTCTTCATGTAAATCCATGAAACCATCTTTATCAAGCGCCTGTTTAAGTTCTTTAGGTGAGTAGTTCCACTCTTTAACAAAGCGCTTCCAACCTAAAACTGCATAATCATCTGCGTCATGATGCCACTTCATGTGATGTGCCAAATGATCCGGGTCGAAGACCATGTCAGCATCAACAAACCAAAGTACGTTCTCTTTCAAATTCTTTGTTGCCTTATTTATTGCCTTTGTCTTTCCCCACTCAACACCGCCATTTTCATAGCGAATAATCTTGGTTTTCGCAGGCTTGATTGCGGGTAAATGAAGCGGTGGCTCACTGCCATCATCTACTACATAAACATTTACTAACTTGCTGGGATAGCTTTGCGCAGCAAGTGATGCCAGTGTTAAATCCAATTTATCTTGTCCACCGCGACAAGCAATCACTACTGCCACCGTCAATTTTGTGGTGCGTAAAATCTCTAAATCATCAGGGCGCTCAAAGCGATAGATAGTTTTACTCACTTTACCGTCCCAAATATCTCGTTGGTCCAGATACCGACCCGTTGCTCGTTGGCATTATTTAAATACTTTGAGTAATTTGTGACATAGGTATGAAAAGTGAAGCTACGGCGGTAGATGTAGCCGGCACCAAAAGTACGCCAGATTTTGCCACCGCTTTCAGTAACTCGGCTCAGTAAATATCGATCTACCGCAGTTGTTCCATTGCCAAACCAACCTGCAGCCTCTGCCACTTTACGCTTAACCAAGATGGTGCCACCGCAAACCCAATCACTCCAAAGTTCAACTGCTTGAGTACCGGTCGGTGCAAATCTGCGCACGGTAATAGAAAGTGGTTCTAAGTAAACATAATTCATTGCTCGTCCAACAACTTCCGCTTTAGTATCAATAGCGGCATCAACTAAGTCTCTTAAATGTTCTGGCCCGTAATAATCGTCATCATCAATTTTTGCCACATATTCGCCTGATGATTTCTGACAAAGTGCAGTAAGAAGTTCACCTAGCGTTGCAGATTTTGGAAATTTACTTGTTACAACAGAAATTTTTCTCGCAGAGAGCTTCTTGATTAATGACTTATGTTGGCTATTTAATTCAATTGCGTGTAAGCCAAGAAGTATTTGAAACTTTGGCAGAGTTTGCGCAAGCATTTGGCGTAGAATGTTTTCCAAATCATGTGGTCTAAGCGTTGCAATTACTACGCTGACAGTTGGATATATATCTATATTCCTACGACGTATTGCTCTAATTTTGGAAATCTCTGTGAGTTCTTGGTCAAATGAGGTATTCCTGGTCATAGTTACCGGAATCGGAGCACTCACTGGCTTAGATTACCTCACCCCATTTGATAGCATGCAAATATGGCAAATCATCGAAGTGACTATGGGCTGATACATGCACTTCGAAAATTTATTTCCAATTTAAAAGCAATTCCGCTTTATGTCGCAACGAAATTACGTAAGAAAAATACTTTTGCTGATATCTCCAAATTAGTACTGATAATTTCATTTCCTAGATCCGGCACTCACGCCCTGGCTTCGATGATAAATCACCCACGAATTGGTATGAATTACTACGGAGAATTCTTTATCTTCAACCAATGGTCGCCAATCGTGGAACACCTAAATAGACATATGCCTTTCTTTTCTTGGCGCTATTTCCTAAATACTCGTAAGCAAAAGAGAGAATGGATCCATTTTCGCTTTGAGAAGACATCTCTTAAGCCAATTAAGACTCTGCGGAAAATAATGTTATTTCCAGGTACTCACACCATCAAGATATTTCCAGAGCACCTTCATCAGCAGACACTGGATCAGATAATCAAGGAATTTAGACCGCACGTGGTTTTTTTGCGGAGAAATCATTTAGATAGATATGTATCTCTAAAAAAAGCTAGAGCTACGGGTAATTGGCATAAAGTTGACAGTTCAAATCTTGAGATTGAAGTAAGCGAACCCGAACTTAATAAGTATATTGAAAATTACATCGACTTCTATAAGCACACAAAAGAGACTGCTAAGTCTAATAATTGCAAAATTTTAGATTTGGCTTTCAAAGACCTTAATGAACCCGATAAGGTTCTGGAAATTCAAAAATTTGTTGCTTTGAATAGAGATACTGACCTTGATTCTCTGCCTAAGCATCCAACTACAACTAAGATGGATAAGGCTGCAATCTCCCAGGATAAATTCTTAAATCGTACAAATAAAAAGCTTTCTGATTACGACTTCGTGAGCATCTCATGAACATGCATGATCAAATACTGGATCGTTTAGAGAACGAATCCATTGAAATACTTCGCGAAACCGCAGCTAGCTTTAAAAATCCAGCACTGCTTTATTCAATTGGTAAAGATTCCACTGTAATTCTGCACTTGGCGCGTAAAGCTTTTTACCCTGGAAAAGTCCCATTTACTTTGCTGCACATAGATTCAACTTGGAATTTCCGCGAGATGATCACCTTCAGGGATGAAGTTGTGAAGATGCATGATTTAAAACTTATTGCTCATATAAATGAAGAAGGTGTACGCCAAGGAATCACGCCATTTAGTAATGGAATTTCAGAGTATTTGCGAGTCATGAACACTATTCCACTAAAAGAAGCGCTCGATAAATATGGTTTTGATGCAGCGATTGGTGGTTCGAGAAGAGATGAAGAGAAGAGCCGCGCTAAAGAAAGAATTTTTAGCGTGCGCGATCCTGGACATCGATGGAACCCCAGAGCACAACGCCCTGAATTATGGAGAACTTACAACACCAAACTCGCACCAGAACAGACGATGCGCGTATTTCCAATCTCAGATTGGACTGAAGCAGATATTTGGCGATATATCTGGCGGGAAAATATTTACGTTAACCCGCTTTATTTAGCAAAGATGCGACCAGTTGTTAAACGTGGTGAACAGTTGATTATGGTCGATGATGATCGCTATCCATTAAATCCTGGCGAGAAACCATTTGAAGCTATGGTTCGCTTTAGAACTTTAGGCTGTTACCCATTAACTGCAGCTGTTGAATCAACTGCTGCCACTATTAAAGATGTTGTAGAAGAAGTTTTAAATATAAAACTCTCTGAACGTGCCACCAGATTAATCGATGGCGAAAATGAAGATTCGATGGAGAAGAAGAAGACGTAAGGGTATTTCTAATGAGTACTCCGGTGATCCGTCTTGTTACTTGTGGCAGCGTTGACGATGGTAAAAGTACGCTAATTGGCCGACTCTTGGTAGAGACCGATAGCGTTCCACACGACACCATCAACTCCACTAAAAAAATTCGCCGTAGCGGATCCACGATTCCAGCCGGAGAGATTGATTTCAGCTTATTAACTGATGGGCTTGAAGCAGAGCGCGAACAAGGAATCACTATCGATGTTGCTTATCGATCAATGTCGCTTCTAAATGGTGAACGTTTAATTATTTCTGATGCGCCGGGACATGAGCAGTACACCCGAAACATGGTGGTCGCTGCTTCACGCGCAGATGTTGGATTGGTATTAATCGACGCCACCAAAGGAGTACGCACCCAAACTCTTCGCCATTTAACCATCTGCGAATTAATGGGAGTCAGTCGAATTATTGTTGCCATTAACAAACTGGATGCTGTGAGTTACCAACAGAGCGTTTTTGATGAGATAAACAGTGAGATTGCAAGAACTATCGAACGTTTAGCTTTGCAAGATGTAATTACCATCCCGCTTAGTGCGTTAGCTGGCGATAATGTGGTTTATCGAACCGATGCTATGCCTTGGTATTCCGGCCCAACTTTGCAAGAAGCTATTCAATCCTGGCAACCATCAATTAATGAAAGTAATAGCGCGATGCTTAGAGCACAATCAATTGTCCGCGCTGAAGATTTTCGTGGCGTTGCCGGCACTATCGCTCAAGGAAAATTTAAAAAAGGTGATGAAGTATCAATTTACCCAAGTAATAAGAAAGCAAAGATTGCACAGATTGTTACTTTTGAAAAAGAGCTTGAAAGCGCAAGCCAATCTGATGCCATCACACTTGTTCTGGAACCAGAGGTAGATGTAGCACGCGGTGATGTCATCGCCACAAATTTCTCTGATTTAGACGCTGCTGATCGCTTCTCGGCGCACTTAGTTTGGTTGGACGAAGAAGCGATGATTCATAGCCGTTCTTATCTACTTTTCTCAGGCACTTCCACATCTCCAGCGATGGTCACAAAAATTAAGCACCGCTTAGATGTAAATACTGGGCAACATGCATCCGCTGATACTTTAGAGATGAACGATATCGGAGATGTAGAAATCGCAACTGATATTCCGATGGTGCTAAAACCATATGAAAAATCAAAGGAATTTGGTAATTTTATTCTGGTTGATCGTCTAACACAGAAAACTGTTGGCGCGGGAATGATCAGATATGCCCTGCGTCGTGCAACCAATATTCACCATCAAAATTATGAACTAAACAAAGTACAACGAAGTGCACAGAAGAGCCAAAAAGCTCGGGTGATTTGGTTAACTGGTCTTTCAGGTTCAGGTAAATCCACGATTGCAAATGCGTTAGAACAAGCGCTCTTTGCCAATGGCGCACATTGTTACGTACTTGATGGCGATAACTTAAGACTTGGTCTAAATATGGACTTAGGTTTCACCGCCGAAGATCGCGCAGAAAATGTTCGTCGTGTATCTGAAGTTGCAAAATTGATGGTTGATGCCGGTCTAATTGTGATTACCGCGCTGGTAAGTCCTTTTGAAGCTGATCGAAACCGCGCTAAATCAATTTTCGATGATGGCGAATTCTTAGAAGTTTTTGTTGATACCCCGGTTGAAATCTGCCAATTACGAGACCCTAAAGGTTTATATAAGAAATCTGCTGATGGTCAGTTACCTAATTTCACTGGTGTTTCTCAAAATTACGAAATTCCAAAGAGTCCGGATTTGATTTTGGATGGCACTGCACCAATCGAAGAGAGCGTGCAAAAAATTCTCCGCGCCATTCTTTAACTCTTCTTTAACGTCTAGTCCATGCTCCTGGTTGTGAAATTAACTTATCGGTTGTAGCTGAAAATTCTCCTTTAACTATCTCAGCAAGCGAAACATTTTCTAGAACACTTCTTAGTGAACTTCTAACGGCAATCCAAACATCGGTTAAATGT
Source organism: Candidatus Nanopelagicaceae bacterium (assembly GCA_051006515.1). Taxonomy (GTDB): domain Bacteria; phylum Actinomycetota; class Actinomycetes; order Nanopelagicales; family Nanopelagicaceae; genus ZLKRG08. The sequence continues at coordinate 9,371 of JBPCTD010000076.1, read as the reverse complement.
TTTGCGCTACCTGAATATTTCAAACTCTCTGGTCGCTCCCCACGAACCGCAGCTAATGGACCTTCTGCTGCTCTAATGACGTCTGCGGCAGAGATTTTGTTTGGTGGAAGCGTCAATTTATGCCCACCGCTTTGACCTCTACGACTTTCTACCAGATCTGCCACTTTTAGTTTTCTGATTACGGCTTCCAAAAATTTAATAGGAATTTGTTGGGAATTGGCAATCTCTTCGGTGGTGGTCAGTGCATCTGCATCTTTTAAAGCTACTTTCGCCAGGTGAACTGCTGCGCGTAATCCATAATCTCCCGCCGCAGAGATATTCATATTCCACCTTCCCAGAATTTGGAGCTATTACCTGCTATATTTGGCAAAGTATACTAAATTAGTAGGGAATTAAAAGCACTAAAACAGGAGTAACTATGAAGAGAAGAAAATTATTTTCTTTGGCTGTTGTGGCCGCGCTTTCTATTGCAACTGGCTCAATGACTGCAGAGGCTGCTACTAAGAAAGAGGCGGTAGCCAAGAAAATTCGTATTGGATTCTTCTCAAACGTTACTCATGCGCCAGCACTTATTGGTCAAGATCTGGGATTCTTTAAAAAACATTTAGGTAAAGATAAAACCGAGATTGAATATGTTGCGTTCAACGCAGGTCCTGCTGCAATTGAAGCAATGAAAGCTGGCGCTATCGATGTTACCTACATCGGACCTAATCCAACAATTAATGGTTTCTCAAGCACTCGTGGCTCATTACTAAAAATTATTTCTGGTTCAACATCTGGTGGCGCGGAATTTGTGGTGAAACCATCCATCTCAACTATTGATGACTTAAAAGGTAAGAAGCTTGCAACTCCTCAGCTTGGTAATACCCAAGATGTTGCGTTACGTTCTTGGTTAAAGTCCAAAGGTTTTACGACCAGCATCACCGGAGCTGGCGATGTCACCATTATCCCGACTGAAAATGCACAGACTTTAGCGTTATTCCAACGTGGCGATATTGATGGCGCTTGGTTACCTGAGCCATGGAGCACCAGATTAGTTATCGAAGCTGGCGCAAAAGTATTCTTAGATGAGAAGACACTTTGGCCAAAAGGTCAATTTGTTACTACCCAAATTATTTCAAGCTCTACTTTCTTAAAGAAGTTTCCGGGAACTATCCGCTCTCTTCTAAATGCTCACCTAGAGTCAATTAATTACATAAATAAGAATTCGGTTGCAGCGCAAGATGCAGCACAGCGCCAGATTGAAAAGTGGAGCGGCAAGCGCCTTGCAGATGACGTTATGGCGCGCGCTTGGAAGAACCTGGTTTTCACATCAGATCCGGTCTCGAAATCACTTGAAAAGAGCGCAGATGATGCAGTTGATGCCGGAGTGCTTACAAATTTAGGTTCTCGAGGCATTAACGGCATTTATGATTTACGAATTCTCAATTCCATTCTTAAAGCGTCAAAGCAGAAGCCAGTATCGGCAAATGGTCTGGGATTAAATTAATGTCCTTAGCGCTCAATGTAGAACAGGTCTACAAACGATTTAACGATGAAGACCCCTGGGTATTAGAAGATTTAAATTTAAAAGTTAAAGCTGGAGAATTTATTGCCTTGGTTGGAGCATCTGGCTGTGGCAAATCTACATTGCTTAATTTGATTAGTAACTTAGATGAAGCTACTTCAGGAAAAGTTGAAACAAACATAGCCCCGACCTTGATGTTCCAAGATTCTGCACTACTTCCTTGGCTTAGCGCGGGGAAAAATGTAGAACTTCCAATGCAATTAAAAGGTTTAAGTAAAGAAGAACGAGTTGCGAAAGCTAAAGCGTTATTAGCTAGCGTGAACTTAGATCACGCTTATGACAAACGTCCTCATGAATTAAGTGGTGGTATGCGCCAACGCGTTGCAATTGCGAGAGCACTTGCGCAAGAATCTAAATTCTTGCTTATGGATGAACCATTTGCTGCGTTAGATGCAATTACCAGAGATCTTTTACATGATGAAATCATTCGCCTTTGGCAGGAAAATGGCTTAACGGTTATCTTTGTAACTCACAATGTTCGTGAAGCTGTACGTTTAGGTCAAAGAGTTTTATTAATGTCTTCAAGGCCCGGCCGTTTCGTTCGTGAATGGCAGATTGATATACATGAACCACGACGCATTGATTCTCCTGATATCGCGGTTAAAGCTCGAGAAATTACGGATGAGCTTCGAAATGAAATTAGGAGACATGCAAATGCATAACTCTGACTTTAGAAAACTGGAATCAGGCTTAGACGCGTTAGAAATTACGCAAGCAAAGAAATCTGGCATTAAAGCTAGAGTTTTTCGGGCCTTATCACCACTAATTGCCATCCTTGGATTCTTAATAATTTGGCAGTTAGTTATTACATTCAGTGATATCGAAAGTTACATCCTGCCCTCGCCTTCTGATGTAGCAAACTCCATGAGCAATCAATGGGATCAAGGCAATTTGCAACAGGCGGTATTCAAAAGCTTCTCTCGTGGCGCGCAAGGATTTCTCTTAGCAATTGCATTCGCTACCCCAATTGGGTTAGCGCTTGGTTTAAATAAGTATTTAAGAATGGTTTTTGGGCCAATCCTCCTTGGACTACAACAATTACCTTCTGTTGCTTGGGTACCTGCAGCAATTATTTGGTTTGGTTTATCTCCAACCACAATCTTTGCGGTAATTCTGCTTGGTGCAGTTCCATCAATTGCAAATGGTTTGATTTCAGGAATTGATCAAATTCCACCTTTGTATTTGAAACTATCTAAAGTCTTGCGTGCAAATAAGTGGCAAGAAATTCGCCACATCATTCTGCCGGGAGCTTGGACTGGATACTTGGCAGGGCTTGAACAAGGTTGGGCATTCGCTTGGCGTTCACTAATGGCAGCAGAGTTAATTGCGGTTTCACCAGCGTTAGGTTTGGGCATCGGACAGTTGCTCGATGTTGGCCGACAACTAGGCGATATGTCGCTGGTTTTAACATCAATATTTATGATTATGTTGATCGGAATAGTGGTAGAAAAAATCTTCTTCTCACCGCTACGAACACGCACCTTAACTAAGCGCGGTTTTAAAGCAAATATTTAATTATTTGCTTTGGCAGCTGCGATTTCCAGAATACACAGTGCAGCTAGACGTGTTGTGCGCTGATCTGTCGCATCAATAGAGGCATCTATTTCAGTAATATCAAAAGTGTTTACGCGTCTATCTGCTGCAATTTCTGCAACTATTTGGCGTAACTGATTCGCTGAAATACCGCCTGGGACAGAGGCAGGCGCGGCAGGTACTACAGATCTATCACATACATCGATGTCGATATCCAAATAGATTTTAGTGCAGTTGTTCAATTTCTCAAATGCTAATTTAGCGATATTTGAAATTTCATTAGAATCAAACTCGCTTCGATGTATGACTGTTATCCCGTAATTCTTTACGCGCTCTGCATAGAATTTGGAATTAGCAAAATCATTAATTCCGATTTGCACAATATTCTTACCAGGAAGACCTACTTCTACCAGCTGCCTAATTGGTGAACCATTAGAAATTCCATCACGCACATCATGATGTGCATCTAAAGTTATTACACCTACCTCTGCAAAGCTTTCTGCGGCAAGCGCACTAACTCCAGAATAGGTAATTGAGTTATCTCCGCCCATTAAAATTAATGTTTTGCTCTGGTTAAGTAAAGTTTTTAGCTCTGAAATACTTTTATCTTGATCGTCAGGATTTGATAGATCTCCAAAATCAAATGCGCTTAGTTTCTGTAAATCAACATCTTTACCTGCGTGATAAGTTGAGTAGCGCAGTAAGGCATCGCGTATTGCTTGTGGCGTGGTATCTGCATTATTTGGCGTAATCGCGATTTTAGATGCGCCAACGCCAACAATTGCGATATCAGCAATTTTCGAATTGCTTTCCCCGTTTGTTTTCTTAAACCAAGCGCCCGCTCTTGGCCAATTAGTATCATCATGTAGAACCATTTTTGCTTCTGACCCCTGACACTTTTGGACTAATTTAGATAACCTTGCGCAAGCGAAATCTTAGCGGGGGGATATATGCCAGCAGAAGTTCTGCTCGGAACTGATGGTTTAAGCGCAGAAAATCTGATTGATATTGCGCGTAATGGCGCCAAAATCAAAATCTCCGATAGCGCTAAAAATGCAATTCAAAAATCTAGAGCGATAATCGACTCACTAGCGGCATCTGAAACTCCCGTGTATGGAATCTCTACCGGGTTCGGAGCGCTTGCCCGTAAATACATTGATGCTGATATGCGTGCGCAATTGCAGCGTTCATTAATTCGTTCACATGCTGCAAGTAGCGGCAATATTGTAGAAGTTGAAGTTGTTAGAGCTTTGATGTCACTTCGGTTAGCCACCTTATGCCGTGGATATTCTGGCGTGAAACTTGAAACTGTAAATGTTTATGCTGAAATTCTTAATGCAGGATTGACGCCCGTTGTTCGCGAATATGGATCGCTTGGTTGTTCTGGAGATTTAGCTCCGCTCTCTTCCTGCGCCTTAGTTGCGATGGGTGAAGGTGAAGTTATTGATAATGGTGGCAATGTGGTGCCAGCAGCAGATGCGCTTAGGAAACTTGGCATAACTCCGGTTGAACTCTCATCTAAAGAAGGTTTAGCGCTAATCAATGGTACAGATGGCATGTTGAGCCAATTAATTATGGCGATTGCTGATATTGATTCACTGCTAAAACAATTAGATGTTAGCGCTGCACTTAGTATTGAAGCTTTGCTTGGTACTGACAAAGTTTTTCAAGCGCACTTACATGAAATTCGCCCGCAGTTAGGACAGATTGCTTCAGCAAAAAATTTGGCTCATTTACTTAGTACCTCGCCATTAGTTAAATCTCATGCGGGTAAAGAAGATACTCGAGTTCAAGATGCATATTCGCTGCGCTGCGCACCACAAGTAGCTGGCGCGGCTCGTGACACTTTGGCTCATGCTAAAACAATTGCAGAGCGCGAACTTCGCTCCATTATTGATAATCCAGTGGTTTTACCTAGTGGAGATGTAAGTAGCAACGGTAATTTTCATGGCGCACCGGTAGCGCATGTTCTCGATTTTCTAGCAATATCTATCGCTGATGCTGCATCTATGTCAGAACGTAGAAGCGATCGCATGCTTGATGAACATAGATCATTTGGTCTAACACCGTTTTTAGCTGATGATCCAGGTGTAGATAGCGGAATGATGATTGCGCAATATACACAGGCTGGTTTGGTCAGCGAAATGAAACGTTTGGCAGTGCCTGCGTCAGTAGATTCAATTCCATCATCTGCCATGCAAGAAGATCATGTTTCAATGGGTTGGCATGCAGCGCGTAAATTACGCACTGCAATTGATGCTTTTGCGCGAGTAATCGGCATTGAATTCATGATTGCATCAAGAGCTGTAGATATGCGTGCACCATTGCAACCATCGCCTGGAACCGGAGCTGCAATAAAAGTTATAAGGGAAAAAGTTAAAGGCCCTGGAACTGATCGTTGGTTAACGCCAGAAATTGAATCATGTGTTGATTTAGTTAAATCAGGTGCGATTTTGGCAGCGGTAGAGAAAGAGGTAGGAAAACTCTCATGAGCAGATTAATTAAATCCCCGCAGGGAAGTTCTTTATCAACTCTAGGTTGGCAACAAGAAGCTGCCTACCGTATGTTGCAGAACAATTTAGATCCAGAAGTTGCTGAACGTCCTGAAGATTTAGTTGTTTATGGCGGAACCGGAAAAGCAGCACGCGATTGGAAATCACTTGATGCGATGCTGCGCACTCTTCAAACTCTTAAAGCTGATGAAACAATGTTGGTGCAATCAGGAAAGCCAGTTGGTGTTTTTCAAACACACGAATGGGCGCCACGTGTGTTACTTGCAAATTCAAACCTAGTTGGAGATTGGGCAAATTGGCCAGAGTTTCGTCGCTTAGAAGCGGCAGGATTAACTATGTACGGCCAGATGACTGCTGGTTCTTGGATTTACATTGGAACACAAGGAATTCTGCAAGGCACATATGAAACTTTTGCTGCGGTAGCCAATCAAGATTTCAATGGCACTTTAGCCGGCACATTAACTTTAACTGGCGGAGTTGGTGGCATGGGTGGTGCGCAACCACTTGCAGTGACAATGAATGATGGTGCCGTTATCTGTGTTGATGTTGATGCTGCTCGTTTACAACGCCGCGTTGATCATCGTTATTTAGATATGTGGACCGATAACGTTGAAGAGGCGCTAGAGATTGCACTAAAAGCTAAAGCAGAACGCCGCGCATACAGCGTTGGACTCAAAGCAAATGCGGCAACAATATTTGCTGATTTCTTAAAGCGCGGCGTGCCAATTGATATTGTCACTGATCAAACTTCAGCACATGATCCGCTCTCCTACTTGCCAGAAGGTGTAAGTGTTGAAGAGTGGCAACAATTAGCAGCTAGCGATCCTGAAGAATTTACTAAACGTTCTCGAGCTTCTATGGCAAAACAAGTTGAAGCGATGGTTGGTTTTATGGATGCCGGTGCCACAGTTTTCGATTATGGAAATTCAATTCGTGGCGAAGCGATGTTAGCTGGATACACCAGAGCATTTGATTTTCCGGGTTTCGTTCCCGCATACATTCGCCCGCTGTTTTGCGAAGGTAAAGGTCCATTCCGCTGGGTTGCGCTAAGTGGAGATCCAAAAGATATTGCTGCAACTGATAAAGCAGTGCTTGAACTATTTCCTGATAACGAACCACTTGCTCGATGGATTCATAAAGCAAGTGAGAAAGTTGCTTTCCAAGGACTTCCTGCACGTATCTGTTGGTTAGGTTATGGCGAACGCCATCTAGCAGGCGAAAGATTTAATGACATGGTCGCAAAAGGTGAAGTTTCCGCGCCAATAGTTATTGGTCGCGATCATCTTGATTGTGGTTCCGTGGCATCGCCTTATCGCGAAACTGAAGCAATGCTCGATGGATCTGATGCAATTGCAGATTGGCCGCTATTAAATGCGCTAGTAAATACTGCTTCAGGTGCTTCATGGGTTTCTATTCACCACGGAGGTGGTGTTGGAATCGGTAGATCAATTCACGCTGGCCAAGTTTCAGTTGCAGATGGCACCAAACTTGCTGCAGAGAAATTGCGCAGAGTGCTCACAAACGATCCAGGTATGGGCGTTATCCGCCACGTTGATTCTGGTTACGAACTCGCTGCTGATGTTGCTAAGGAACGTAACGTTCGAATTCCAATCAATGAGGGTTAATGACTTCCCAGTTAATTAAAAACATCGGCCAATTAATAACTAATTCCGATAAAGAACTTGGCATTCTTAATGATGCTGCCTTAATTATCGAAAATGGTTTAGTTACTTGGGTCGGTAGCAATCAAAACGCGCCTGCTGCAGATAGCGTTGTTGATGCAGAAAACGGTGTTGTTACACCGGGATTTGTTGATTCGCATACTCATGCAGTTTTTGCTGGCGATCGCCATAAAGATTATGTCGCCCGCATGGCTGGCGGAAAATATGCATCAGGTGGCATCAAAACCACAGTTGCTGCGACTCGCAGTGCCAGAATTGATGAACTAACTAAATCAACCCAAAAGATTATTGAACGCGCCAAATCAACTGGCACCACTACCATTGAAATCAAATCTGGTTATGGTTTAGATGTCGAAACTGAATCAAAAATCTTAAAAGTGGCAAAACAATTTACTGAAGAGACCACATTCCTGGGTGCACATGTAATTCCAGCAGAATTTACTGATAAAAGAAGCGCATACGTTGAATTAGTAAAGAATGAAATGCTTGATGTTTGCGCTCCTTATGCTAAATGGGTTGACGTATTCTGTGATCAAAGTGCATTTACCGTTGATGAAGCCCGTGAAATTCTCAAAGCTGGAATAGCAAAGGGCTTAAAGGGACGAATCCACGGCAATCAAATCGCCGATTCTGGTGGCGCAGATCTTGCAGCAGAGTTAAAGCTTGCCTCTGTCGATCACTGCACACATGTTTCAGATGTCACAATAAACAAGTTAGCTGAAGCGAATGTTGTTGCCACGCTATTGCCAGGTGCGGAATTCTTTACTAAATCTGCCTATCCAGATGCCAGAAGGTATTTAAATGCAGGTGTCACTGTCGCGCTTGCCTCAGATTGCAACCCAGGATCTTCATTTATGACTTCGATGCCGATTGTCATGTCACTTGCAGTTCGCGAAATGTTTATGTCACCGGCTGAAGCTTTATATGCCGCAACAAAAGGTGGCGCGCTTGCACTACAGCGAGAAGATATTGGCCACTTGAACATCGGCGCGAAAGCTCATTTAGTTCTTTGGAAAGCACCAACCCATGAACACATCACTTATCGCATGGGCGAAGTTGATTGCCAAGTAATAAGTTAAGTAACAATAGAATGACTTGGTGGGTAGCTTGCCAGTTAAATTAGGAATCACCGATATTCATTGCCATGGTGGTGGTGGCTATTACTTTTCGGACCCTAATCCGGAATACATTTCGAAAGCTATTTCAGTTCATAAGGCTTCCGGAACAAAAAATCTAGTTGCAAGTTTAGTGACAGATTCAATTGATAACTTGATGGTTCAAATTAAGATGCTACAACCGTTTGTAGAGCGCGGCGAGCTAGTTGGCATTCATTTGGAAGGCCCTTACTTATCTACTATCAAATGTGGTGCCCAAGATCCTGCCAAAATCCGTAAGCCAAATCTCGATGAATTGAAATCATTAATTGATGTAAGTAATGGAAATATTGTGATGGTAACAATCGCACCAGAGTTAGAAGGTGCATTGGAACTAATTAAATATCTTTCAAATGAAAAAGTATTAGCAGCTATCGGCCATAGCGATGGAAATTACGATGATGCTCTAGCTGCTATAGATGCAGGCGCTTCTGTAGTTACACATTTTAATAACGCGATGACGAAATTAGACTCGCCAGGTAAGTCATTCTCCTCCGCCATTTTGGAAGATAAATCAATCTACTTAGAAATAATAGTTGATGGTGTACATGTTGATAAGGAGCTTGTTAAACGTATTTTCGTTGAAGCGCCAAAGCGAGTTATCTTAGTTTCAGATGCAATGAGCGCAGCAGGTTGTTCAGATGGAGAATATAAAATCGGCGCTCTTGAGGTGGAAGTTAAGAATTCTGTGGCTCGCTTAAAAAGTAATGGTTCTTTGGCAGGCAGCACGCTAACTTTAAATAGAGCCATGCAAAATGCCATTGAATTCGGTGTTTCAAAAGATTTAGTGGATCTTGCCGCAGCAACTGCACCAACTGCCCTGCTAAATAAAATCTCTAAAAATTAATTTGCAAGTAATTTAACCAACCGGGCAGTTTCATCAGTTACTGCCTTTCTGGCGCTCTTTAGATACTTTCTTGGG
>JBPCTD010000075.1:0-2457 GCA_051006515.1 Candidatus Nanopelagicaceae bacterium | reverse complement strand
TGGAAACGACGAGTCTGCTTACTAGCTTCAATTGCGGCGACTTCCCACTTCTCGCTATCTTTCCCAATAGTGCGGCCAGATTGCCATGGATAAATCTCGGTGACTCCTGCTGCGGTCAAGAGTTCAATCATCTCTTTTGTGCGATCGCTCTTAGGTAAAGCTTGTAAAACTGAGATGTTGAATGCACTTGCTGGTTCTGAACCTTTTTCAAGTATTTTAAGATTGACACCCTTTTTTGAGATTGACGTTATTTCACATCTAGCCCAAGCACCTACACCATCAGAAACTAGAAGCTCTTCACCGGCGCTCATCCGTAACACTCGATCGGCATGATGCGCGTTATCACCAGTTAATTCGGGATGGTTTACATCCTCAATGAAGAAAAGTTGAAGCATTAGAATCTAAATGCTCCGCGTATTTTATTCAACAGCGAACCATCATCTACTTTTACTGAAGAGGAATCCTTATCTTCCCCACGTAAGGCCGCAAATTTCTTAATTAGCTCTTCTTGTTCGCGATTTAATTTTGTAGGAGTTACAACCTCAATGTGAACAATCAAGTCTCCGCGACCTGAGCCACGTAAGCGAGTCATACCTTTATGTTTTAATGCGATTTTGGCACCTGATTGTGTGCCGGGTTTAATTTCGACCTCTTCTTCCCCATCTAAAGTCATCACCTTGGCCTTGGTGCCTAGAGTTGCTGAACTAAATGGAATTGAGAGCGCTAAATGCAATGTATCTCCATCTCGAACTAAATACTCATGTTCACTTTGAATGATTTCGACATATAGATCGCCAGCTGGACCACCACCAGGACCTACTTCACCACGACCTGCTAATTGAATTCGGTTTCCGGTTTCAACGCCGCCAGGAATCTTCACATTTATAGTTTGACGAGAACGTACTCGTCCATCTCCATTACATTCGCGGCAAGGATTTGGAATTGTGGTTCCGTAACCTTGGCAGGCAGCGCAAGGTCGCGAGGTCATTACTTGACCGAGAATTGAACGAGTTACCTGTTGCGTTTCACCTCGTCCTTTACAGATTGCACAAGTTGTAGGTGAAGTTCCTTCTTGGCAACCAGAGCCGGAACATTTTTCACAACGTACCGCGCTCTCGACAGTTAGCTCTCGCTCTGTTCCGAAACATGCTTCCTCTAACGAAACTTCCACTCTAATTAGCGCATCTTGACCTGCTCGTGCACGAGAACGTGGTCCACGCGATTGTGCACCTTGCCCAAAGAAAGCAGACATAATGTCATCGAATCCAAAACCACCATTAAATCCACCTGCGCCACCGCCAAATGGATTTCCACCCATGTCATATTGGCGGCGTTTTGAATCATCACTTAAAACATCATATGCAGCGGTAACTTCTTTAAAACGATCTTGCACCTGTGGATCTGGATTAATATCAGGATGAAGTTCGCGAGCTAATTTGCGATAAGCGCGCTTAATTTCGTCCGCAGTCGCATCACGCGAAACGCCAAGCGTTTCGTATAAATCAGCCATTTATGCATTCTCCTGTAGATATCTACTTACATAGTTAGCAACAGCGCTAACTGCAGCCATAGAACTTGCGTAATCCATACGGGTTGGACCTATAACGCCCAATGCTCCAACTTCACCGTAACCGGTGGAGATTACAGAAGTTTCGCGTAAATTGGCCTCGCTCTGCTCGCTTCCGATTCGAACTTGAACACCATTTGATGCGCCACCTAGTAAACGAAGCAGAACTACTTGCTCTTCTAGCGCTTCAAGGATTGGATGAATCTGCGCAGAAAAATCTTGGCGGAATCTAGTTAAGTTCGCAGTTCCAGCCAGAACTACTTTCTCCTCTGGTTTTTCTAGCGCCATCTCAATTAAGGTAGAGATAATTACCGCCATATTTCGGCGATCGTTTGCAGTTAAAGAGTCCATTAACGCGGATAAACGATCAGCCACATCAGGTAAGCGTTGACTTGCGATTGAGTTATTTAACTTTACTCGCATTGAATTTAGATATTCATCATCCACTTCGGTTGCTAATTCGATCACACGTTGTTCGACTCTTCCGGTGTCTGTTATCAGAATTAACATCGTACGAATCGAATTTAGTAATACAAGTTCAACGTGTCTAACTCGTGATTTAACTAATGACGGGTATTGCACTACCGCAACTTGTTTAGTGACATCAGCCAATAATTTAACGGTACGCATCACCACATCATCTAAATCAAGTGCACCTTCAAGAAAGGTTTCAATTGCTCGACGCTCTGGCGCGGAGAGTGGTTTTACAGTTGCCAGTTGATCGACAAACATGCGATAGCCAAGGTCAGTTGGAATACGACCAGCTGAGGTGTGAGGCTGAGTAATCAGACCTTCCTCTTCCAGAACTGCCATCTCATTACGAATGGTTGCTGGTGATACGCCTAAATTGTGGTTTTCCGCAAGCGCTTTAGAGCCAACCGGCTCTTGAG
>JBPCTD010000074.1:0-14036 GCA_051006515.1 Candidatus Nanopelagicaceae bacterium | reverse complement strand
TCTTTTGCTGGTTTACGTTCTACTTTAGTTTGGCTAGTTAATCTGCTGCTAGCTGTTTTTGGAATACCTAACTCTTGGTAGAAGTGTTCTGAAGAAGAATATGTCTCTTTTGGTTCCTTAAAATCTAAAGCCAAAGCTTGATTGATATGACCCCAACGTGTTAATTCATCCCAATCTACAAAAGTTATTGCAGTTCCGGAAGCGCCAGCACGCGCGGTGCGACCGATGCGATGTACGTAAGTTTTTTCATCTTCTGGGCATTGATAGTTAATAACGTGAGTAATTCCGTCAATATCAATACCGCGAGCAGCAACATCAGTTGCAACCAAAATGTCTCGCTTTAAAGATTTGAAATCTTCTAATGCGCGCTCACGAGCACTCTGCCCTAAATCACCATGAATTGCAGTGGTTTTAAAGCCTCGTTCCTTCATATCATCAGCGATTTGCTGACAGGCGCGTTTAGTTCGACAGAAGATCATGGTCGGACCACGACCTTCAGCTTGCAATATTTTGGCTAACATCTCTGGCTTATCAAGTGCATGAGCTCGATAAACAAATTGTTTAATTTTGCTTACGATTGCACCGGTATCTTCAATTTCAGCTCGAATGTGAGTCGGCTGATTTAAGAATTTACGAGCTAAGGTAACTACATCACCTGGCATGGTGGCAGAAAAGAGCATCGTTTGCTTACGTTCTTTAGTGAGCGTAAAAATCTTTTCGACATCTGGCAAGAAACCGAGATCTAGCATCTCATCTGCTTCATCTAGTACTAAGTATTTAATCTCAGATAGATCAAGCGCCTTTTGTCGTTGTAGATCTAAAAGACGGCCAGGTGTACCAACCACAATATCTACGCCCTTTTTTAACTCTGCGATCTGAGGTTCCATTGGGCGTCCGCCGTAAATTGCGGTAACTGAAACAACATTTCCATCTGAAATTTTTACTAACTCTTCTGCAACCTGAATGCCAAGTTCGCGAGTTGGTACCACCACAAGAGCTAAAGGCTTTCCAGAGCCAAGCTGCGCTTCATTTAACACGCTATTTAGAATGGGTAATCCGAAACCTAAAGTTTTACCAGTACCAGTTTTCGCTTGGCCGATTACATCAACTCCAGTAAGTGCAAGCGGAATTACCGCTTCTTGAATTGGAAATGGGGTGACGAAGCCAGCACTTGTTAAAGTTTCAAGTAGAGCTTTGGTAAGGCCAAGTTCAGCGAAAGATTTACTCAATTATTTTCCAAAACCAACACGACGTTCGGTCTGTTCTCCAATTTCAATGTAGCCAATTTTCTCTGCAGGGATTAAGTACTCGCGACCTTTGATATCGGTCAACGACAAAGTGGCGCCTGCTGCCAACGCTTTATCAATCGCAGTTTTAACCTCTTTTGGAGTTTGTGAAGATTCAAAAGCTAACTCTGAATTCACGTGTGTTACAGCAATGCGGATATGTGCCATGTCTATTTCCTAACTCGTTAGTTGAAACCTTTTTTGAAACCTTAAATGTGAGGTTAATTAGTACCTTGATTTATTGGGAATCCTGAAATGCCGCGCCAAATAATATTTGTTACCAGGGTTTGGGCTTGCGCTCGACTTAACTTGGAATCTCGTTCAAGCCAGTGACGAGCTGTAACTTGCGCACTGCCAATTAACCCAACACCAAGAAGCATTGCTGCTTCTTGAGGTAAACCAGTGTCTAAAGAGATCACAGCGCTTACTGCAGCTGCGCAGTCGTAAGTCATTCGATTTAGTCGCTCGCGTACTGCTGGCTCAACATTCATATCACTTTCAAATAACAATCTAAATGCTTCACCTTCGGCTTCAATGAAATCAAAGTAAGCCCCGATAGTGGCCTGCACGCGCTCTGCATTATCCGGAGTTGATTGAATCGCTTTTTGAATTGCAAAAACTAGAGAATCAATGTGAGTATCAAGAACGGCAAGGTAGAGATCTAATTTAGATGGAAAGTGCTGGTAGAGAACTGGCTTACTAACACCAGCGCGTTCAGCGATTTCGTCCATCGCTGCTGAGTGATAACCAGCGGCGGTGAAAACTTCCAGCGCTGCGGTCAGTAATTGAGCTCTACGTTCATCTCTGGGCAATCTGCCTTTGTCGTTACTCATCGAGTGAATCTTAATGGCAGAATTGCGACATATGAAAGCGCTGGTTGAACCTGGTCGCAAATTGACGAATGACGAATTATCCAGATATTCCCGTCATTTGCTCCTTCCTAATGTCGATTTATTGGGGCAAGAGCGGTTATTAAATGCAAAAGTTCTCTGTATTGGCGCTGGAGGATTAGGTTCACCAACCATCTTGTATTTGGCGGCAGCGGGTGTCGGCACAATTGGAATATTGGATTTTGATCAAGTTGATCTCACCAATTTGCAACGTCAGATAATTCACACTCAAAACGATGTCGGGAAGAGCAAAGCTCGAAGCGCAGCTGAAAAAGCAAGTGCGCTTAACCCTTCAATTAACTTAAATTTGCATGAAGTAAAACTAGACGAGAGCAACGCACTTGAAATTCTTAGCGGCTATGACGTAATTGTTGATTGCACAGACAATTTTGCTACTCGCTATCTAATAAACGATGCCTGCGCACTCTTAGACAAACCATATGTTTGGGGAAGCATTTATAGATTTGATGGCCAAGTTAGTACTTTCTGGAGCAAGCACGGATCTTGTTATCGTTGTTTACATCCTGCTCCACCACCTGCAGGTTTGGTGCCAAGTTGTGACGAAGGCGGTGTCCTTGGCTCACTATGTGGCGTCATTGGTTCTATCCAAAGTACCGAAGTTATTAAATTAATTACCGGCATCGGAGAATCCTTAATTAGCAAGCTATTGATTCATGACTCTTTGGAAAATTCATTTAAGAAACTAATAATTGAAAAGCGCCCGAATTGTGAAATTTGTAATGGCTCACAAAAGACATTATTGACTAGCTATGAAAGTTTCTGCAATGCGAATTATGGAAATTTGGGAATTGAAGTAGCGCAACTTCAAGAAATTATGGCGCAAAATCCAGAGTTGTTTCTGGTTGATGTGCGCGAGCCTGAAGAGTTTCAAGCCGGTTATATAGATGGCGCTTTATTGCTACCTGTTGCTAAGTTTGTTGATGGCTCCGCGTTAAAGCTATTGCCGCGCAATAAAGAGATAGTTCTTTATTGTCGTAGTGGCGTCAGATCAGCAAATTGCTTATCTATTATCAAAAATGCGGGATTTAGTAATTCCACTCATCTACTTGGCGGCATCTTGGCTTGGAATAAAGTGTTGCAGCAAAATAGTTAGTAAATAATTAGTAAAGTGAGAATATGAATAACAGACGCGCACTTTTTGTACATGCCCATCCCGACGATGAAACCATTAATAATGGCGCAACAATGGCGAAGTTGGTTGAAGAAGGCGTTAAGGTCACATTAATAACCTGTACCAGAGGCGAAGAGGGCGAAGTTTTGGTGCCAGAGTTAGCGCATTTAGCTAGCCACAACGAAGATAAGCTCGGCGCGCATCGAGAATTAGAACTCGCGGCGGCCATGAAAGAACTTGGCGTAACTGATCATCGTTTTCTGGGAAAGTATCGCGACAGCGGAATGCTCGATACGCCACCTAATCAAAGAACAGATTGTTTCTGGCGAGCTGATGTAGAGAAAGCCGCTAAAGAGCTAGCGTTAATAATTGATGAACTTAAGCCGCAAGTAATGGTTACTTATGATGAATTTGGTGGTTATGGCCACCCAGACCACATTCAAACTCATCGAGTCGCAATGCGTGCGGCTGAATTATCTAATTGGCAGATTCAAAAAATCTATTGGAACATCATGCCTAAATCAGTAGTTCAACAAGGAATGGATGCCATGAAGGCACAAGGTAGTGATTTCTTTGGCTCGGAAAGTGTTGATGAACTTCCTTTTGTAAAAGATGATTCCTTTGTAACCACTCTAATTCATGCGCCAAATCAAGTTGAGAAGAAGATGGCGGCTATGAAAGCTCACGCCACTCAAATCACGGTAGATGGGCCTTTCTTTGCTTTATCCAACAATTTAGGTGTTCAAGTATTTGGCGATGAGTATTACACCTTAGTTAAGGGCGAAGTTGCGCCACCTTTTGCCAAAGGTCTTAACAGCAGAGATCTTGAATCAGATCTATTCGCTGGGGTAGAGCTCTAAAACGATATTCGTGATGAATCTGGTAGCCAAAAGTTTCATAAAGATTTATCGCAACGCTATTTGATTTTGCTACCTGCAACGCAAGCTTCGGCGCGATGCACTCTCTTTCAAGTGCATACATAATCTCTCTTCCTAGACCTTTGCCGCGCTCATTCGGTGCCACCCAAATTCGTGATAACACCGCCCAATCATCTGCAAAACCGATGCGGCCAACTGCAACTACTCGTTCCGCATCATGTCTCAAAGTTAAATATTTGGCGTTACTTCTTTGCATCAACTCTGCCAGCTGTTCATCACCTTGTGCTGTTAACCATTCAATATCGGGGCTTTCCGAAACTTTGTAGCTGTTCTTAAACTTTTTCGAGTCTATATAAGATAAAGCGTCATGTTCTTTAACCATCACTAGCGCATCTAAGGAATCTTTAAATCCACGACCGATTAATTCCTGATCAAGTTGCGAATGTAATGTGGGAATTAAATGAATAGTTGGCGTTAAGTCACGTTCGCGATACCAGCCGATTACATCATCAATATGGTTCTTTTGATTAAGGACCAATGCTGAATTTGCTCTTCGCGTTATTCCATTATCTGCACGATAGAGCCAACCAGATCTGTACTCCTGGACTTTGGCTGACCAAGTTTTATTTAGAGCTTCTTCTATTTCGTAGATACGAATCGATAGGGGAGCACCGCTAGTTGCAGTTCTAGGAACATCGTCAATTATGTGCCAGATATGAATTTGTTCGGGATTGAAATCTTTGACCTCTCCGTGACGGTTGCGAAGGGAAGTCGGGCTGATCAAATGGCCTACTAGGTCGCGGTAGCCGTCTTCGCCTTTTAAGCGGATAGTTACCCGCTTACCGATATCACTCTCTGAAATGGCTGCCACGTGATAATCGTAGAGCTTCCTGCTTTGGGTAGAATTCCAGCCATGACATATGTAATTGCCGAACCTTGTGTGGACGTTAAAGATAAATCATGTATCGATGAGTGTCCTGTCGATTGCATCTATGAAGGCGATCGCATGCTCTATATCCATCCAGATGAGTGCGTAGATTGCGGCGCTTGCGAACCGGTATGTCCAGTCGAAGCCATTTACTATGAAGATGATGTCCCGGCTGAGTACAACGAGTTTCGCGAGAAGTCCCCACTCTTCTTTGTTGAACTAGGTTCTCCTGGCGGAGCTGCAAAAGTTGGCAAGAAAGATGCTGACCCAGAGTTCGTAAAAGAACTGCCGAAGAAAAATTAATTAACGCTGATTAAGTTCTGCAATTGAAACTGCCAGATTTTCCTAGGGATCCTTTAGCTCCGTATGGAGAGAGAGCTAAAGCTCACCCAGAAGGCTTAATTGATTTATCCCAAGGAACTCCAGTTGATGCCACCCCCAATTTCATTCAGGCAGCGTTTAAAGACTCTTCTAATTCACCAAGCTATCCAGTTACTGCTGGTACGCCAAAACTTCGAGAAGCGCTCGCAGATTGGGCTCGTAGAGAACTTGGCGCGTCTGGAGAATTCGGCGTTCTGCCGCTGATTGGCTCCAAAGAGTTAGTGGCATGGTTACCAACTATTTTGGAAGCTAAGAAAGTTCTCTATCCTGAAATTGCTTATCCAACATATTTAGTCGGATCAATGATTGCTAAAGCAGATCCAGTTGCGGTGGGCTTTGATGCCAGCAGTTGGCCAGCTGCAGATTTAGCTTGGGTTAATTCACCTTCCAATCCAACTGGTCGAGTAAGTAGCGATTCTGAGTTAAAAAGTGCAATAGCTTGGGCTAAAAGTAATGGCATCGTAGTTGCCGATGAGTGCTACTTGGAATTTGGCGAAACAGTAACTCCAAAATCAATTCTTTCGCTCACGGGCGGCGATAATCGAAATATCCTGGCAATTCATTCTTTATCTAAACGTTCATCAATGGCTGGTTATCGTGCGGCGATGATGATTGGCGATAAGGATTTGATTGCCAAAATTCTTGAGGTTCGTAAACATGCAGGCATGATGGTGCCACTACCAGTTCAACAGGCAATGATTGCAGCGCTATCAGATAACAAACATGTGGCAGTGCAACGCGATCGATATAACTTGCGCAAAGCCAAAGTGCGAGATGCAATTAAAAAACATGGATTTCAAATTGATAATTCGCAAGCAGGTCTATACCTATGGGCTACTCGCGGTGAATCAGATTGGGACTCTGTCGGCTGGTTTGCTGATTATGGAATTTTGGTAACCCCTGGCCACTTCTATGGCACAGCGGGCAAGAACCACGTACGTATTGCCATGACTGCAACTGATGCTCAAATTGATGAATTGGTAAAGCGCCTTGGCTGAAGCCATTCTCTTAGTTGGTGGCTATGGAACTCGATTAAAGCCACTGACAAATAGTCGTCCTAAGCCGATGTTGCCACTGGCCACTCTGCCAGTTACTGAACATCAATTAGCGATGGTTCGTAAAGCAGGCATTAAGAGAATTGTTTTAGCGACTGCATATTTATCTGATGTTTTCACACCTTATTTCGGTGATGGTTCCAAATGGGATATGGAAATTATCTACGCAGTAGAAAGCGAACCACTTGGAACTGGTGGCGCAATCAGAAATGCTGCAAATCATTTAACCGAAACTGATGACGTGGTGATTTTAAATGGCGATGTCTTGAGTAGCCATGATCTAAGTGCACAGTTGAAAATGCACCAACAGAGCCAAGCTGATGTAACTTTACATTTAACTTCAGTTGAAGATGCAAGAGCGTACGGTTGCGTACCAACAGATGATCAAGGCCAAGTAACTGGATTCCTAGAGAAAATGGATAATCCAATAACCAACAAAATAAATGCTGGCGCATATATTTTTAAACGCTCCATCATCGATCAAATCCCAGCAAATCAAGTGGTGAGCGTAGAACGTGAAACTTTCCCAGCTTTGATTGAATCAGGCAAGAAAGTAATGGGCTTTATTTCATCTGATTATTGGTTAGATATCGGAACTCCTGCTGCATTGATAAAAGGATCACGAGATTTAGTGACAGGCAAGGCTGCAGCTGATGCCTTAGATAGATATAAATTTGCGGCGCGCAGCGATCAATATCTTTCAATGAGCGATCAGATCAGCGGTGAATTTTCAGGCGGCAGCGCAATCGGTGGCTTCTGCAAATTGGTTGATTGCAGCGTTGAAGGCTCAATCATCTCTGATGGAGTAGAGGCCGAAGGCTGCACGATTCGCAATTCATTTGTCGATATTGGCGCGAAATTACCGGCAGGTATGACAATCGAGCTCTCATTTGTCGACATAGATGGCGAAATTTCCAAAATTTTCTAGATTTTTTTAAAATTCCAACTTGACTTCTGGGAGTTACACGCGTGTAATTCAACCAGTGTTATTTAGTTAGTTGCTCATCGAAGGCGCCCCACCGATGAGATACCAATTAGCGAAAGCGGCCAACGAAGGCCAGATTTAGGAGCGAAATCCATGCGTCAAGAAGGTCCAAGCATTCAGCTGGAAACTGGCGAAGTCGTCGAATTATCATGGCAAGAGCGTGCGCTCTGTGCCCAGACCGATCCAGAGGCCTTCTTCCCCGAAAAAGGCGGTTCAACCCGCGAAGCAAAGCGCGTCTGCAACTCTTGCGAAGTTCGCTCAGAGTGCCTCGAATATGCCTTGGCGCATGATGAACGCTTCGGTATCTGGGGCGGGCTCTCAGAGCGCGAACGTCGCCGCTTAAAGCGCCGCTCAGCGTAGTTCACGCGCTAAATTTCCATATTCTTTAACTTTCCTAAAGACTTGCTTCCAACATGTCTACCAATAGTTCAAACAGTGGTTCAAACAGTGGTTCAAACAGTGGTTCAAACAGTAGTTCTGTTTCCAACTCAAACGCCCAGAGCCAGGCAGCGCAACCACAACCTGCTCAGGTAACAGCGATTCTGGTAGTTCATGACGGCGCAACTTGGCTTCCTAAAGTTGTCGCAGCCATAGGTGCGCAATCAAGAGTTCCTAATCGAACTATCGCAATTGATACGAGTTCTGCCGATGGCTCTTCGCAATTATTAAGTAGTGCGCGAATTAAGTATTTATCAATTGCTCGCGGCGAAGGTTTTGGCACTGCAGTTTCAGAAGCGGTTGCCACATTACCGCCATGTGAAAGCGAAGATGAGTGGATCTGGTTATTACATGACGATAGCGCGCCAGAAGATTCTGCTTTAGAAAAATTACTTGAAGCTGCTTCCGATCGACCAAATGTGGCAATGGTGGGACCAAAGATTCTTGGTTGGAATGATCGTAACCACCTATTAGAAGTTGGTATCAGTATCGCTCGAAATGGCGCACGCTGGACTGGACTTGAAGAATATGAGTTTGATCAAGGTCAACATGATGGAACCTTTGAAGTACTCTCCGTGAGAACTGCAGGTGCCTTGATTCGTAGATCAGTCTTCGAAGAGTTAGGTGGCTTTGATGAGAAGTTGGATCTATTTAGAGACGATGTTGATTTTGGCTGGAGAGTGCATGCTGCTGGACAGACAGTTCTAGTAACGACTGATGCAGTTATTTATCACGCGCAAGCTGCGGCATCGGAACGGCGCAATATTGATGTTGATGAAGCTTTTCTCCATCGCCCACTTCTTTTAGATCGTCGAAATGCAGCTTATGTTTTATTAACAAATTCCACTTGGTGGATGTTGCCTTTTATTACCCTTCAAGTAATTGGCTCAGCGCTACTTAGATCAATCGGTTATCTAATTGCCAAACTTCCTGGTTATGCCTCCGATGAATTATTGGCTCTTGCTCGACTCTTCACGAGACCTGATTTAGTTCGAGCCGGACGAAAATGGCGTAAAGAGGATCGACTGGTTTCGCCGCGAGTAGTTACGCAATTTATGCCTTCACGAATTACACAAGTAAGAAGTTCACTTGATGCTTTAACCGATCGAATTCAAGCAAAGATTTTCCCGACTTCGAATCAAGTTGATGTCGAAATCTCTGAAGATGATGAATTATTGCCACAAGCCAATGAGAAGAGTTTGTGGCAGTTATTTAAGCGCCCAGAACTCTCGGCATTTATTGTGCTATTTCTATTTTCAGTTATCTTTTCGCGCAGCAGATTTGGTGCGATTGCTGGCGGTGCGTTACCTGAAACCCCTAGGGGAGTATCGGAACTTTGGCGGTTATACGCTGAATCGTGGCACCAAGTTGGACTTGGAAGCTCAAGCGCTACGCCAACTTGGGTTGCAGTTATTGCCTTAATCGGAACTCTAACTTTCGGCAACGCTCAATTAATTGTTTCAATTCTCTTTCTATTCGGGCCTTTCTTATTGTTCACTGCAATTTTCATCTGGCTGCGGAAAATTACTTCTCATATTTGGTTGGCAATTTTTGGTGGTGCGCTATACGCCCTATCGCCAGTTGCGATAGCTTCGATAAATGCTGGTCGGCTCGGAACGTTGATTGTGATGTTGGCGCTTCCACTCACGCTGCACCTTCTTTCTGGAACATTAGAAATTGAAAAATTATCTATCAGAAAAATATTCCAACTCGGAATTTTCTTGGCAATTCCTGTGGCCTTTTCGTTGCCATTTTTTATTGCAATATCGTTTTTTTATGTTGGGTTGACCGCATTCGATTACTTGCACACAAATAGAGATGTTTGGTTATCTCGAATAAAACTTCGTTCTTTATTACTTTCAATTCCATTTTTCATTAATACACCATTTACAACCGAGGCGCTTCTGCATCCATCTCGTTTCTTATTGGAACCAGGATTAGCGCTGTCCGGTGGTGGCCCAAACTTAGCGATACTTTCTAATCCAGGTGGTATCGGTTCTGCACCTTGGTGGTTAATTGGTCCGTTTACCGTCCTTCTCTTAGTTGCAAATTTCTCCAGAACCAATGCTCGTTACTTTGCTTTTGTCGGAACAGGATTTTTATTCCTAGGAACTTTCCTTGCCGCGCTCTCATTTCCAGCACACGGAACTTCAATTGGATACCCACTATGGACCGGCACATTCATTGCGATCTCAACTATCGCTGCAGTAACAGCGGGTGCAATAGTGCTAGATCAATTACGTAAGCATCTTGAAAAATCAGCTATTAATTACCGCCACTTCATGGCAGCTGCATTACTTGCTGTTTCACTTTTACACACCGCGACTGCGGCAATTTGGAGCGTGGTGACGGCATCGCCACTACACGCCATCTCTGATCGAGTATTACCGGAATTTCTTGGTGCAGTGCCTGGCACTAAAACCATGGTGATTCGCCGAATGGAAGGCGATGCACTTAACTTCTTTATTGCTCGAGGTACTGATATCAAACTGGGAGATCCTGATGTTGCCCCAGCAGTTAATCTGGAGGTTTCTGCTGCTACTAGAAATGTATTCGACGGTACAGGTACCACAAGCGGTGCCACACTTTCAGAGTATGGAATTAAATATCTTTTTGTAAAGGCTCCGGCGCCGGAATCATTGGTAACAACTATCGATGGCATAGGTG
The DNA here is from genome assembly GCA_051006515.1 of Candidatus Nanopelagicaceae bacterium. Taxonomy (GTDB): domain Bacteria; phylum Actinomycetota; class Actinomycetes; order Nanopelagicales; family Nanopelagicaceae; genus ZLKRG08. The sequence continues at coordinate 3,396 of JBPCTD010000074.1, read as the reverse complement.
GTTTTATCCGTAACTCTGCAACTAGCGCAGGTGTTACATGGAAAGTTGCAGGTAATTCTGATCGTTTGATTTTCACTGGCAAATCAGGTCAAGTCAGTGCAATTGTGACCAATAAGGTAAGTGCTAATTTCAAAGTCACTGAGGCTGGAACATTAAGGCTTGCAGAAAATTATGATCGAAATTGGAAGATTATTGGTGATGGCAGGCTAGTGCCAAGAAGTAAGAACGATAATGGCTTACCAGAATTTAAAATTGAAAAACCTGGGGAGTATTTACTGATTCACGATGGTACAACTCGTCGTGGTTGGCTCTCATTACAGATCATCTTCATCTTGGTTGCATTGGTTATGGCAGCACCAAGTGGTCGTAGACGCCGGGATCGGGTGATGCCATGAAGTCAATCCTGAAATTAAGAAGGTTAGCGCTCCTGGCTTCAACACTGGCACTAGTTCTTCTTGCTAGCAATGCGCTGCAATCAGGTGTCGGCGACAAGAATTACGCAGAGATTTATCCACCTGTTATCTGTCCAGCAGTAGGTAACGGTACAAATTCACAAATTTCCTTAAACAGCAGTTCCAAAATGGTTCGCTCACTTTATAAAAAGCGAGTCAGTTTAAAGCCAGCGAAAACTACTCGATTATTGACTAACACCAATTCAATTCTGGTTGATGGCCAAGGAGTAAATGCGCTTACCTGGATTTCGAAAGCTGGAGTATGGGCTGGTGGCGTAACCTGTTTATCTCCACAAGCTAGCCAATATTTAGTTGGTGCAAGTGCCGACGTGGCCAGTAAATCTAATTTAATTTTGTCTAATAGTGGTTTGAGCGCATCAACAGTGGATGTAATGATTTTTAGCGACAATAATTTAATTGAGAAACAAGTTGCCGTTCCAGCTAACCGTACAATATCTATTCCTTTAGTAACTTTGGCGCCAGGTGCAAAAACTATTGCCATGAAAGTTGCTCCCAAGGCTGGAAGAGTTGCAGCGTATTTAGTAGATGAACGCGGAAAAGGTTTAACTTCACTTGGTGGCGATGTCGTTAATTCTCAAGCAGAACTAGCGAAAACGCTTTATATTCCAGCGGTGGCGCATACCTTGTCATTGCAGAAGAGCCACGTACTTAGAATTCTTAACCCTAATTCGGCAAAAACAAATATTACGGTGGAACTCTTGTCTAATAATGGACGTTATATTCCAGTTGGTTTTGATTATCGCAGCGTTAACGCTGATCGAGTAGTGGATTTAACTTTTGATTTTGATTCAAAAACTCCAGTGTTTGGAATGAAAATTACTTCAGATCTTCCGATTGCCGCTGCGACATTTAGTCGAGTTAAGCCAGGCAGCAAAGCTGACTTTGTCTGGAGCACGCCAGTTCCTGCAGGTGTAACCGGCACTTGGGCTGTAACTGGTCTTGATCCAACCCTTGCGGTAACTGGGGCAGAGATTGAACTTTCACTTCGCATCCTCATGCCAAAGCGAAAGAGTATTGAAAAGACTTTAACTGGTAGCGATTTCTTAACTTACCGATTACCGACAGGCGCTTTGGGACTTCAAATACGATCTAGCGGTAACGAAAATGCTGCAGCGTTGATAGTTTCATCGCAAAGCGGCACTGGTTATCTACCTTTAATTAATGGTTCGATTCTTGCAAGAAGCACCGTACCTACAGCCAATATCGGCGTGTTAAACCCGTAGCTAATTCGATTTAACTTTAAAAACTAGTAGTTTTTGTTATATGAGTCGTCAAATCGGTCGCCATTGCAGTAGGTCTGGCTGCCATCGCAAAGCAGAGATGACGCTGACTTATGTATATGCCGAATCAATCGCCGTGCTCGGTCCGCTTGCAACTTACTCCGAGCCACATTCATATGATCTATGTGAAATACACGGAGCCAAACTGACTGTTCCAAATGGTTGGCAAGTAATCAGACGCGAATTAAATTCTGGCGAAAGCGGACCGTCAGATGAAGATTTGATGGCTATTGCTGAAGCAGTCAGAGAAGTAGCTTCACGTGAAGTCAATAATCTTCCTGATAATCAATTACTAAATCAATCTGCAATTGGCCGCCGCGGGCATTTACGCTCCGTACCTAAACAGTAAATTAAACAGTAAAATAAAAAGCGCATAAAGCAGCAAATCATGAGTGATAAATTTCCGGAAATATTTAAAGCTTACGATATTCGTGGTCTGGTAGATAAAGAGTTAACCAATCAATTGGCATTCTCTACCGGAATTGCTTTTGCGAGATTTCTTGAAATCCAACGCGAACCAGGAACAGTAGTAATTGGTGAAGATATGCGTCCATCTTCACCAACTCTTGCGGAAGCATTTGCTGCGGGCGTTACTTCACAGGGCCTTGATTGCATTCGAATCGGATTAGCTTCAACGGACATGCTCTATTTTGCGGCCGGCAAACTGGGCGTTCCTGGAGCAATGTTTACTGCCAGCCATAACCCAGCTGAATACAATGGAATTAAGTTATGTCTAAGCGGCGCCAGGCCAATAGGTAAAGAGACCGGCTTACAACTAATTGAGAAGTTTGTCCGAGAAGGCGTACCGCTTGTCACTCGACCAATAGGCACAGAATCCCAACGTGACATGCTCGATGAATATGTTGATCATTTATTTAAGTTGGTTGATTTAAGTAATTTACGAAAGTTAAAGATTGTAGTTGATGCCGGAAATGGCATGGCTGGCCATACTGCACCTGCAGTTTTTAAACACTTAAATGCGGAAATAATTCCCATGTACTTCGAGCTAGATGGAACTTTTCCAAATCATGAAGCAAATCCAATTGACGAAGCAAATTTAAAGGATCTAAAGCGCGTAGTTAAAAAAGAGAGCGCCGATATCGGTTTAGCTTTTGATGGTGATGCCGATCGCTGCTTTTTGGTTGACGAAAATGGCGATGCGGTAAATCCATCTTTATTGACGGCGTTAATTGCAGATCGTGAACTAGCAAAACATCCTGGAGCTTCGATAATTTACAATCTAATTTCATCTAGAGCCGTGAAGGAAATTGTCACCGAACGTGGTGGAAAAGCGCTTCGTTCTAGAGTCGGTCATTCATATATCAAAGCTTTGATGGCCGAGTCCGGGGCAGTTTTCGGTGGCGAACATTCGGGCCATTTCTACTTTGCAGATTTTTGGCGCGCAGACTCTGGAATGCTTGCAGCGCTACATGCCATAGCTGCCTTGGGAAGCTCCAAGAAATCACTTTCACAATTATTAAAACCATATGCACGCTATGTTGCAAGTGGCGAAATTAACTCAAAAGTTAAAGATGGTGCAGGAAAGATTGAAGAGTTAAAGGCAAACTTTCAGCCTAGCCAAACAAATGATCTTAAATTAGAAGTTCTTGAGTTGGATGAATTAGATGGTTTAAGCGTTATAG
>JBPCTD010000073.1:0-8291 GCA_051006515.1 Candidatus Nanopelagicaceae bacterium | reverse complement strand
TAACCTTGGCGCTGCTTATGGCGAAGGTTTTCGCAAATGACCATAACGCGACCTTTGCGGCGGATGACCTTGCACTTATCGCAGATCTTCTTAACGCTTGGTTGCACCTTCATTTGTAATGCCCTTCTTTTTTTGTTTCTGTAGTTAAGTTAATTTAATTATTTAACGTTACTTATAACGATAAATAATTCGACCCTTAGTTAGGTCGTACGGACTCATCTCTACAATCACACGATCTGCAGGAAGAATGCGAATGTAGTTCTTTCGCATCTTGCCACTAATGTGTGCAAGAACTTTATGTCCGTTTGATAACTCAACGCGGAACATTGCATTGGGTAGAGCTTCAGCAACAACGCCTTCCATTTCGATGGCGCTACCTTCTTTAGCCAAGTGCCCTGCCTTTTTGCATATCCCAAATTGACCCGCCCCGGTTTGAGGCGCGAAGGGTAATTCTATTTAGCGGGGTGATTATGGACAAATCGGGGTTAATTCGATGCGGAGGCGATCATGCTGGCCCCCAATAGCGCGGCCATAGACCAAAAAACTGCTCCTACCCCAGCCCCATTTGCTAGAAATCCGGCTAACACTGGGAGGATAAATTGGCCAAGGCGATTACCGCTTAATCTGGCTGAAACTGCAAGCGCCCGTTCGTCAGCTTTAGTTCGAATTGAAATTAATGCCATTGTTAACGGTTGTCCAAAACCTGATGCGAATCCAGCAATAAAAACAAGTAATCCTAATAATGCAGCACTTGAACTGTAAACCATACCTATGCAAGCCAACATTGAAATTGCAGTGGTGCTCACTAGTAATTTTCTATCGCTTATGCGTTTACTTACTTGGCCCAGCAATAACCTTGAGCCCATTGAACCTACGGCACGCAGCGAGATAATCAATCCAATAACTGCTGGATCTATCGCTCTTTCAGTACCAAGCAGCGGCAAGAAAATTACAATCAAATCTAAAGTAGATGATACTGCCATTGAGATGAATACTGCTGAGGATATTTCACGCCGGCTTAACATTGATTTTGCTGCCGCCCAAGTATTGCTCTGCTCTTTCGCCGCTGGAACAGTGGGCAAATTTTGGCGCCAAGAGAATGTTGGAATTAGTGCGACAGCAGAGAGCGCGATTGCAAAATAGAAAGCGTTGTTGCTCGACTGCGGCATGCCATTAGCTAAAGAACCAGCTAATAAGCCGGCAACTACCGGACCAAAGGTGTGACCAAGAGATGCGCTAAATGTGTAATAACCAAAGAGACGGTTGTAATCAGATTTTTGCGAACGAAGCGCCACCATGGTTTGCCCACCAACCATCAATGCCAAATGTGAAAGTCCAGCAAAGGCAGTTGCGGCAATAAGTAGCAAAATATTCTGAGTAAAAACTAATGTGACACATGAAGCTACTAAAGATAAATTGCCAACAACAATGAACTTGCCTTCGCCGTATTTACCAACCCAACTTCCAAACTTCAAAGCTAGCAAGACGGGAAAGAGCGCATAAACCGCGCCAATTAATCCAATAGTGGAAACGCTGGCATCAATTTCGATGGCGCGATAAGTGATATATGGGCGAACCACATACATGGTTGCTTGAGTAAAGGTCGAACTAATTAAAAGACGCTTCGCCCAGCTATCTAGTTTCATTGGTAATTGTGGTTATTTTTTATTTGGCCAGCTGATATTTCTACGCTTAATTGCGCGCCAGATAAATGGTGTGAAAATAACCAGTGCTAGAACAATGTAAAGCACTTTTGAAAGCGGTGTCGCAAATAGCGCAGTTGGATCTCCAGCGCTAATTTGAAGCGCTCTGCGCATCTGCAGCTCTGCCATTGGCCCCAAAATCAAACCAATAATTAATGGTGTGATGGGGACGCCATATCTGCGGAATAGATAACCAATTATCGCCACGCCAATTGCAATCCAAAGATCAAAAATGGCGTTATTAGCAACATAGGCGCCCATCAATGCAAAGGTAGTAATTCCGGCAAATAGATAAGGTTTTGGAATCTTAAGTAACTTCACCCAAACTTTTACAAATGGCAGATTCAGCACCAAAAGAAGAGTGTTACCAATAAATAATGAAGCAATCAAAGTCCAGACGATATCTGGATTAGTCTGGAATAAAAGCGGTCCTGCTTGAATATTGTAAGTTTGAAATGCCACCAAAACCACAGCAGCGGTAGCCGATGTAGGCAAACCAAGTGCAAGTAATGGCACCAGCGCACCAGCAGCATTTGCATTGTTTGCTGCTTCAGGACCCGCCACACCTTCAATTGCGCCTTTGCCAAATTCATCTTTATGTTTAGATAAATTCTTCTCTACCGAATAACTTAAGAATGTTGGAACTTCAGAGCCACCCGCCGGAATAATTCCTAATGGAAATCCAATTCCGGTTCCGCGTAACCAAGGTTTCCAGGAACGTTTGAAATCCATTTTGGTCATCAGCGCTTTACCTTGCATTTGTATAAGTGACCAACCGCTCTCCTTTGCACGTCCTGCAATGTATAGAGCCTCACCAAGTGCGAAAATAGAGACGATTACCGTTACCGTTTCAATGCCATCAATTGCGTGAACATTTCCAAAAGTTAAACGAGTTGCGCCAGATTGCAGATCAGAGCCAACTAAACCAAGCGCTAAACCAACTGATAGAGAAACCATGCCGCGCACCATTGATGCGCCTAGCAATGAACCAACCGTCATAAATGCAACTAGCATTAATGCAAAATAATCTGCGGCAGTAACCGAAATTGCTAAGTTGGCTAATGAAGGAGCGGCAAATGCCAAGATTGCGGTGGCAATGGTGCCCGCTACGAATGATCCAATCGCTGCTGTTGCCAAAGCGGCACCGGCACGACCACGTTTAGCCATTTGATGGCCTTCAAGTGCAGTAATAACTGACCCGGATTCGCCGGGAGTATTTAGCAGAATTGAAGTGGTCGAACCACCATACATGGCGCCGTAATAAATTGCCGCGAACATGATTAAAGCCGAAGCTGGGCTAACTGAATAAGTAATTGGCAAGAGCAGCGCAATCGCTAAAGCAGGTCCAATGCCGGGCAAGACACCAACTAATGTGCCAAGGACTGTACCAATCAATCCAAACATTAGATTGTTCAGAGTTAGCGCGCTAGCAAAACCATTTAATAGCGATTCGAAATTACTCATCAAATGCCCTTAAGAATTCCAGCTGGCAAATTAACATTTAAAAAGTGGGTAAAAGTAATGTAAACAATGAGCGAAAAGGTCAGCGCAATTAGGAAGTTGCGAAGAAATTTCTTTGCGCCATAAGCAAAACCCACTCCAAAGAAAACTACAGTTGATGCAATTACAAAACCTGATCGCTCAATTAAAAATGGATAAGTCAGAATTGATGCGCTGACAGTTCCAAGCGTCTTCCAATCAGTCGCACCCTTGATCTCACCAAATTCAGTGCCTTCAGGTTGGCCATAATTTCCACGCAAAACTTCAATGATCAAAATCAGAGCAACTGAAATAATGAAAATTCCAATTATGGTCGGAAAGACTTGTGGCCCAACATTTCCAGATCCAGGGGGTACCAACATGTTCTTGGTATCGATTAAGACAATTACACCAAGCAGCAGAAGAGAGCCCGCAAATGCGAGCTCCCCTACTGCTTCTTTTTTAACTTTAAGCAATTGTTGAGTTTCTTTAACCTTAACGATTTCTTACGCTAAGCCCAAAGAAACTAATAGCTTGGTGATTGTTCCGGTCTGATCGCTAATGAATGTCTTGAAATCATTTCCGCGCTCAGTTAGATCGGTCCAATCCTTATCTTTTAAGGTCTTCTTCCAGGCATTACCTGCACGAACCACGTCAGCCACCTTAATAAAGTTCAGACGCTCTTCTGCAGATAGAGTTCCTGGAGCATCAAAGCCGCGCCAGTTACCAAATGTCATTTGAATTCCTTGTGAAATTAAAGTCTTACCTTTGATTGAAGCAAGTGCCTTTGGTGAGGAAACAGCTAGAACGCGAAGCTTGCCTGCCTTTACATATGAAGCAAACTCTGAGGTACCAGATACACCAGCTACGGTCTGCTTTGAAAGTACAGAAGTTGTAACTTCACCGCCACCTGCATATGGAACATAATTCATATCAGTTGCCTTAACGCCAGCTTGTTCAACTAGTAGACCCATGAATACGTGATCTACAGTTCCCTTTGATCCACCAGCAATTGGCATCGCCTTTGGATTTGCTTTGATGTCATCTAGCAATTGATTAATGGTGCGATACTTTGAAGAAGCTGGAACCACAATTGCTTCCCATTCACGCATTAGTCCTGAAATTTGAGTGTTGTCAGAGAGCTTCAACTTGGACTTTGTAGAAGCAACTCCAGCCACCATCGCAAAACCATTGATGAAAGCTACATCTGAACGATTCTTTTGATCTTGGAAATAACCAAGACCAACTGTTCCTGAACCACCTGACTTATATGAAACGGTGTATTCATTTAACATTCCTTCGGCTTTCATCGCATCAGCGAATGCAATTGCGGTTGTTCCGTAACCGCCACCAACGCCTGATGATGCAACCCATTCAAGTTTGTTGATTGGCTTTACATCTGCATACCACCACTTCTGCTGACCCTTTAAAGTGCCAGTAGTTACAACGGTACAAGTTAAATCACTGTTATCTACTCCGCGACCAGGAGCTTTTGCTCCTGCGCGAATGCAATCATCTCCGACTTTTGCCTTACCAGCTGGAACCCAAGCCGCATTAGCTGCTGGGCTGCTGCTAATTAAAAGCGCAACTGCAGCAAAGCTTGCGATTACGCTTAGAAACTTCTTTGTTTTCATTAGCTTTAATCTCTTTCCTTAAATACGGATTCCTAAATACTTCCTGGGCTGGAAGGGAATGGTCTGAACCTACATAACTTCAGTATGAAATTAAACGATTTAAGGTAACTTTTTGGTTATTTATTACGCAATTAAGTCAGAAATTTCCACGCCTAAGCGGGTGAGCTCTGCTCTACCCCCATCAAGGGCAGTTAAAACAAAGGGTTTGCCATCAGGGGCGATGCAGTAGGTATTTTCAAAGTGAGCACCATGCGATTTGTCTTGGCTGACTACAGTCCATTCATCCGCAAGAACTTTGGTCTTATGGGTACCGCGAGTGATCATCGGTTCGATTGCTAAACAGATGCCAGGTACTAAATCTGGTCCGTTACCTGGTTTTCCATAATTTAAAACATGTGGCTCCATGTGCATCGCAGTGCCAATGCCGTGGCCACCATATTCGCGCAAAATTCCATACTTTCCTTGCGAATCAACATACTCTTCAATTGCATGGCCAATATCAGATAGTTTGGCGCCAGATTTTCCAGCTGCAATTCCCCGCCACATTGATTCTTCGCAAACATCTAACATCTTCTGATCTTGCGCATCAGCTGCGCCACAGATAATTGAGAATGCCGCATCGCCATGCCAACCATCGATAATCGCGCCGCAATCTACTGAGACGATATCGCCTTCTTTGATAATACGATCACCAGGAATACCGTGCACAATTTCATCATTTATTGAAACGCAGATGGTTGCTGGAAATCCGTGATAACCAAGAAAGTTTGAAGTACCACCGCCACGCTTAATGTTTGCAGCCGCAATTGCATCTAAGGCAGAGGTTGTTAATCCTGGTTTAATGCTTTCGCGAATTAATTGGAGAGTTTGGCCAACTAAGAGCCCTGCTTTACGCATTGCTTTGAGCTGATCTAGATTTTTTAGCTCAATTGCCATGGCTTTACTTTACGCGACTACTTAACGCGGGTTAGCGCAGCAATTGCTGAATCGGTAATTTGATTTACTGGTCCAGTTGCAGAGATTGAAATTAAAAGACCTTCATTGCGATAGAAAGAGATTATTGGCTCAGTCTGTTCGGCATAAACTTCTAAACGTCGCTTGATAACTTCAGCTTTATCATCTTCGCGCTGAATTAACTCGCCACCGCATCCATCGCAGATGCCTTCTACTGCCGGTTTTTCATTTACGATGTGAAATGGGCGTTGGCAATTGCTGCAAGAACGACGTCCAGAAAGACGAGTAACGATCTCATCTTGATCAACACTTAGCTCAAGCGCGGCATGAAGAGGTGTGCCCTTCTCTGCCAAAATCGCTCTTAATACTTCGGCCTGCGCCACATTTCGTGGATAACCATCAAGTAAAAATCCATTGCCAAGATCATCCTGGTTAAGGCGATCTCTAACCATTTCATTGGTTACTGAATCTGGAACTAATTCGCCCTTATCCATGTAACCCTTCGCTTCAATTCCAAGCGGAGTATTACCTTTTAAATTTGCGCGAAAAATATCGCCAGTTGAAATATGTGGAATTGCAAAGTGCGCGGCAAGAAATTGTGCTTGAGTTCCTTTACCGGCACCTGGTGGACCAACCAGGACTAATCTCATGAGTTTGGTATTCCTATTTAAGGAAGCCCTCGTAGCTGCGCTGCTGTAACTGAGACTCAATCTGCTTTGCAGTATCAAGACCAACACCAACCACAATCAGAATTGCAGTTCCGCCAAATGGGAAGTTCTGAGTTGCACCAAAGAGAATCAAAGCTCCGATTGGAATAATCGCAACTAGCGCTAGATATAGCGAACCTGGTGCCGTAATACGTGAAAGCACATACTGTAGATATTCCGCAGTTGGTTTACCAGCGCGGATACCTGGAATGAAACCACCGTACTTCTTCATGTTATCTGCAACCTCATCTGGGTTGAATGTGATCGAGACATAGAAGTAGGTAAAGAAGACAATTAAAAGTGCATAAGAAAGTATGTAATAAGGATGATCGCCCTTTACGAAGTTACGCGAAATCCAAACTGCCCACGCTGCCTGGCTATTTGTAAAGTTAACGACCAGTGATGGAATGTAAAGCAATGATGAAGCGAAGATAACTGGAATAACGCCAGCCTGGTTAACTTTGATTGGAATGTAAGTGCTGGTGCCACCATAAGTTTGGCGACCAACCATGCGCTTTGCATATTGCACCGGAATACGACGCTGTGCTTGTTCAACGAAGACAACTGCCATAACCACCAAGATTCCTACTGCAATCACGAAGAGGAATGCAAAGAGACCCTTCTGAAGTCTGATGCTCCAAAGGTTTCCTGGGAAACCTGCTGCAATCGAAGTGAAAATCAAGATTGACATACCGTTACCGACACCGCGATCGGTGATCAATTCGCCAAGCCACATGATTACCGAAGTACCTGCAGTCATAACGAAAATCATGGTGACGATTCGCTGCCAAGAAGTATCAGGAATGATCGCCAAGTTACAACCGCTAATCAAACGACCAGGTGTACGAGCAACTGCAACCAAACCAGTTGATTGCAAAACTGCTAATCCAATTGTTAAGTAACGGGTGTATTGAGTTAACTTTGCAGTACCGGATTGGCCTTCATTCTTTAAAGCTTCGAAACGTGGAATCACAACAGTAAGAAGCTGCACGATAATCGAGCTGGTGATGTAAGGCATGATGCCAAGTGCGAATACTGAAAGTTGCAATAGCGCGCCACCAGAGAAGAGATTGATTAGACCAAATAGTCCACCAGATTCAACTTGGTTTAAGCATTGCTGCACGTTTGAATATGAAACACCGGGAGTCGGCACAACTGATCCGAAACGGAAGAGCGCCATAATCGCGAGGGTGAAGAAGATCTTCTTTCGAAGGTCTGGGGTTTTAAACGCCTTACCAAATGCTGAGAGCACTAGATCTTCTCCTACTCGCTTCTGCTTTAACTACTTATTCTGATTAGTTTACGTATGAATCTATAGAGTCTTGGTAGATCCACCTGCAGCCGCAATCTTTTCCGCAGCTGATGCGGAGAATGCATGTGCAGTTACATTTACCTTCACGCTAATTTCGCCATTGCCAAGAACTTTGACTGGATAGCTATCGCGTACTGCGCCAGCTTTAATCAAATCTGCAACAGAGATGTCGCCACCCTTTGGGAAGAGCTCGTTGATGGTTGAGACATTTACTGCCTGATATTCAACGCGCGCTGGGTTCTTAAAGCCACGAAGTTTTGGCAAGCGCATTACTAATGGCAGCTGTCCACCTTCGAAACCAATACGAACTGTGTTACGTGCGCGAGTACCTTTACCGCCACGACCTGCAGTCTTTCCCTTTGATGCTTCACCGCGACCTTTACGAGTCTTAGCTTTCTTTGCACCAGGTGCTGGACGTAAGTGATGTAATTTCAGAACCATTATTCAACCTCCTCGACCTTGATCAAGTGGCGAACAGCATGAACCATGCCACGAATCTCTG
>JBPCTD010000072.1:0-8656 GCA_051006515.1 Candidatus Nanopelagicaceae bacterium | reverse complement strand
GATCGCGCAATCTGAAGCTGCCGGCTACAAATTTGCCAATATTTGGATGCACAATGCTTGGGTAACACAATCTGGCGAGAAGATGTCGAAATCTTTGGGTAATACCATGCAAGTACGCGAGCTAGTCAAACAAGTTCGCGGAATCGAACTACGTTTCTATTTAGGCAGCGCGCATTACCGTTCAATGTTGGAATTTTCACCTGAAGCGCTACAAGAAGCGGCGATTAATTTCCAGCGCATTGAGAATTTCTTAAATCGTTCAAAGGAGCTAACTGGTGATTATGAAGGAGTAATTTCTGATTCAGTTCGTGCAGCATTTGATGAAGATTTAGCAGTGCCACAAGTACTTGCACATATCTCTGAAGCGCTTCGTAAAGGAAACTCAGCGATTACTGCAAATAATTTAGGTGAAGTTAAGCAATGTGCTGCAGAAATTCGTGGCGCGCTAGAGATTCTAGGATGCGATCCATTTGATGGCGCATTTGTCTCTGCCGGTGCCGATTTAACTGATGTTCTAGATGGCGTAATTCAATTAGCTTTGGTGCAACGCCAAGCGGCGCGTGATCGTAAGGATTTCGCAACTTCAGATTCGATTCGTGATGGACTTGCAGCACTTGGCATCACCATTGAAGACACGGCACAAGGACAGCGTTGGTCAATTACTGCAAACGCTAAAGATTCAAACAAGGGAAGCAATTAATGGCTGGAAATTCTGCCCGTCGTGGCGCCGTGCGCAAAAGTCGCAAAGGTCCTTCAAAAGGTACTGGCGGCAATAATAAAAAGCGCCTTTCTGGCAAAGGTCCAACGCCAAAAGCGGAAGATCGTCCTTACCACGCAGCTGCTAAACGTAAAGCTGCAAAACCTGCTGCACGCGGCAAAGATCGCAGCGCAACTCGCAGTAAAGAGCGCGGTAAAGAAAGAAGCATAGAGCGCAGTAGCTTTTCATTCCATGGCGAGATGGTTGCTGGTCGCAATGCAGTTTTAGAAGCGCTTCGCGCCGATGTGCCATCGACAGAGCTAATTGTGGCAAGATCAATTGATATTGATGATCGCATTGAAGAATCTTTAAAGCTGGCGCTAAAGAAATCGCTACCAATTCGCGAAGTACACCGCGCAGATGTTGAAAAGATTTCCATGAATTCACAAGGTATTGCGCTAGCTATCAAGCCTTATCAATATTCATCTCTTAAAGAGATTCTGCAGCGCGCAACAGATCCAGGTTTGATTGTGGCGTTGGATGGTGTTACTGATCCTCGTAATTTAGGTGCAATCATCCGCTCTGCTGCTGCCTTTGGTGTTGCCGGTGTAATCATTCAGGAACGCCGCTCTGCAGCAATGACTGCGGCAGCTTGGAAGACTTCTGCTGGCGCAGCTGCACGTATGCCGGTAGCGCAAGTAACCAACCTCAACCGCGCAATCGAAGAGGTGCAAGAACAAGGATATTTTGTAGTTGGCCTAGATGGCGAAGCTGCAGAGTTAGTAAGTAATATGAAAGTTGCTACCGAACCAGTCATGATTATCGTAGGTAGTGAAGGTAAAGGTTTAAGCCGATTAACAAGCGAAAAGTGCGATCTCGTAGTAAAAATCCCTATGCGTTCAACTACTGAAAGTTTGAACGCCAGCGTGGCTACATCTATCGCACTTTATGCGGTAGATGAGGCGCGTAAGTGAGCCAATTTAAATACTCAAACTTCATTGTTTTAGGGGATTCCTTCTCTGAAGGAATGACCGATGAGTTAATTAATGGCAATTACCGCGGCTGGGCAGATCGCGTTGCGGATGTAATGGCTGAACAAGTTCCTGGATTTAGATATGCAAATTTAGCGGTTCGCGGAAAGTTGATTCATCAGGTAGTTAACGATCAAGTACCTGCTGCGCTGCAATTGATTCAACCAAATACCTTAGTTAGCTTTCATGCTGGCGCAAACGATGTGATTCGTCCAAATTATGATGCCACTTCCACCTTGCCATCTTATGCAAAAGCAGTACGTGATTTAGCTGCAGAGCTTGCAAAGTATGAAGCAAAGCTAATGTTGTTTACTGTACAAGAAAGTGCTCGTGCTACCAGCAAAACTGGTGCAATTTGGAATGAGCGATTTAAAGAATTTAATCGACTAGTTCGAGAACTTGCTGTAGAAGTTGATGCAGTACTTAATGAAGCAAACGATGGTCGTTACCCAAATGATGTGCGCTTCTTAGCTTTTGATCGCTTACATCTAAATCCTGAAGGACATCATCGTGTTGCACAAGGTGTATTGGAAAATCTTGGGCTGCCATTCGATGAAAATTACAAAGTGCCATTGCCACCTGCAAAGAAAGAATTCTTTTTAAAGCGCAAAGCAATTGGTGCGCTCTGGGTGGCTACATTTGTGATTCCATGGATTATTCGCAGATTGCGTGGTAAATCATCTGGTGATGGACGTCAGCCCAAATATCCAAGCCTTATTGCATGGCCGATTTCAGATAATCGTTGATTTTTGCCATAATTACGCCTGCTTCAACGCCTCCCTAGCTCAGTGGTAGAGCATCCGCCTTGTAAGCGGAAGGTCGTCAGTTCAATCCTGACGGGGGGCTCCATTTACGGAAATTTCTTGAGCAAACGTGAACTTGAACTAGGCGTTGAAGAAGATAGCCATCGCAGGGTTTTAGCGGTGCTTAAGTATTTGGGAATTAATAATTCAAATGCTTAATTAATTACTAGCTAATCCCAAGGATCTTTCTATACTTTTCATCACTACAGAATATGCCTCCTCAGGCATCAATCCTTCAATTGCTAAAGAACTTGCGCCATGTACTGCGGACCAAACAACAATTTCTCCACCTGCTCGAGCACTTTTGTCCATTAACTTGTTTGCCGCAAGGTCATCTAGCGTTTGTTGTAACAAGATCCAAGCTTTACTTTGATGTTCATCCATATGATGTTCGCAGAAGCCACCAAAGATCAGGCGATAAAGATTTGGTTCAGAGGTTGCCCACTTAAAGTAGGCGTATCCCATCGCTTCAAATTTCTTTAACGCGGCATCTGCGCCTTTGCCTTTTACTTTGGCGATTGCCTTTTCTTGCATAGTTCCCAATTGATCAAACAACACATCGCCAACAGCAGCCACCAACGCATCTTTGTCTTTGAAGTAGTGGTAGCTAGCGCTTGGGCTAACGCCAACTTCGGCGGATACAGCGCGTAGTGATAATTGGTCAGGACCATATTTGCGGACCAACTTAATTGCCGCTTGAACTAAAGCGCCCTCTAAATCGCCATGGTGATAGGCGGACTTAGTCGTAGCTTTTGCGGGCACGAGAAGAAACTTACTCCTTTATCTTGACATTGTTCAAATGAACCCGAATAATCTGAACATTGTTCAGATAGAGGGGTTGAAATGTTCAAATCACTGGGTCATTTAGTTGTACGCCGTAGCAAAGCGCTTTTAGTGCTATTTATCCTAGGAATCTTGCTGGCAGGCGGCCTTGGTTCACAAGCTTTTAGCCGCTTTGATTCTGGCGGATATTCCGACCCCGGAAGTGATTCAGCGAAGGTCACTAAATACCTAGAGGAAACATTTAATGTCAAAGACCCCGCTGTAGTTATTGCGGTTAACTCAAAGAGTGCAACTATTGATGATCCAGCTGTTGTGTCTACTGCGCAAGAACTTGAAAGCAAATTGCGAAGTGAAAGCAGTGCGGAGAAAGTAATTTCCTATTGGTCAACCGGTGGAGCTCCTTTCTTAAAGAGCAAAGATGGCGAATCTGGTCTTATTTTTGTTTACTTTAAAACTACCGATTTCACTGAAACAGATAAATTGGGCGGGGAGTACCAAGAAAAGTACGACGGAACTTTTAAGAATCTAGATGTATATGTTTCTGGTCCAGCAGTTTTTGCTAACTCAATTAATGGTCGAATCACAGAAGATTTAGCAAAGGCCGAGAGCATCTCAATTCCGTTAACTTTTATTTTGCTCTTGTTGGTATTTGGTGCCTTAGTTGCATCCGCAATGCCTTTAGTAATCGGAGTAACTTCGATACTCGGAACTTTCTTTGTAATGTATCTATTAACATTCTTTACCGATATCAGCATCTTTGTACTCAATCTAACTACTGGTCTAGGACTGGGTCTTGGCATCGATTATGCGTTATTGATTGTTAATCGATTTAGAGAAGAGCTCGCTCGCGGAATTAGCAAAGAGAGCGCGATTATTAATACTTTAAATAGCGCGGGCAAGACTGTCTTCTACTCTGGCTTTACTGTGGTAGTTACCTTGATTTCATTGACTTTCTTCCCGCTTAATTTCTTGAAATCTATGGGATATGCCGGTGCCTCGGTAGTGGCTTTGGCAGTTATTGGCGCTTTAATTCCGCTTCCAGTGATGTTGATGTTGCTTGGCGAAAAGGTTAATAAAGGCCGAGTACGTAAAGGCGCGTTAATTCAAAAGGAAGATGGTCGTTGGGCAAAAGTTGCTCGTTTCGTGATGCGCAGACCAGTTTCAGTAGTCGCGCTCTCTGCGGCAATTCTTGCTATTTTCATTTCACCGATTTCAAATGTGAAATTCAGTCAGGTTGATACGGATGTATTGCCTGCGACGGATCGCGCATACATTTCGTCACAATTTATTGCTGACTCTTTCCCTGGTGAAGAGGGAAATCCAATTGAAATTATTTTCCCTGATGGCGCTAGCCAAAGTGGAGAGATAACTCAATTCTTAAACCAGGTTTCACAAACTCCAGGCATTGCACGTGTTGGTCAACCAGAAGTTAAGGCTGGTGCCGTGCGAGTTGAAGCAATTCATACGATGAAACCCAGAACGCCAGAAGCTGAAAACTTAATACATACTCTGAGAGATTTACCTTCACCAGAGGGAACTTTGATTGGTGGTGTTGCTGCAGATTATGCAGATACTCAAGGTGCAATTAAAGATCGACTACCTGCAGTTCTAGGTTGGGTAGTGTTAACAATTCTTCTTCTGCTATTTGCATTTACCGGTTCGCTTCTCCTGCCGATAAAGGCAGTAGTACTCAACTTTGCAACTTTGGCCGCAACAATTGGTGCACTAACGTGGGTATTTATCGATGGTAATTTGAAATCTATCGTCGGAGACTTTATTGTCAATGGCACTATTGATACCAATATGCTGGTATTAGTTTCAATTGTCGCCTTTGGTTTATCAATGGACTACGAAGTATTTCTATTATCGCGAATCAAGGAAGAACATGATGCCGGCAAGCCAAATATTGAAGCGGTAGCTACCGGATTACAGAAGTCTGCGCGAATCATTACTGCCGCAGCGTTCATCTTGGCAGTGGTATTCGGAGCTTTCGTAACCAGCGGAGTAACTGGCATCAAATTACTTGGATTCGGTGTGGCTTTTGCAATCTTGTTAGATGCCACATTAATCCGTGCACTCTTAGTTCCTGCGCTGATGCGCCTTTTTGGCGAACGCAATTGGTGGGCGCCAAAAGCGCTAAAGCGCTTTCAGATCAAGCACTAATAACTAGGTGTAACTTTGCTAAGAGCAAGGGAATAGATGGCTGCGCGTAAGTTCGTCAGTTCAATCCTGACGGGTGCTCTCTTTAATTTAAGGTTGCAAAACTTTTTCGACAGTAAATTTAGCGTTATCGGGTTCCACGGACATTACCTTTAATCGATATTTATTCTTAGTACCAGGTAAATTAAACGTTTGGCCACTTACAAATCTGGTAGTTCCTTCCATAGACTCAAGATTTAGTCTAACTAGTTGATCAGCAATATTTTCTGAAGATTGTTTGATTAACATGATGTTTACGTCATTTCCTCGAACTTTAGACCCAAGAATTCTTAACTCGATACCTGGTGCGCCTGCGTAGTAGCAACCATTAGCATCTTTTCCTTCTATGATGCTGCGATATTCGAAGAAGTACCAAATCTTATCGATTTTTAGTCGATAAACAGTTACGTCTTTAAAAGAAGTATTTGGATTTAATGTTAGTACTTGACCAAGTACAACATCTTTAGCGTCAGGCACTCCAAACAGAGTAGTTCCGTTTGTAGCAGAAATGCTGCACCCCTCGGTCATGAATCCACTTCCCATCACATCATCCTGATCTCCATATTCGGAGCTATAGCATTTGCTACTAGGCAGGGTCGCAAAATTATTATCTTGGCACATCAACAAGGCAGCATGACCAAATCCAAAGTTATGACCAAGCTCGTGCGCAAGAGCATAGATCTGGATGAGGGAGATTTGATTCCCGCGCACTTCCGCCATGCCTCCTTCTGTTCCGCACCTTCGCCAAGGATTGATGGAAACAATATGTCCACCTTTTGGAAGTACCTTTAAGCCCGAATACTTCATCGCAACTGGAGCATCGGCAAGTAAATTGCAATTTTCACCCTTTTTTGCTGAACCAGGTGGTGCATAAATGATTTGGGGAGCATCGAAAATCAAACGATTATTAGTAGAGCGCTTCCAATAAGACATTGCAACATCGACTGAGTCATTCAAGTAATCTCGCCAAGTCCATTTTCCGATAACATCAAAATCAAAAAATAGTTTATCCCCGAGTTGGCCTGCAGCATCTAAATCTTGAAGACTTGGAATTTCATCCCAGAAACCAGGATCTCCAGAATACGTAAGGGCTACTACCACCAATTTATGATGAATTGACCAAGGATCTATAGTTTTCTTTGTAAATTCACCTTTATTCCAAACTAGTTTTTTTCCTGAAAGAATGCAAGTGAATTTAAGGCCATTAGCAGATTTAGTGAGACCTGCTCTTGCGCAAGAAGTTCCAGCAATTGACTTTGTTACCGCAGTAGCTGGAACTATTTGCAAAACAAGTGTCAATACAAACAAAAGCGTTATCAACCGAGGCCGTGTTCTCATAAACATAATTATTTCTTCTTTTTTGGCTTTGTAGGTTGTATGAAGTTGAACTTTAAAGTTTTGTTTAAAGGTAAGTAATCTATTGTTTCACCTGCGGATATATTAACTTGGCATGTGCCTATTCTGTTTGCCAAGATCTTAAAATATCTTCCAGTCCAAGTTGAAGTACATTTGCTTGTGCCAGTGGTAGTTACGGAAATATTAGCTCGATAATCTTGAATAAATACCCTTACGAACTGGTTTGAATATATTATCGAATTTCCATTTGGATAGAGGGTCGAGATTTCGTTTTCGGACTGAAAAGCTTTGCTAGCGCAAGTATCTTGAGCCTCTATAGGTAATTCATAAATTGGTTTTACACAATATTGATAAAAATCATTTGTTTTTGGCGCTTGAAAGTCAGTGAACTTAAATTGAAGATTGGTGGTTTCCTTTTTATCGACAATTGCTAACGGCCAAAATTTAAGGTAAATCTCATACTTAATCACTTTGTTATATTCAGTCGAAGTAGGTTCTAACCAAGAAAATCCGCTCGCATCTTGATTTTCCGTGAAATTTGTAACAGGAGGAGAGTTGACATATTTAAACGACCAATTAATCTCTGGTTGATTTGATTGTTTAATATTAACTTGATACTTACCTGGAATTAATGGATTACGAGGTATAAGTAACACTAAATGATCCCCAGCAATTATTGATTTTCCAGCGGGGCCATAAACAGAATCTGAGGATTTAAAATTCAATTCATGTACAACACATAAATCTGTAGAAGAACTCAACACCGTCCCATCAGGTGCAGTTAGGGTTGCCGCTAAGTCGCTTTTTGGTGCATTGAGTAGTGATGCAAAGAGGGGCAGCCCTCTGTAGTTTTTATAGTCATCACCACAAGTTTCGCGGGGCTCTGGATTCTCTCCATAAAAGGAATTCAAATAGGTTACAGAATCATTGCCAGGGAAGAAAATATTTTTAGTTCGGTTTGTTTTGTAATCTATTCCTGCAATTACAGCTAAATTTGCAACCTGTAAGCCAGGGTAATAACCATTTGGTCCGACTACGCCTGTACCAAAACCAACGGTTTTTAGATTCTCACGGAGCATTCCTATTGCATGAAAAGGTGCAGTCATCCAATTATCAATACTGTTGAAATTTTTAGCTGACCCCCATGCGATATTTCCAGCTCCAAAAGTAGTGCCTTCTTTTGTGTAATAAGGGCTAGCGGGATTCTCAGTGTGCAAGCTCGCATATTGGCCAGTATTTAAACTTTTGTCAGTATTTATAAGATAGTTCACGTGCTTTTGAGCGCCATCAGTTAATTTTGGGTCTTCTGCTACTGCGGGCAATCCAGAGGATAGGCGATAGTAATTCAAAGTTGATAGCCAGTTAGATCCTGCAGGTGGAACAGAAATATTTTCAGCAAATGAGATAGTTGGAAGTGAAATATTAAGAAGAAAAAGCAGAATAATTAAATTGGCAATTAGCCGAACTTTCATGCCTAATATTAGCGCTCTAATCACATTTGAACACTTGAATTTTTTCATTAATAGGCACAAATTGCAGACAGACATTCGGCTGGGCTCTTTAATAGGGAGTTACTTTTAGATTAGCTAAGCAAGAATTTTAAGCACTGAACCTGCTTCGTAAACGCCGGAATTCTGCCCTTTGAGTAAATGCAGCTTGCAATGTCCAAAGACTGTCCAGGTTTGAAGATCCTCGGTAACGATTGCAGTTAATTCATCGATGCCGACCACGCAAATGTTAGGTGGTGCTTGTAAGAATTTCTGGGCTGCAAATTCTGGTACCCAACC
>JBPCTD010000071.1:0-20167 GCA_051006515.1 Candidatus Nanopelagicaceae bacterium | reverse complement strand
TTCCATGCATCCGTTCCACTCAGTTAAATATTCTTTTGGCTGACGCGGACCACGATTTAGCACCGTGGCTTCTAAAGCTGCAGCTAAAGTTAGCTCCACATTCTCTTTGGCCAACATTGGTATCGAGTATTTATCGCTAATTACTTCACCTTGTTCGGTCATTTTTATCTGGCCATCTAATGAACCCCAAGGAAGTGCAATCAAAGCGTCATAGGTTGGTCCACCACCGCGACCTACAGAACCACCACGACCGTGAAATAGTCTTAACTTAACGCCATATTTGATTGCCACATCTCTTAGACGTCGCTGTGCTTGATGGATTTCCCATTGGCTAGTGGCAATTCCAGCATCTTTATTGGAATCGGAATAACCAAGCATTACCTCTTGGACATCACCACGTAATTTAACTAATTTACGATAAGCCGGGTCAGCTAAAAGTCGTTCCAAAATTTTATCTGCAGATCTAAGTTCTGCCACAGTTTCAAGTAATGGCGCAAATCCGATTTTTGCCACGTTATTGGTCAAATCAATTAATCCAGCTTCCTTAGCTAGCACTACAGCCGCAATCAAATCTTCTGGATGTTTAGTCATAGAGATGATGTAGGTCTCGATAACTTCAGGGCCGAAGCGCTCAATTAGATCTGAGATTGCTTTAAAGGTATCAAGTACTTTTGCGCTTGCTTCATCTAAGTTTTTAGGAGAGCGCTTTTCGGAATTATTAAGTTCGCTTACTAATAAATCAAAACGGGCATCAGCATCTAGCTGTAAATAATTATTTGCAATTCCAAAGTTCGCTAAGGCTGCATGATGTGCCTGTGAATGTTCGCGCACATCCATTGTGGCGTGGATTAAACCAAAAGTAGATACAGTGCGGATAACGCGCTCTAACTGACCTTTTGCTATTAATTCTCCATGATTTTCCAGGAGCGAATTGCGCATCACAATCAAATCATCTAAAAGCTCTTGAGTGTTTGCATAATCACGACCGGGTACATGTGCGGCACCTGTGGCGTGACGTTTTCTAGTCAACTCTAAGCGATGAACAATTGCAGTAGTTTTTAAGCGATAAGGTTCGCGCGCATTTAGTCGACGATAACGTGCTTCAAATTCAGGGATGTTAGCTAAATCCTTTTCAACCGAATCTTGTAGCTCTTTGGAAACATTGATAATTCTGGTTGATACGGATAATGATTGACGCAATTGAGTCATCGCTTCAGAAATCACACGTATTGCATGGCCTACTTGTACGACTATGGTTTCACGCGTGATGTCTGGAGTCACATTTGGATTACCATCACGATCGCCACCAATCCAAGTACCAAAAGTAAGTGGTTTTGAGGTTGGTGAAATTTCAATTCCAAGTCGGGCTAATTCAAGTGCAAACTCCTCTAACACCTCAGGCACAGTAAATCTAAAGAGGTCGTCTAAGTAGTAGAGCGCATTTACGGCTTCATCTATTACTAATGGTCGTTCTACTCTTAATTCATCAGTCTGCCATAAAAGATCAATCGCTTCAGATAAGCGAGCATCTCTGATTTTGCTGGTTGGTGCTTCAATCAAATCTGAAATTTCGGCTAATTTACTAAGCACAGATCTACGCGAAGCCTCAGTTGGGTGGGCGGTAAATACCGGACGAACTGAAAAATCTGCCAACCAACTCTTTAAATCTTCAACTTTTATTTCGCTACCACTTGTTTTAGCAGCCATTATTTTATCTACCGCTTGTGCAATCCAAGATCCACTTACTTCACGCTCTTTTGATAAAACTCTTGATCTATGTACCTGCTCGGCCACATTGGCTAAGTGAAAGTAAGTACTAAATGCGCGAACCAACTGCACTGCTTCTTCAACGGTCACATCTTTTAATTCACTTTCGCCATGACCGCTTCGTACTGCGGCACGAACCTTTTCGACTAAATCAAAGAGCGCTTGTCCTTCTTGGCGGATTAAAGAATGTCCAAGTAGATCGCCAAGCGCACGAACATCACTTCGAAGAGAGGCATCATCTTGCATCTGCAGTTGTCTAAGTTGGCTCTCCGCGCTCACTGGTAAATCATCGCAGGTACTCAATAAGATATGAACCGTAATTTAAGCCCCACCCTTTTCGGGAATGGGGCTAATAGGCGTTTATCTCATTATTTGAAGGAGGTGCATGGTGCGAGGTTTATTGCCACTTGCCACAACTGAGCTAGATAAAGCGATCAACTCCAATAAGGATTTAGTTGCGCCACCATCATCTTATGCTTACTTAATCTCATTAGCAGCGTTGCATCGATCAATTCTTGTCCTAACGGCTTCATCAAACGGTGCTAAAGATCTTGTGAAAGAGATTCAAGAATTCCACGCTGACACACTCGAATTTCCAGCTTGGGAAACTTTGCCCCATGAGCGACTTAGCCCCAGTAGCGATACAGTCGCCAAAAGAATTTCAACTTTAAATGCGATTACTGGCAGTGCAAAAAATTGGGTGGTGGTAGCTCCGATTCGTGCCGCTATACATAAAATAAATAAACAGATAACTAATATCAAACCAATTTTGCTGGAGATTGGTCTCGAACAGGATTTAGTTGAGTTACAACGTAAGTTGGTGGATTTCGCTTATCAAAGAACAGATTTGGTAGAGAAACGGGGCCAATTTGCGGTACGTGGTGGAATTTTGGATCTATTTCCGCCAGATCGAGAATACCCGGTTCGAATTGATTTCTTTGGCGATGAAATTGAGGAACTTTCAACTTTTGCGATCGCAGATCAAAGATCGCTAGAAAAAATCAGTGGCACTATTGCAATCCTGCCATGCCGTGAACTTTTAATTGACGAAAAAATAAAGCAAAAAGCAACAAAGTTATCTCAGAAATTTGAAAATGAAATATTAGGAAAAGTCGCAGAAGGAATGCAGCCAGAAGGCATGGAGTCCTTGATTCCACTTTTAGTTGATGATTTACAGCTACTAAGTGAATTGATGCCAAAAAATACCCAAGCTATTTTTATTGAAAGAGAGCGACTTATTGCTCGCACCGCAGATCTTTTATCTACTGATGACGAATTTAGAGCTGCTGCATGGTCAAACGCAGCTGTCGGTGGGCAAGCGCCAGTTGAAGCTGGTAGCACTTTCATAGATTGGGAAACTTTGGAGGGGGCACTTGACTTCTCTAAAGATTTCAAACAGTTTGGTATTGAAAGCGATGAATTTCTCGATATTAACGCAATTGAACCATTCAGAGGAAATAGTGATCGCTTGTTAAATTTACTGGATAACGCTATTTCGGAAAAGAAGCGAATCATTTTCTCTACTTCAAGCCGCGGCACTTTAGAGCGCTATGCCAATGTTTTCCGCAGTTCAAATCTTCCAGTTCAGCTTCAAGCACCATTAAATGCAGCGCCGACAAGTGGTGCCATTAATCTGACTTTTTCAAATTATCGATATGGATTTGCTTTCGACAATCTGCTCTTTATTACTGAGCGAGATTTGACTGGAATCCAAAGTGGAAACGATGAGCGGCTGCCATCTAGACGTAAGAAAACCATAGACCCATTGCAGTTAAAGAGTGGGGATTTTGTTGTTCATGAGCATCACGGCATCGGAAAATTTATAGAACTGACGCAGCGCACAGTTGGTGGCGTAACTAGAGAGTATTTGGTTATCGAATATGCAGCGGCAAAACGGGGACAACCGGGTGATCGTATTTTTGTGACAACAGATGCACTGGATCTAATTAGTAAATATATAGGTGGTGAAACTCCTGCTATCCATCGAATTGGTAGCGGAGAATGGAGCAAAGCAAAGAATCGTGCTCGAAAAGCAGTTAAAGAAATCGCGGCTGAGTTAATTCGACTTTATGCCGCACGCACTAGTTCGCCTGGCTTTGCGTTTTCACCAGATACCCCATGGCAACGCGAACTTGAAGATAGCTTTGCATTTATTGAAACCGCTGATCAGCTTTCAACTATTGAAGACGTTAAGCGAGATATGGAACGACCATATCCAATGGATCGGCTGATTTGCGGCGATGTTGGGTACGGAAAAACTGAAATTGCAGTGCGTGCAACTTTTAAAGCAGTGCAAGATGGAAAACAGGTTGCGATTCTTGTGCCAACAACTTTATTAGTGCAACAACATCTAAAAACATTCTCTGACAGATTTGCGGCCTTTCCGATAAAGGTGGCTTCGCTATCAAGGTTTAACAGCGCTAAAGAGAGTAAAGAGATTATTGAGAATCTAGAAAAAGGATTAATTGACGTAGTCATTGGTACTCATAGATTGTTATCAAAAGATGTGAACTTTAAGGATTTAGGTTTGGTGGTAGTAGATGAAGAGCAGCGATTTGGTGTCGAGCAGAAAGAGCAGTTAAAGCGACTTAGAACTACGGTAGATGTCCTAGCCATGTCAGCAACGCCGATTCCGAGAACCTTGGAGATGGCGATAACTGGCATTAGAGAAATGTCCACAATTACCACGCCACCAGAAGAGCGCCACCCAATTCTTACTTATGTTGGCCCGCAAGATGACCGTCAGATAAGCGCAGCCATCCATCGAGAATTACTAAGAGATGGCCAGATTTTTTATATTCATAATCGCGTGGAGTCAATTGATCGCACCGCCATTAAGTTAAAAGAATTAGTTCCAGAAGCACGAATAAGAACTGCACACGGTCAAATGAGTGAAAGTCTTTTGGAAGATGTGATTTTGGCATTTTGGAATCGAGAATTCGATGTGCTCGTCTGTACAACCATTGTTGAAAGTGGGCTAGATATTCCAAATGCAAATACTCTGATAGTTGAAAGGGCAGATAACTTTGGACTTTCACAATTGCACCAAATTCGTGGTCGAGTAGGTCGTGGTCGTGATCGCGCATATGCCTATTTCCTCTTTCCTAACGATAAACCTCTAACGGAAGTGGCAATTGATCGCCTTAACACGATTGCTACAAATACCGATTTAGGTTCAGGTATGCAGGTTGCATTAAAGGATTTAGAGATTCGTGGCGCTGGCAATTTATTGGGTGGTGAACAATCGGGACATATAGCCGAAGTCGGTTTTGATTTATATATGAGAATGGTTGGTGATGCGGTCAATGATTTTAAGAAGGGTATCGTTGAAAGCGAAGAAATGTCACACGAATGCAAAATTGAGATTCCAGCCGATGCACATTTACCTGATTCATATATCGAATCAGAACGACTGCGATTAGACATATATCGCAGGTTGGCAGAAGCTAATGGAGCAGATGCAATAGTTGCAATTAAAGAAGAATTGATCGATAGGTTTGGCGAACTACCTGAACCGGTTGAGTTACTAATTCAAGTGGCAAGCCTCAGATCGAAGGCGCGAAATCTTGGAGTACGCGAGGTGATTTCCCAAGGAAAATCGATGAGAATCTCACCTGTTAAATTGGCAGAGTCGCGAGTTCTTAAAATGCAACGGCTCTACCCAGGCTCTTTATATAAAGGCGCAACTAATGTGGCGCTTATCGCTCTTCCTACCGAACAATGGAGTCCGTTGGGTGAAAGTAGCAAATTGAGAGATAATTCCATCATTGCTTGGGCGACAAAAATGCTCACCGAGTTATTGGAAGATAAGTAGAGAGTGTGAAGATGAAGAAGTTGATTAGTGCTGTATTGGTAATTGCTGGTTCGCTTTTCCTAACCGCATGTAACGCTGGAGTTGCAGCTCAAATTGGAGATACCAAAATCTCACAGAGCACGGTGCAAGATAAAGTGGCGGAGATACTCACTGAGCGACGCAATTACGAAACTTCACAGATGCAACTTAGCGTTGGCGAAGAGCTAAATCGTGCCGAATTAAGATTCTTAGTTATCGCTACTGTCTTTGGAAAACTAGCAAGTGAAAATGACATTAAAGTCACTAAAGCTATGAAAGATGCACGTAAAGCAGAGATCCTTACTCAAATTGGTGGCAGCGAGCAATTAGGTCAAGCGCTAGTTGGAGCACAATTAGCGCCAAGCGATTTCGATTTATATGTAGAGAGTATTTTGATTTCAGAGCAATTAACTGAGCGTGCTAAAGCAGCTGGAGTATCAGAAGAAGAACTTGGTACTGCAGTTCAATCTCTAGTTAGAAATCTGACTGAGAAGATTGGTATCAAAATCAATCCGCAATATGGCACATGGGATGGCAACGCAGCTGATGTAACTGCATTTGATGCAGCCGGCTCAGCCGTGAAGCCTTTAACTCTCTAATTTTTAGCTAAAAGAATTTATTCGCATGGCTTCAGAGTTACTTCGACTTCTAGAAGTTATGGATCAGCTTCGTTCACCTGGCGGCTGCCCTTGGGATGCGGAGCAAACTCATCAATCATTAATTAAGTATTTGCTTGAAGAATCATATGAATTTGTAGATGCGATCGATTCTGCCGATAGAGATGCGATGCGTGAAGAACTTGGCGACATTCTGCTTCAGGTTTATTTTCACTCCAGAATTGCTCAGGAACACCAAACAGATCCATTTTCGATAGAAGATGTTGCACGTGGCATTGCTGATAAGTTGATTCGAAGACATCCTCATGTATTTGGCGAAACTAAGATCAATTCAAACGATGAATTACTAGCTAATTGGGAGCGATTAAAAGCAGAAGAGAAGGGGAGAAATTCTGCGACAGATGGCGTGGCGCTTGCGCAGCCAGCACTCTCTTTGCTTACCAAATTGATTTATCGCGCTGAGAAAAATGGCATAGAATTGGCATTGCCTTCCGCAGTTATGGACAATGAAGTTCCCGCCGAAGTTGCAATCGGAGATGCGTTGGTAGCAGCCGTAGTAGCTGCAATCAAAAATGGAATCGAACCCGAAGATCTTCTTAGAAGCCGCGCACGCGAGATATCTGATGAGATTAAGCGGATCGAGTCCATGTGAAATGTAAACTTAGGTTTAGTTAAAGGAAATTGGGGTTAACAAGTGGCAATTATTGAAGCGCTAGGTGCACGAGAAATTCTAGATTCTCGCGGAAATCCAACAGTTGAAGTTGAAGTACTTCTTGAAGATGGAACAGCGGCTAGAGCAGCAGTACCTTCAGGTGCATCTACCGGCGCATTTGAAGCAGTAGAGCTTCGCGACGGCGGTAAGCGCTACCTAGGCAAAGGCGTAGAAAAAGCCATCAAGAATGTTAATGATGTAATTGCCCCAGAAGTAATCGGTCTTGATGCACAAGATCAACGCCTAGTTGATGAAACAATGATCGATTTAGATGGCACGAAGAACAAAGCAAAATTAGGCGCAAACGCAATTCTTGGTGTTTCATTAGCAGTTGCCAAAGCAAGTGCTGAACATGCAGACCTATCTCTATTTAAGTATGTGGGCGGAAACAATGCACATGTATTGCCAGTACCAATGATGAACATTTTAAATGGCGGTGCTCACGCCGATACCAATGTTGATATTCAAGAGTTCATGGTGGCACCAATTGGCGCAGAAACTTTCAAAGAATCACTTCGTTGGGGTGCGGAGATTTATCACTCATTGAAATCTGTTTTAAAGAAGCGTGGTCTTGCTACCAGCATTGGTGACGAAGGCGGTTTCGCACCAAATTTAGATAGCAACCGTGCCGCATTAGATTTAATCCTAGAAGCAGTGGATTTGGCGGGATTCAAAGCAGGTAAAGAGATTGCACTTGCGATGGATGTTGCAGCAACAGAGTTTTATGAGAATGGAAAATATGCATTTGAAGGAAAGCAATTAACTTCTGCAGAGATGATCTCTTACTACGCAGAATTAGTATCTGCTTATCCCTTGGTTTCAATCGAAGATCCATTAAATGAAGATGATTGGGATGGTTGGGCTGCAATTACAAAGGAACTGGGCGGAAAAGTTCAATTAGTAGGCGATGATTTATTTGTTACAAATCCAGAGCGCTTAGCACGTGGAATCGCATCAGGAACTGCAAATGCCATGTTGGTAAAGGTCAATCAAATTGGTTCTTTAACTGAAACTCTTGATGCAGTGGAATTGGCACATCGTGCTGGCTATCGCAACATGATGAGCCATCGCTCAGGCGAAACTGAAGATGTCACCATCGCTGATCTTGCTGTTGCTACAAATTGTGGCCAAATCAAAACTGGTGCACCAGCTAGAAGCGAACGTGTAGCTAAGTACAACCAATTACTTCGCATCGAAGATGAACTCGCCGAAGGTGCGCGCTATGCAGGTCGCGGCGCATTTCCTCGCTTTAAGGGCTAAAGGTTCAAGTTGTCTCGTAGAAGGAGCAGCTATCGCAGAAAGCGAGTAGATAAAGCATCTCGTTTTCTTATGGTAGCTACTGTCTCTTTTACTTTAGTGCTACTACTTGGCTCACCATTGCAGAAATATTTTGCGCAACGTGCACAGATTAATTTGTTAAGTGCGCAAGTAAAAGCAAATCAAACTGCTTTGGAAGAGGCACGTAAAGAGTTAGAACTTTGGAATGATCCAAATTACATTAAGTCGCAGGCAAGAAGTAGGTTGCATTTCGTATTACCGGGTGAACGCCAATACATTCTGACAAATCCTGTGACTTTAGAAGGCGAAGACAATTCCAATCAAGTCGCATCAAATATTCCATCTGGCGTTCCTTGGTATTCCAGATTGATTGCCACGATTACCGAATCAGGAAAAGATAAGTAATGGAGCGCTTCCCCACAGAGGCGGATCTAGCTTGTATTGGCCGACAGTTACAGCGTGACCCTAGAGATGTACATGAAATTTCATATCGTTGTCCATGTGGAAAACCAGCAGTAATTAAAACTCCGCCACGGCTAAATGATGGCACGCCTTTTCCAACACTTTATTACGCAACTTGTCCAAAGTTAACTGGCGCAATTTCTACTTTGGAAAATGGCGGCTTAATGCAAGAGATGAATGATCGTTTACAAATTGATCCAGAACTTGCAGGTGAATACGCTGCAGCTCACGAAGACTATTTAGCGGAGCGAAATGTGCTTGCTAAAGAACTTGAGATCTCAGTCCCGGAGATTGATGGCATCAGTGCAGGCGGGATGCCAGAACGTGTTAAGTGTTTACATTCTTTAGTTGCGCATTCTTTATCTACAGAACCAGGTGTAAACCCTCTGGGAGATGAAGCTTTAGCTAAATTACCAAAGTGGTGGTTAGACAATCCATGCGAGTAGCAGCGATCGATTGCGGTACTAATTCAATTAGATTATTAATTGCAGATGTAAGTGGTGCTAATTTTCATGAAGTTTCACGGGATATGGAAATTGTTCGCTTGGGACAAGGTGTCGATAAATCTGGCCAGTTTCATCCCGATGCCATCGAACGGACTTTGGCAGCAGTTGATAAATATGCCTCAGAAATTTCACGCAGAGGCGTCGAACGAATTAGATTCTGTGCAACAAGTGCAACTAGAGATGCCACGAATCGCGAATTATTTATTAGTGGCGTTATAGAACGATTGGGCATTGAGCCAGAGGTAATTAGCGGCGAAGAAGAAGCGCATCTTTCATTTATGGGTGCTACAAAAGAGTTGCCTGATTCTCTGGCACCATTTTTAGTCGTAGATATTGGCGGCGGTTCTACGGAATTTGTATTGGGAAATAGATCAGTTATCGCAGCGCGCAGTGTAAATATCGGTTGTGTACGTATGACCGAGCGCCATTTCTCTAATGACCCAGCTTCTGCAACTGAAATTAATGCAGCGAGAGCTGATATTCAAAGCGCTATTGCAACCGCAGCTGAAGTCGTAGATATTCGCGCTGCAAAATCATTAGTAGCTGTTGCTGGTACTGCAACAACAGTGGCAGCGGCAGCGCTTGCTCTTCCACAATACGATCGTTATTCAATTCATTTATCTCGTATCTCCGCAGCGCAAACTCATGAAGTTTCAGAGATGTTTTTAAAGATGACCAGATCAGAACGCGCTGCACTTGGCTATATGCATCCTGGCAGAGTCGATGTAATTGGTGCAGGTTCGTTGGTGCTTGATGAAATTATCAAAGCAACTGGAGTAAAAGAATTTATCGCCAGCGAATCCGATATTTTGGATGGAATTGCGTGGAGCCTTGGCAATCAAAATTAGAACTTTGGCTGAACTTGAATTAGCAATTGTTAAATGCAAAAAGTGCCCAAGGCTTGTTGAATGGCGCGAAGAGGTTGCAGTAACAAAGCGTAAGTCATATCAAGATCAAGAGTATTGGGGTAAAGCGGTACCTGGTTTTGGTGCAGAGAAACCGAAGTTATTAATTGTTGGCTTAGCGCCAGGCGCACATGGCGCAAATCGAACTGGTCGCATCTTCACTGGAGATTCTTCCGGTGATTGGTTATTTGGTTCATTGCATCGAATTGGCATTGCAAAAATTTCTACCAGCACTTCACGCGATGACGGTCAAAAGTTAAAAGGCACCCGAATCATTTGTGCGGTTCGCTGCGCACCACCAGATAACAAGCCAAATAATGAAGAGCGCGACACCTGCTCGCATTGGCTACATACTGAACTTGATTTAACAATGGATACAGTCCGCGCATATGTGGTTTTGGGTAAATTTGCATTTGATGCCCTCATCAAGAATTTGAAGTTGCGGGGACATGTAATTCCAAAGAGCACTTTCGGACATGGCGTTGAGATCAAATATGAACACCAGGGTGTGAAGTATTTAATAATGTGCAGCTACCACCCAAGCCAGCAGAACACCTTTACCGGCAAATTGACCGAAGGGATGTTGGATTCTGCGCTCAAAAAAGCAGGTAGATTTGCGCAGTTGATATAGCGCCCTTGTAGCCCAACGGCAGAGGCAGAGGACTTAAAATCCTTCCAGTGTGGGTTCGACCCCCACCAAGGGCACCATAAACGGCTTTGGAATAAGTAGCTTTCAAAGAGTGTTTTTACGGTGTCGGGGCATCTAACGATTCCACCAGGAATAAACAAAAAAGCTCTAAAAGGAGTTACAAATGGAGAGCAGTAACCCAATCCTTAGCCGCTACGGACGTAATGGCCGCGGCTATGCATCAATGGGAAATCCGAATGTTGGCCGAACTGGTTACAGCACCAGCTACGACGCAGTCGAAGGCAAAGAGTTAGAAGATCTTTATAACGCACCTGCTGCATCTTCATTGCAGACCGGTCGCATGACAATGGACGATGTAGTAACTCGTACCGCGATGCTCTTTGGTCTTTTGGTAATTACCTCAGCATTTGCTTGGCAAGTTGCTTTAGGTGGCGCAGTGCTACTTGGTAGCTTTGTAGTTGCACTAGTACTTGGAATGGTAATTGCATTTTCCAGAAAAGTTAGACCAGCATTAATTTTGGTTTATGCAGGTTTGCAAGGAATTGTTCTTGGCACAATCTCAAGAGTTTATGAAGCCAGCTATCCAGGAATCGTAAGCCAAGCGCTACTTGCAACAGCAGGTGCATTCGTCGGTGTGCTATTTGCATATCGCACCGGACGTATTCGAATCACTGCACGTGCAACTAAGTTTGCATTCGCTGCAATCATCGGTTACTTGGTATTAGGTGTCATCAATATTTTTGGTGGTAACTTTATTTTTAACGGAACTTTTGGTCCATTTGTTGCGCTATTTGGCGTTGGCCTTGCTACCTTCTTCTTAGCAATGGATTTTGATCAGGCCGCAAAAGCAGTTGCAGTTGGCGTGCCACAACAAGAATCTTGGCGCGTAGGTTTCGGAATGATGGTCTCCGTAATCTGGCTTTACTTAGAGGTATTGCGACTTCTTTCAATCCTCCGTCGCGACTAAAGTCTCAGGCAACCGCCACGCTAGTAATACTGTTATCGAATAGATAGCTAGCGTGGCGGCAAATGCCGCTTCAAAGCTATAAGCATCAGCTAGAAAGCCACTTAAGATCGGCCCGACAATCATTCCGGCATCTCCAGCCATTTGAAAGAAACCAATAACTTTGCCGCTTTTACCGGTAATCACATCAGCCACGATTGCTGATGGAGTAGTAGATAAAAATGCCGTACCAAATCCAATAACCATCATTGCAATGATAAAAACAGATTTGTGTCCAGCAAATAGGAACATGGCCAGACCTAGCCAAGTGATAGAAGATCCCATCTTTAGTACAAACCGTCGGCCGCGATGATCTGATAATCGCCCAGCGCGCATCAAGAAAGTTCCTTGAATTAAAGCGGCAAGGGTGTAAACAAAACCAACTAAAGTATTGCTGCCCTTTAGCTCTTCGACTACAAAGAGCGGGATAATTGATAAACGCGGACCCAAAATAGCTAAACCAAACATAAATGAAGTTACAAATGCGATTCTAAATGCTGGAAGCTTTAACGCATCCTTGATGGACATTTCGTCAGCTTTATTATTCTCTGGTTGAAGATGAGATGCTTTCAAATATCTATATGCAATAGAACCGCTGATTAAAAGCATTATTGAATAACCGAAGAATGGTGCGCGCAAAGAGATACTCATCAAAGTGCCACCGATTGCAGGTCCGGCGACAGCGCCAATTAAGAAAGTTCCGTTATATATAGATTGTGCACGACCGCGTAATTCAGGTGAGATAGATTTAAAAATTACAGAGCTAGCAGCAACCGAGAACATAGAAGAACCCAAGCCGCCAGCGGTTCGAAAGGTAAGCAGTTGCCAATAATTCTCCGCTATTCCTGATAGAAATGCCGAGATTGCCACCATTAAGACGCCGACTGAAAAAACATGGCGTTCACCGAATCTATTTACCAATTTGCCTGAAAAGAGGCCGCTAATAAAGCGCATGATGGCAAAGGTAGAGACGACAAAACCAACTGCAGCCGCACTTACCCCAAATGAACGTGAATAAATAGGAATTGCTGGAACGATGACGCCAAAACCAACTGCTACAAAGAAAGAGGCAACAATTAAAGTCTGAACCTCTTTAGGTAATAGTCGCCAGGTTTCTAGCGTCTTAACTGAATTGTTCGCCCGCTGCATCTTCCTTGGCTTTTTTGTAATCCTCATTGGTACGAAGTGGAAGTTCTTTAAGCGCCATCGCTAAAGCAAAACCTAGAAGCGTGACTGGAGCTGCGGCATAGAAGACCACATGGAATGAGTTAACGAATGCTTGCAGCACCGTAGTTTGAACTTCTGCCGGCAAAGTTTTAATGAGTGCTGAATTGTTTGTAAGTGTCTGGATTTTTCCAGAATCAAAGTTAGCGGCTAGATCTGGATTCTTACTTGCCAGATCAACGAATCCTTGCTGTAGATAATGTCCGATGCGGTTGGTGAGAATCGAACCAAATAGCGCAGTTCCAAATACTGCACCTAGCGAGCGGAAGAAGGTATTGGATGAAGTAGCTACTCCCATATCGCGCATATCAACTGAGTTCTGCAGGGCAATCACAATGGTTTGCATAGAAAGTCCAAGGCCCATTCCAATTAAGACAGCGTTTAGCGCTACTTGCCAATAGGGAGTATTAATTTCGAGCCTTGTCATTAGTAATAATCCAAGTGTCATAAGTGCAGTTCCAGTCAATGGAAAGCGCTTGTAATGACCATGTTTTGAAATTGATTTACCGCTGAAAATTGACATGGTTAAGATTCCAAGCATCAACGGAATCAATTTAATGCCAGCATCTGATGCGGTGTAACCCTTAACGACCTGCATGTAAAGAGGTAACATCACGATGGCACCGAACATGCCAGCACCAATTACTGCACCAAGAAGTGAAGTTATATTGAATGTGTGATTCTTGAATAAATGTAGCGGCAAGATTGGTTCTTTAGCGCGCTTTTCCTGCATCACAAAGAGCGCTGCGATTATCAAGCCAATTACCAGATAAAGAATGGTGCGGCTATCTTTCCAGCCATGTTCTGGCCCATAAACCGAGAGAGTCAAGAGAATAGGTACAACTGAACCGACTAGCAAAATAGCACCTAGATAATCAATGGAGTGCTCGCGTTTAACTTTTGGAATGTGTAGAACGGCAGAAGTGACAACTAATGAGAGCAAACCAAACGGAATATTGATGTAGAAAATCCAACGCCAGCCGGTAATTCCTAGAATGTTGGCATGATCAGAGAAGTAGCCACCAAGTAGCGGACCAGCTACAGAAGAAAGACCCCAAACAGCTCCGAAATAACCCTGATATCTACCGCGCTCACGTGGCGGAACAATGTCTCCAATAATTACGAAAGTAAGCGCCATCAAACCGCCGGCGCCAAGTCCTTGTAGCGCACGAGTAGCAATTAACTGCGTCATATTCTGCGAAGCACCAGCAAGTGCGGAGCCAATTAAAAATACGATTGTGGCAAACTGAAAAACTACACGACGACCATAGAGATCAGAGATCTTGCCGTATAAAGGAGTCGCAGCAGTTGAAGTAAGTAGATAAGCCGTAACAACCCAGGTGTAATGATTTAAACCGTCAAATTCTTCGACAATATTCTTTAGGGCAGTAGAAACAATAGTTTGATCTAAGGCGGCAAGGAGAAGCCCAGTCATCAAGCCACCCATGATGATCAGAATTTCACGGTGGGTATGTTCAGTTTTCATTGCGCTTTTAGGATTATCTTTAGTCGGATTATCTTTAGACATAAGGGGTAGGTTATCCCTTAGACGCGTGATTCACTAATACTTGCAGCGCTTAAAGCCTGAGAATTTACTTTTAATGTTTAGCGGAACATCAAATTTGTGATTAAGCGAATGGATTTGCTTCAAGTATCGCTACTTGGAAAGTTTTCCCATTAGGTGCGGTGTACGCCACAGTTTCGCCAACTTTCTTGCCATTAACTGCGCTACCAAGTGGAGATTTCTCAGAGTAGACATCTAAATCGCCAGAAGAAATTTCGCGTGAACCTAAAAGAAATTTCATTTCATCGCCTGCAAAATCAACTGTGACAATCATCCCTGGGCCAACTACGCCAGCTTCACCTACAGGTGGTGCACCAATTACTGCATGCTCCAACATATGTTTTAACTGTTTGATGCGCGCTTCATTCTTGCCTTGCTCTTCACGAGCTGCGTGGTAGCCGCCATTTTCTTTCAAGTCACCTTCAGCGCGTGCTGATTCAATCTTCTTTACGATTTCAGCGCGACGCGGACCTTCGAGCTCTGCCAGCTCCGCTGCAAGTCGATCTGCAGCTTCCTGAGTTAACCAAGTCTGTGTCATAAGAGGATGAAGTTTAACTTGTTACAACGCAACGGGAAACCGAAGCGGATACAGATAGCGAACGAGTAGGGATTACTGCGCTTATCTTCTCGTTCTTTTTACCTGCTGGGACCCGCACAGTTTGTTCGCCTACGATGTACTTATCGATATCCACTGCAATTAATCTGCACTCAACTTCATTTGCAGGATCACGACGAATCACTTGGAAATTGATACCTATCGATTTTTCATTGACAGCCTTAAATGAAATTAAATTTACTCTAACAGCAGGATCAGAGTGAAAGTTAGCAGCCCAAAGTAACCAAGCAAATAGCGCTAAAACCAAAGTGACTATAAATGCTTTGCCAACGAATTTGCCAGTAGTGGGTTTACGACCATAGCGGTCATCCATGTCTAAAAGCTCTTCAGATTTATCATCCCGGTTCACAAGCGGTATTCTCTCACTATGAGGACAAGCTTTGATATGGGCGTTGCAGGTTCATTAACCATGATTGCGCTAACACTTTCAGTGGTTTTCCTGCTTCGTAGTTTCTATAAGCGCTTAACAAACGTGCGCAAAGATTCTGAAGATCAGTAAATTTTTTTAAATGAAGCGATTCTGGCAGTGGATGGCGACTGCACTATTGGTGGCAATCTTCCTTTCACTTGCTAATTGGCAATGGAATCGCGCAGAAGATGTAAAAAATCCACCAAAGATTGATCCAACTGTTGTGCCACTGGATTCATTAACTGCTCCGGCTAAGTCAATTACTGATGAGCAAGTTGGCCGCAAAGTTTCAGTCTCTGGAAATTTTGTGAGCAATTGGACTCTACCCAATCAAGAAGGTGGTCGTAGCTGGAGCGTTGGTCTTTTTCAAACCAGAGATAACGCGATGATTTTGGTAGTGCGTGGTTACAAAATGAAAGCACCGATTTCTAATCGTGAAGTAAATGTAATTGGCTATCTTTTGCCACAACAAAGCAGAGATGCCGCTGAAAATATCGGCAAACAAATAAGTAGAGTTGATAGCGCTCTATTTGTAACTAAAACTGAATTGCCTCTTTATGCACCATATATTCAAGCAATCAGCGAAGATCCATCTTCAGGTTTTATTCCGGTGCCATTTGAATTTAAGAAGGTACCGGGTTACTACTGGCAACATATTTCATATGTCGTCATCTGGTCCCTTTTTGCGGTAACTGCAATTTTCTTGATGATCTATCAGCGTAGAACTGAAAAAAAGTCGGAAAGAGATAAAGTAGCGCTGTGAAATTTGATCTTCTAGGTAGATTCCGCTTTATGGCGCTAGTCGCCGGTGTAATGTCGCTGTTGCTCTGGTTTGTGTATATGCCAGCAAAATATTTGCTAGACAATGAAAACTTACATCAATCAACAATCTGGATTCCGATTGTTCACGGATATCTATATCCAATCTATGTGCTCTTTTCGATTCAATTTGCGGTAGCTAAACGCTGGAAAACTAGCCATATATTGGGTTTGATTCTTGCGGGTACGCTACCGATTGCCTCGATTTGGGCAGAACGGTATGTAGTAAAGAAGTATCGTTAGTTGAATTTCAAGTTTCTAAAGAACGCAATCAAGGGTCTGATTTACCCTTGGTATGAGAAGCGTTTACTTCGTAAGCTCGATTATTCAAAGACCCCGCATCACATCGGGATCATTGTCGATGGAAATCGCAGATGGGCTAAAGAGAAGACAATTGATACAAAAATTGGCCATCAGGCTGGTGCAGATAAAATTCTGGAATTCCTGAAATGGTGTGAAGTCGCTGAAGTAAAAATCGTAACAATCTGGTTGCTATCTACTGATAACTTTAAGCGAAGCGCAGAAGAGCTAGAAGAGCTACTAAAAATTATTGCCAACCTAGTTGAAGAACTGCGTCAAACTAAACGCTGGAGCGTGAAGGTAGTAGGCGCACTCGATGTATTGCCAGATTGGATGTCAGAACAATTTAAAAAGTTGCCAGCAATTACCACATCTGGAATGGATGTAAATGTGGCGATCGGTTATGGCGGCCGCCGCGAAATCGTTGATGCCATTAAGTCTTATTTACATTCTGAACACGAAAAAGGCGCTTCAATTGAACAAGCTGCCGCTGATTTAAATGATGAAGTAATTTCAAAATTTCTTTACACCGCTGGCCAACCCGATCCAGATTTATTGATTCGTACCTCAGGCGAGCAGCGCTTGGGTGGATTTCTACTCTGGCAATCCACCCACTCTGAGTTCTACTTCTGCGAAGCCTTCTGGCCAGATTTTCGTCGCGTCGATTTCCTACGCGCGCTTAGGGCCTACGCCCAACGTCAGCGCAGATTCGGCAGCTAGATTTCACCACGCGTTGGGGCGTGTCGTGCCCGAAATGTCTAAACCTCAGCGTAACTTTTTACCTGCTTTCCCCGTTCTCGTTACAACTAAAGAATCGAGCAGGGTTTGTCTGAATCTAAGTCAAAGCGGAAATTCAAAAAGACCTACGTATTAGATACCAGCGTATTGCTGGCGGACCCCCAAGCTCTCAAACGTTTTGCCGAACATGAAGTTGTTATTCCAATTGCAGTTATCGGCGAGTTGGAAACCAAACGAGATCATCCCGAATTAGGTTTCTTCGCACGCGGTGCACTTAGATTTTTAGATGAACTTCGAATTTCTAATGGTCGATTAGATCAATCAATTCCAATCACCAAAGAAGGTGGCACTTTATCTGTTGAATTAAACCACACAGATTTAAGTTCGCTGCCTCAAGGATTCTTACGAGATGGCACCAACGATTCTAGAATTTTAGCTATCGCTAAAAATTTAATGGCAGATGGCAAAGATGTTGTATTAGTGACTAAAGATTTACCGCTTCGAGTAAAAGCATCATCAGTTGGCGTTGAGGCCGAAGAGTATCGTGCCGAACTGGTATTGACTTCTGGTTGGACTGGAATGACAGAAGCAACAGTCCCAGGAAAAGTTATCGATGAACTTTATGCCCATGATCGCACTCATCATGAATTCCCTGAAAAACTTCCAGTAAATACTGGCGTGGTACTGCACTCTGAAAAAGGAAGCGCACTTGCCAGAATTACTTCTAGCGGAGAATTGCAATTAGTTCGTGGCGATCGCACTGCATTTGGTTTGCATGGCAGAAGCGCCGAACAACGCGTCGCACTTGATTTACTTTTGGATCCGGAAATTGGAATCATCTCTTTAGGTGGTCGCGCTGGCACTGGCAAATCTGCATTGGCACTTGCAGCCGGACTTGAAGCAGTAATGGAACGGCGCCAACATAAAAAAGTTGTGATCTTCCGTCCGCTCTATCCAGTTGGCGGACAAGAACTTGGATATCTGCCAGGTAGCGAAGGGGAGAAGATGTCTCCTTGGGCTCAGGCGGTCTTCGATACTTTAGGCGCGCTAGTTAGCCAGCCAGTTATCGATGAAATCATCGCCCGCGGCTTGATTGAAGTTCTGCCGCTTACCCATATCCGCGGTCGCTCACTCCATGATTCCTACGTGATCGTCGATGAGGCGCAGTCCCTTGAACGAGGAGTCTTGCTGACAGTACTTTCTCGTATCGGCCAGAACTCCAGGGTGGTTCTGACCCACGATGTTGCCCAGCGCGATAACTTAAGAGTCGGCCGCCATGATGGTGTGGTTGCAGTCGTCGAGACTTTAAAGGGCAACCCGCTCTTTGCCCACGTGACTTTGACCCGTAGCGAGCGCTCGCAGATCGCAGCTTTGGTCACGGAGCTACTTGAAGGGCCAATCGCGCTTTAACGATTTAGTGTGATGTAACCCTAAAAATCTCACACCGACAAAGTGGTGCATATCGGACATACCCCGTTCTGACCTGCGGTTTTCCCTTAAGGAATGACCTGTGGAGAAAGTTTTTTCCACAGCTGTGCGGGTCGGAATTTGCCGATGTCGGGGGTGATTGAAAGCCTTTGCCTATGAAATTTGAAGCGCTAACTCGACGACCGCTTGTAGGTCGCGCTCGGGCAACCTGGCTATTGGTCGCTTCATTCATTTTTATCTCCTGCGCCACCCCAAGTTCCTATGGACTTGAGTTTCCAATGACCTCCCAGCTAACGCTGCCGGATGTCAAAAAGGAGAGCGCGCTTATCGCCGCCGATCACGAAGAGGGCGATAACCCAGATAAACAGGTCGCAGCGCTTTACGCCTCTTTCGATTTCAATACCAAAGTCAGCGCGATTGATCTTCGCGCAGTTTCTTTTGCCGCCCGCCAGATTGAATTGGCAAGAACTCCAAAGGGAGCTCAAGAGGTAGCGATTCGAATCATTCGCGCCGAATACAAGCGTTGGAATACCACTCACCAACAATGCTTAGTAAGACTTTGGACCCGCGAATCTCATTGGAATTACAAAGCACATAACTATCGCTCCGGCGCTCACGGAATTCCGCAGGCCTACCCAGCGATCAAAATGGAATCAATTGGTTCTGACTGGCGCACCAACCCAGTGACACAGATTCGTTGGGGTCTTAACTACATCGATAAGCGTTACCAAAATCCATGCCGAGCGCTCGCACGCCATAGCGCACGCGGTGCTTACTAATTTAAATATTTAAATCTCTGGCCGATTACCAATCTTTAACGGTTTAGCTGTTTCGGCAAAGAAATCATTTCCTTTATCGTCAACGACGATGAACGCTGGAAAATCTTCAACTTCGATCTTCCAAACCGCTTCCATACCTAACTCTTCAAAATCAATTACTTCAACTTTCTTAATGCAATCTTGAGCAAGGCGAGCAGCTGGTCCACCAATCGAACCTAAGTAGAAGCCGCCATTATTTTTACATGCTTCAGTTACTTGCTTTGAGCGATTGCCCTTTGCCAGCATCACAAACGATCCGCCCTTTGATTGGAAGTAATCAACATACGAATCCATGCGACCTGCTGTCGTTGGTCCAAATGATCCAGAGGCATAACCAGTCGGAGTCTTTGCAGGTCCTGCGTAATAGACTGCGTACTTCTGTAAATAATCTGGCATCTCTTTGCCTGAATCAAGCAACTCTTTAATTTTGGCATGCGCTAAATCGCGCGCTACTACCAGCGTTCCGGTCAATGAAAGCCTGGTTTTAACAGGATATTTTGAGAGTTCCGCGCGAACTTCG
>JBPCTD010000070.1:0-25011 GCA_051006515.1 Candidatus Nanopelagicaceae bacterium | reverse complement strand
ATTTCGGTGATTAATTGTGATCTCTAGTCCGATACCACCAAGAATCATTAGCGCAGAACAGAATCCAAGGGCGTATCCAGGATGAGAAGATAGTGAAACTGTAGTGGCGATTGCTGGGCCAATTACACCAACGCTATTCATCACCGCGGTATCTAAGCCGTAGGCATTTCGGACCAATTTTTCGCCAACAATCTGTTTCCAAAGTGGGCGCACGGATAAGTTGATTGGTGGAGCAGATACTCCAAGTACAAATGCCCAAATTAGAATTTCAGTTTTTGTAGATGCAATATTTAGTGCAATGATTCCAATTGCATAACCGGGAACTAAAATCCTGATCGGCCATTTTTGTCCAAAGCGATCAATGATGCTGCCACGAATTCCGGCAGTTAATGAACCTGCTAGCGCATTTAATCCAAGCGCTAATCCTGCTAATGGAATTGAATCTAAAGTTCTTTCAGTCTTAAAGAAAATTGCTAGGCCAATCATTGAATAGGCCATACGTGCCGGGGTAGCTGCGATTAAGAGGTTTCGGGCTAGTGGAATCTTTAATAATTCTAAATATTGCTTCATTTCTCCCACTAGCCTAAATCATTTACGCGTGGATTTCTCACCAAATTTAGCTAATTTGCCCATTGTTAGAGCCACCCATAAACTTGCCCTTCGCAAGTTGAGTGTTAAATCCATTAACACCCATTCCTACTACTTAAATTAATCCCTACGGAGTATCTTGACCACATCAAATAAACTGAGCTCAATTGCAATCAATGACATCGGCTCAGCAGAAGATTTTCTAGCCGCAATCGAAGGCACAATCCGAAATTTCAATGACGGTGATCTAGTTTCTGGCGTAATCGTCCAGGTAGATCGCGACGAAGTTCTAGTAGACGTCGGATATAAGACAGAGGGTGTTATCCCATCTCGCGAATTATCTATTCGCAACGACGTTGATCCAAATGAATTGGTCAAGGTTGGAGAGAGCATTGAGGCCCTAGTTCTTCAGAAGGAAGATAAAGAAGGCCGTTTAATTCTTTCAAAGAAGCGCGCTCAGTATGAAAAGGCATGGGGCGAAATCGAAGGCAAGAAGGAACGCGACGAAGTCGTAACCGTAACTGTCATCGAAGTTGTAAAAGGTGGTTTGATTGTTGATATCGGACTACGCGGTTTCCTACCAGCATCTTTAGTAGAGATGCGTCGGGTTCGCGATCTTTCACCATATATCGGTAAAACTGTTGAAGCACGTATTATCGAATTAGATAAGAATCGTAATAACGTTGTTCTTTCTCGTCGTGCATACTTAGAGCAGACTCAATCAGAATCACGTACTACCTTCTTGAACCAGCTTCAAAAGGGACAGGTGCGTACTGGCGTGATTTCATCAATCGTTAACTTCGGCGCATTCGTCGATCTTGGCGGCGTTGATGGTTTGGTTCACGTTTCTGAGCTATCTTGGAAGCATATTGATCACCCTTCTGAAGTTGTAGAAGTTGGCGACGAGGTAACAGTTGAAGTTCTCGAAGTTGATTTTGAGCGCGAACGCGTTTCATTGTCATTAAAGGCAACTCAAGAAGATCCATGGCAAGCATTTGCTCGCACTCACACCATAAATACTGTGGTGCCAGGTGTAGTAACTAAGTTAGTTCCATTCGGTGCATTTATTCGCGTACACGAAGGAATCGAAGGCTTGGTACATATCTCCGAGCTTGCTGAGCGCCATGTTGAAATTCCAGAGCAGGTTGTACAAGTAGGCGACGAACTATTTGTAAAGATCATTGATATCGATCTAGAGCGTCGTCGTATCTCGCTTTCACTAAAGCAAGCAAACGAAGGTGCGGAGATCGAAGTTGAGGCGTTCGATCCAACACAGTACGGCATGCCAGCTCGCTATGACGCCGAAGGCAACTTCATCTATCCGGAAGGATTTGATGCAGATGCTCAGGAATGGAAGCCAGGTTACGAAGCGCAACGCGAAGAGTGGGAGCGCCAATACGCTGAAGCTCAAGCACGCTTCATGGCACACAAGAAACAGAAAGAAGCGGCTAAAGCAGCAGAAACTGCTGAAGCAACTCCAGCCGAGTAATTCAAAAATTAATCAAGTAACTAATTAATTACTTAAAAAAGCCTCGTGAATATTCACGGGGCTTTTTTAATACCGATAGGGTTCTAATATGAAGGTAATAGCACTAACCGGAGGCATTGGCGCCGGTAAATCACTAGTTGCCAATTACTTCTTTACTTTAGGTGCGCAAGTTATTGATGCTGATCAATTAGCTCGAGCTGCCATCGAACGTGGCAGTGCTGGTTTTGATGAGGTGGTAGTCGCCTTTGGCGATGGCATTCTAAAAGATGGCGATATCGATCGAAGGAAATTAGGCGAAATAGTTTTCTCGGATCCTGCCAAACGTAAAATTCTAGAGAACATCATTCATCCAAAAGTTCAAGCTGCACTCGCTGAGGCTCGCAAATCCTTAGTAGACGATGAAATCTTAATTTATGAAATTCCTTTATTGGTCGAAACTAATGCTGCAGCAAAATTTGATCTGGTTATAACTGTTGAAGCACCACTTGAAGAGCGGATTGAAAGACTAAAAGAACGCGGGTTATACCCAACTGAAATCGATAAGAGAATTGCAAATCAAGCAACTCCTGACGAACGTAGAGCAGTTGCTGATATTGTGATTGAAAACGATGGTTCACAAGAAGATCTGCTTAGAAAAGTTGAAGCTATTTGGGAAAAGTTAGATGCGGCCAGTAACTGATCTACAGCGCAAGGTTGCGCCTTTTCAGGTAGTTGCTGACTATCAGCCTGCAGGAGATCAACCTGAAGCAATCGAAGAGTTGGCTAGACGGATCAATGCCGGCGAAGAAGATGTCGTTTTACTTGGCGCAACAGGAACAGGAAAATCTGCGACCACGGCTTGGTTAATAGAGAGACTTCAACGGCCAACCTTGGTATTGGTACATAACAAAACACTTGCCGCTCAGTTAGCTAATGAATTCCGTGAACTATTTCCAAACAATGCGGTGGAGTATTTCGTTAGTTATTACGATTATTATCAACCTGAAGCTTATGTGCCTCAAACTGACACTTTCATTGAAAAAGATTCCAGCGTAAATGCTGAAGTAGAGCGCTTGCGCCATTCGGCCACAAATTCTTTATTAACTCGTCGCGATGTTATTGTGGTGGCGACAGTCTCTTGTATTTATGGACTTGGTACTCCGCAAGAATATGTAGACCGAATGGTGCGTCTAAGGGTTGGCGATGAGATTGATCGCAATACCTTGCTTCGTAAGTTTGTCGATATTCAATATAAGCGAAATGACCTGGCTTTCGAACGAGGAACTTTCAGAGTGCGTGGAGACACTATCGAAATCATTCCCATGTACGAAGAACTTGCGCTTCGCATTGAAATGTTTGGCGATGAAATTGAGCGAATCACTACTTTGCATCCACTTACCGGAGAAATCATTCGCGATGAAGAAGAGATGTATATCTTTCCTGCCACGCACTACGCTGCTGGACCAGAGACTATAAAACGCGCTTTAGCTGAAATTGAAGCTGATATGGAAATGCAGGTAAGTAAATTTGAGAAGCAGAATAAATTGCTTGAAGCTCAGCGCCTTCGTATGCGCACTACCTTTGATATGGAGATGATGCAACAACTGGGATTCTGTAGCGGCATTGAAAACTACTCTAGATATCTAGACGATCGCGAGCCAGGTAGCGCACCTAACTGCCTCTTAGATTACTTCCCAGAAGATTTTCTAGTTGTTATAGATGAAAGCCATGTTACCGTTCCACAGATCGGCGCTATGTATGAAGGCGATGCTTCTCGTAAGCGCACTTTGGTC
This sequence comes from Candidatus Nanopelagicaceae bacterium, assembly GCA_051006515.1. Classification (GTDB taxonomy): domain Bacteria; phylum Actinomycetota; class Actinomycetes; order Nanopelagicales; family Nanopelagicaceae; genus ZLKRG08. The sequence continues at coordinate 21,162 of JBPCTD010000070.1, read as the reverse complement.
GAACATGGATTTCGTCTCCCTAGCGCCCTAGATAATCGGCCACTTAAATTTCCAGAATTTCTAGAGCGAGTAGGACAGAAGGTTTATCTCTCTGCAACGCCTGGTAAATATGAATTGGAAAAAACCAATGGTCATGTAGTTGAACAGGTGATTAGACCTACAGGATTAGTAGATCCGAAAATTGTAATTAAACCAGTACGTGGCCAGATTGATGATCTACTTAATGAAGTAAACCTACGCGCTGAGCGCAACGAGCGAGTATTGGTCACCACATTGACTAAGAAAATGGCAGAAGATTTAACAGAGTACCTTCAAGAACGAAAAGTTCGGGTGCGCTATTTACACTCAGAAGTAGATACATTGCGTCGAGTTGAATTATTGCGTGAATTGCGATTGGGAGATTATGACGTATTGGTTGGCATCAATCTCTTACGCGAAGGTTTAGATCTGCCAGAAGTTTCCTTGGTGGCGATACTTGATGCCGACAAAGAAGGATTCTTGCGCTCTGCCACATCATTGATTCAAACAATCGGAAGAGCGGCGAGAAATGTTTCAGGTGAAGTTCACATGTATGCCGACAACATGACGGATTCGATGACAAAAGCAATCGATGAAACTAATCGTCGCCGTGCTAAACAAATTGCATACAACCAAGAACGTGGCGTAGATCCACAACCGCTTCGCAAAAAGATATCCGATATCACTGAATTAATCGCTAAAGAAGAGGCTGATACCGAGTCGCTAATTGCTGGTGCTAGGGGTAAAAATAGAAGCGATAATCCCGCAATTGGCTTACATACTAAGAGCCTGGCAAATTTACCGCGACAAGAGCTGCTGGCATTGATAGAGTCGCTCACCGATCAAATGCGAAGCGCCGCCAGTGTATTACAGTTTGAATTGGCTGCGCGCCTTCGAGATGAGATCAAAGATTTAAAGCGTGAACTTAGAGCTATGGAAGAGGCAAATTAATTGGCAGAGTATGAGAAATTGATTGTTCGCGGCGCGCGCGAACACAATTTAAAGAATGTCTCTCTCGAACTGCCTCGAAACTCGCTGGTGGTATTTACTGGTCTTTCTGGTTCTGGAAAATCTTCGCTGGCTTTTGACACCATTTTCGCTGAAGGCCAACGTCGCTATGTTGAATCTCTTTCAGCTTATGCCCGCCAATTCTTGGGCCAGATGGATAAGCCAGATGTAGATTTCATTGAAGGTTTATCGCCAGCAGTTTCGATTGATCAAAAATCAACGAATCGCAATCCACGTTCTACCGTAGGAACAATCACTGAAGTTTACGACTACTTACGTCTCTTATTTGCCCGAGCTGGCAGGCCACACTGTCCTAATTGTGGAAAGGAAGTTGCCAGGCAAACTCCACAAGCAATTGTTGATCAAATTCTAGAATTACCAGTTGGAACGAAATTCCAAGTACTAGCGCCAATGGTTCGCGCTAGAAAAGGTGAATTTGCCGATGTTTGGCAAGAGTTAATTACTCAAGGATTCTCTAGGGCGCGCGTAGATGGCAAAGTAATTCAATTATCAGAACCGCCAAAATTAAAGAAACAAGAGAAGCACACCATTGAAATTGTGGTGGATCGTCTCCAAGTTAAAGCAGAATCAAAATCTCGAATTACCGATTCAATTGAGACAGCTTTAAAACTTGGTAACGGCATAGTGGTCTTGGATGTAATTGATAAAGAGGAGCTGACTTACTCAGAGCATCTGGCTTGTCATGATTGCGGTCTCTCTTTCGAAGAGCTAGAGCCAAGGTCTTTCTCTTTTAATTCGCCTTTTGGCGCTTGCCCGGAGTGCACTGGTCTTGGCACCAAATTGGAAGTTGATGAAGAGCTAATAATTCCCGATGATTCGATATCAATCAGCGAAGGTGCGATTGCGCTCTGGTCCACAAGTAGCGGCAGCGAATACTTCATGCGACTTTTAGAGGGCTTAGCGGCGGATTTAAAGTTTTCAGTAAATACTCCGTGGAAGAAGCTCAGCGAAAAAGCAAAAACTGCGGTTTTGCATGGATACGACTATGAAGTTCACGTCAAATACAAGAACCGTTATGGCCGTGTTCGTAATTACTCAACTGGATATGAAGGCGTTATTCCATTTATCCATCGTAAACATGGTGAGACTGATAGTGATTACGCGCGCGATAAGTATGAATCATTTATGCGCGAAATACCATGCGCAGTTTGTAAAGGCGCACGTTTAAAGCCAGAGATTCTGGCGGTAACAATTGGTGGCAAATCAATTTATGAAGTTTGCGAATTTTCTATCGATGAATGTGCTAAATTTCTAAAAGGCATAAAGTTAAATGCCCGCGAAGCTAAGATTGCAGAACGAGTATTAAAGGAAGTTCACGAGCGTTTAGGGTTCCTACTTGATGTGGGCCTTGATTACTTAACTCTATCTCGCGCGGCTGGTTCGCTATCTGGCGGAGAGGCGCAACGAATTCGCTTAGCCACCCAGATCGGCTCTGGGTTAGTTGGTGTGCTTTATGTACTTGATGAACCTAGCATCGGATTACATCAAAGAGATAACCGTAGGTTAATTGATACCTTGACTCGTCTTCGTAATCTTGGAAATACATTGATTGTGGTTGAGCATGATGAAGAGACGATTCGAACTGCAGATTGGGTTGTTGATATTGGTCCTGGCGCAGGCGAACATGGCGGCAAAGTCGTGGTTAGCGGTACTTATGAGGACCTTATTAAAAGTAAAGAATCTATCACCGGTGCTTATATCTCTGGCCGCAAAGCTATCGCGATCCCTTCAAAACGAAGAGCAGTTGACCCAAAGCGCAAATTGGTTGTTAAAGGCGCTAAAGAGAATAACTTAAAGGATATTGATGTCGAGATTCCGCTAGGTTTATTTGTGGCAGTCACTGGCGTTTCTGGTTCTGGCAAATCAACTTTAGTGAATGACATTCTTTATGTGTCTCTGGCAAATAAATTAAATGGCGCACGTATGGTTGCCGGTCGCCATCGCACCGTAACTGGCGTAGACAATTTGGACAAAGTTGTTCATGTTGATCAATCTCCAATTGGCAGAACTCCAAGATCTAATCCTGCAACCTATACCGGAGTATTTGACAAAGTTCGTGCCCTTTTTGCCGAAACTACTGAGGCAAAAGTGCGTGGTTACCAGCAGGGGCGTTTTAGTTTTAACGTAAAGGGCGGTCGCTGCGAAAATTGTGCCGGCGATGGCACAATCACAATTGAGATGAACTTTCTACCCGATGTCTATGTGCCATGCGAAGTCTGTCACGGTGCTAGGTATAACCGCGAAACATTGGAAGTACATTACAAAGGCAAAACCATCGCAGATGTTTTGGATATGCCAATTGAAGAGGCGCATGGATTCTTTGAATCAGTCCCGACTATCGCTAGATATTTAAAGACGCTATGCGATGTCGGATTAGGGTATGTTCGATTAGGCCAGTCTGCACCAACGCTCTCTGGCGGTGAGGCGCAGCGCGTTAAGTTAGCTACTGAACTTCAAAGACGCTCGACTGGCCGTACGATTTATGTTTTGGACGAACCAACCACAGGGCTTCATTTTGAAGATGTGAGCAAATTACTGGTGGTACTAAACCGCTTAGTAGATACAGGAAATACCGTAGTTGTTATTGAACATAATTTAGATGTTGTAAAAAGTGCCGACTGGATTATCGATATGGGTCCCGAAGGAGGATTTAGAGGCGGAAAAGTTGTCGCTGAAGGCACTCCAGAGAATGTTGCCAAAGTTAGCGGGAGCTATACCGGGCAATTCATTAAGGAAATTTTGACTAGCAATCGCAGTCAGAAAGCTGCGAAAAGTAAATAACAATGCCGGCAAATTTTCGTCCGGAGAATATTCCCACTGAGCCTGGGGTTTATAGGTTCTACGATAAAGATGAAAAAGTTCTTTACGTTGGCAAAGCAAAGAACCTAAAGAATCGCTTAACTACATATTTTCTAAGCGGCTTACCTGATCGTACCGAACGGATGGTCTCAGAAGCGGTACGGGTTGATTGGACGATAGTAAGCGGTGAAGTAGAAGCTCTGCAGCTGGAATACACCTGGATCAAGCAATTCAAGCCGCCATTTAATGTGAGATTTAGGGACGACAAGTCATATCCATACTTAGCGTTAACTTTAAATGACAAATTTCCGCGCTTATTTATCACTAGACAAGAGAAACGAAAAGGAATTAAGTATTACGGGCCGTATATTCAAGCGTGGGCGTTACGTTCAACCCATGACACTCTTTTAAAAGTTTTCCCGGTACGTAGTTGTTCTTCTGGTAATTTCGAACGAGCCAAAGCCACAAAACGGCAGTGCTTATTAGGAGATATCGGTAAGTGCGCCGCACCATGCGTTGGGTGGGTAAGTGAAGCAGAGCATAAAGAGTTAGCAGAAAAATTGGATAAGTTCTTATCTAGCGGTAATACCGATTTGATTTCCATTTTAGAAAAAGAGATGGCAGAAGCTGCAGCAAATGAGGAGTTCGAACGTGCGGCTAGGCTACGCGATCAGGTAACTGCGCTTACCGTAGCTCAAGAATCTAGTGAAGCAGCACTATCTGAAACTATTAATGCCGATGTAATTTCGCTCTATAGCGAAGGGTTGCATACTTCAGCATCCATTTTCAAAATTCGTGGTGGCGCGATTCGTGGATCACGTAGTTGGATTTTAAATCAAAATGAAACCCTAGAGGGTGATGATGAATTAACACCTTTTTTAATGGAGATTTATGCAGAAGGAGATTTACCAGGAGAGTTGATTGTAAATCGAGATTTTGAAGTTGGTCTACCAGATCTGCTCGGTCAGATTCGTGGTGCAAAAGTAGAGATTAAAGTTCCGCAGCGCGGAGAGAAGTTAGAACTTTCTCAGACAGTAGAGCGCAACGCCAGATATTCTTTAATTCAGTATTTATCTAAGCGCGCAAACGATGCCGCAGTAAGCGGTAAAGCTTTAACCCAGATTCAAGAAGCGCTAGCACTTGATTCAGCTCCACTTCGAATAGAATGTTTCGATATTTCCAATACTTCTGGCACTACTGTTGTTGCTTCAATGGTGGTTTTTGAGGATGGACAACCAAAAAAGAGCGATTACCGCAGATTCATAATTGAAACGCAGAGCGCACCCGATGACACCAGAGCGATGCATCAAGTAATTACTCGCCGGATGAAACGGTGGCTTGCTGATCAAAATGTTGAGATTGGCGAAGCTGTTGGGAAATTCGCATATGCACCAAATTTAATAGTGGTCGATGGCGGCGCACCTCAAGTTGCCGCAGCAGAGCGGGCGCTACTTGAACTGGGAATTACCGATATTGCCGTTGTTGGTTTGGCAAAGAGATTAGAGGAACTTTGGCTACCTGGCGATCCAGATCCAGTAATCATGCCCCGTAACAGCGAAGGTTTATATTTATTGCAGAGAGCGCGCGATGAAGCTCATAGATTTGCAATAACTTTCCATAGATCACGACGATCTAAAATCATGTTGGAGTCCCTCCTAGATGAGATCGAAGATTTAGGGCCAACAAGAAGAGCGGCGCTTTTAGATCGCTATGGTTCAGTCTCTGCAATTAAAAGCGCGAGCCCTGAGGATATTGCGCTAACTCCTGGAATTGGAGCGAAGCTAGCAAATGTCATCTCCACACACTTATTGGCAGAGCTTGCGCAAGAGAGAATTAATATGGAAACCGGCGAAATTGAGAGTTCTTGACAGGTCTAGGAAGATAGCCACATGAGCCACGAACTATTGCTCGTTACTGGAATGTCAGGAGCTGGGCGCTCCACAGTTGCCCATGCGCTAGAAGATTCTGGGTGGTATGTAGTTGATAACTTGCCGCCGGCGTTAGTTTTAGATCTATTTGAAACAGCTGATGCACCAAAGATTGCCGCAGTAGTTGATGTAAGAAGTGGTAAGTATTTTGATGATTTAAGTAGCGCGATTAAAAATTTAAAAAAGAGCTCCGCCAAATTCCGTATTCTCTTTCTAGATGCTTCAGATCAAGCTCTGGTACAACGCTTCGAATCGACTAGGCGTCCACATCCGCTCCAAGGTACTGGGCGAGTAGTAGATGGAATTCAAAAAGAACGCGCGCGATTAGAGGAATTTCGCGCTGAAGCAGATCAAGTCATAGACACCAGCAATTTAAATGTTCATCAACTAGAAAAGCGCATCATTGAATTCTTTAAGAAAGATGGCACAGCTGGGGTGCGGATAAATGTATTGAGTTTCGGTTATAAATACGGAATTCCAGTAGATGCAGATTTAGTTTTTGATTGTCGTTTTATCCCAAATCCACATTGGGTGCCAGAGCTAAAACCAAAGACTGGCCAGAGCAAAGAAGTTAGTGAGTATGTCCTTTCACAAAGTGGAGTCCAAGAAGCCGTCACTGGCTATGCAGCTTTGTTGAAGAAATTAAGCGATGGATATTTTCGTGAAGGTAAACGATACATAACATTGGCAGTGGGTTGTACAGGTGGTAAACATCGAAGCGTGGCGATTGCAGAAGAGCTAGCAAAATTAATTACTGGAAACATTTCTGGCGAGAATGGCAAACTTGAGATTGAAGCTCATGCAGTACATCGTGATGTTGGCAGAGAGTAATTAAATAAACGATGGCGCAATTGGATTTTTCCACCCCAAAGGTGGTCGCACTAGGTGGCGGTCACGGACTTGCTGCAACTTTAAGCGCGCTAAGAAAATTAACTCATCAAATTACTGCGATCGTAACCGTTGCTGATAATGGTGGCTCATCTGGACGATTAAGAGAAGAGTTCGACATTCTTCCGCCAGGAGATTTACGTATGGCGCTTACCGCGCTCTGTTCTGATGATGATTGGGGCAGAAGTTGGGCCGAAATTTTGCAATATCGCTTTACAAGTGAAGGTAATTTAAATCAGCACACTGTCGGAAATCTTCTATTAACTGCGCTCTGGGATCGTGATGGAGATTTTGTCGCTGGGCTAGATCGAGTTGGATCTCTGCTTAGAGTTGTTGGCCGGGTATTACCCATGGCATCGACACCTTTAGATATTGAAGGTACATTCCAAACTTCTATAGGACGTATTGTTGTAAGAGGGCAGAAGGAAGTTGCCCTTGCCAAAGGTCGCTTAGAATCAATTCGAATTATTCCGGAAAATCCGCAGGCAAGACCAGAAGCACTTAGTGCAATTGATTCTGCTGATTTCATAACAATGGGACCAGGATCATGGCTTACTAGCGTGCTGCCACATCTAATGGTGCCAGCGCAAAGAGATGCGCTAGCTGCAAGTAAAGCGAAGAAGATAATTCTCCTAAATTTGGATGCCCATCCATCTGCAGGTGGTGACGAATTTGCCGGTTACACCCCAGAAGAGCATTTGCAATTGCTAAATCAATATGCACCATCGCTTCGATTCGATTTTGTGATTGCAGATCAATCCGGAATTCGTGATTTACCAAACCTTGAAGCAGTGGTTGAAGGTTATGGAGGCTCACTTATTACCGCAGATTTAAGGCGTGCACCTGGCGCAATTCACCACAATATTGAGAAATTAAGTAGAGAATTTCAGTCAATTTTCTCCTCAAAGCAATAATTTCCAGAATTTCCAATAATTTTTTCAAACTTTATGAAATTCGAGTCGAATTGGTGTTGAATAACGCAATATGGCAATGACTGCAAGCGTTAAAGATGAGCTGACTCGTCTTCCGGTAACAAAACCTTGTTGCCGAAAAGCCGAAGTTTCGGCTCTGGTTCGCTTCGCTGGAGGATTGCATATTGCAGCGGGCAAGATTGTGGTTGAAGTTGAATTGGATGCTGCACAGAGTGCTCGGCGTTTAAGAAAAGATATTTCAGATTTATATGGCCATAATTCTGATTTAGCCGTTATTTCCTCTTCCGGAATCAGAAAAGGCTCGCGATATGTAATCCGCGTAATTGAAGACGGCGAAGCTCTTGCTAGACAGACTGGTCTAGTTGATTCACATAATCGTCCAATTCGCGGATTGCCGCCGCAAGTCGTAAACGGACCAATCTGCGATGCAGAATCTGCATGGCGTGGCGCTTTCATTGCACATGGATCTTTAACTGAACCAGGTCGTTCATCATCTTTAGAAATTACATGTCCAGGACCAGAAGCCGCATTGGCGCTAGTTGGTGCAGCAAGACGCTTAGGAATTACTGCAAAAGCGCGCGAAGTTCGCGGTGTCGACCGCGTAGTTATCCGTGATGGCGATGCAATCGGTGCGCTACTTACAAGATTTGGTGCACACGAATCAGTTATGGCTTGGGAAGAACGAAGGATGCGTCGCGAAGTTCGCGCTACTGCAAATCGCTTAGCTAATTTTGATGATGCAAATTTACGCCGCAGTGCACGTGCTGCAGTTGCGGCATCAGCAAGAGTGCAACGTGCTATGGAAATTTTAGGCGAAACAATTCCTGATCATTTGAAAGAAGCTGGCGAATTAAGAATTAATCACGGCCAAGCATCATTAGAAGAGTTAGGTTCGCTTGCATCTCCACCAATGACTAAAGATGCAATAGCTGGTCGTATTCGCAGGTTGTTAGCTATGGCTGATAAGCGCGCAACAGAGCTGGGAATTCCCGATACTGAGGCCGGTCTCTCACCGGATATGCTCAATTAATAGTAATTAACACTTTAATTACGATAGGATTACGCCGTACCCCAGCGTTGTGGATTTACACCCTTGCTGGGTTTTTTCATGTTGAAAGGTTTTTTAATGTCCGTAAAAGTTGGAATTAATGGGTTTGGTCGTATTGGTCGCAATTTCTTTCGCGCCGCGCTAAATAATCCAAATATTGAAATTGTTGGAATTAATGATTTAACACCTACTGCAACTCTGGCACATCTTCTAAAGTACGACTCAATTCTGGGCCGTTTACCAGTTGAAGTTTCTGCCGGAGAAGGATCAATAACCGTTGGTGGCAAGACCATTAAAGTTTTTGCAGAACGCGATCCAGGAGCACTTGGTTGGGCTGGAGTAGGAGCTCAGGTAGTAGTTGAATCCACTGGTATTTTCACCAAAGCTGCAGATGCAAAGAAGCATATTGATGCCGGTGCAAAGAAGGTCATCATTTCGGCTCCAGCAACCGATGAAGATATCACCATCGTGATGGGCGTTAATGACGGCACTTACGATCCAGCAAAGCACCACATCATCTCTAACGCATCTTGCACCACAAATTGCTTGGCGCCATTTGCCAAGGTACTTCATGAAGAGTTCGGCATTTTGCGTGGATTAATGACTACAGTGCACGCTTACACAAATGATCAAGTAATTTTGGATTTCCCTCATAAGGATTTACGCCGTGCACGCGCTGCAGCTACAAATATCATCCCAACTTCAACTGGTGCAGCTAAAGCTATTTCGCTAGTTTTGCCGGAATTAAAAGGCAAACTGGATGGTTACGCCCTTCGCGTTCCGGTTCCAACGGGTTCAATCACAGATCTAACAGTCGAACTGGCTAAGGAAGTAACAGCAGCGGAAGTAAATGCGGCAATGAAGAAGGCTGCGGAAGGTCCATTAAAGGGCATCATGTATTACACCGAAGATCCAATAGTCTCTTCGGACATTGTTACAGATCCACACTCATCGATTTTTGATGCCGGTCTGACCAAAGCAATTGGTTCAACTGTAAAAGTTGCCTCTTGGTATGACAATGAATGGGGTTATTCAAACCGTCTAGTCGACTTGATTGGACTAGTCGGTAAGAGCCTTTAATTTAGATGGCTACACTCAATTCGTTAAACGTTGAAGGAAAGCGCGTATTTCTACGCTGCGATTTAAATGTCCCGCTTAAGGACGGATCAATCACAGACGATGGCCGAATTCGCGCTTCACTTCCAACTATTAATTCACTGCTACAAGGCGGAGCATCTTTAGTTATTGCGGCTCACTTAGGTCGACCTAAAGGAGAAGCAAAACCCGAACTTTCTTTAGCACCTGTTGCCAAGCAACTTGGCGAACTATTAGGCAGAGAAGTGAAATTTACTTCGACTCCTGCTGTAGTAGATCAATCAGTTGCAGCGACCGCGAAATCGCTTCAAAAGGGAGAGATTCTCTTACTTGAGAATATTCGATACCGAGCAGCAGAGACTTCCAAAGAGGAGAGCGAACGTAAAGCTTTTGCCGATGAATTAGCTGGACTTGCTGAAGTTTATGTCGGCGATGGTTTTGGCGCAGTTCATCGCAAACATGCATCTGTTTATGACTTACCAAAACTTCTACCAAATGCAGCTGGGCTCTTGATTGCAGCTGAAGTAGAGGTCTTAAAACGATTAACAGAGAATCCTGAACGTCCTTATGGTGTGGTCTTAGGTGGCGCAAAAGTTTCCGATAAATTAGCGGTAATCGAAAACTTAATCGGGAAGGTAGATGTAATCGCAATTGGCGGCGGCATGTTATTTACCTTCCTAAAGGCACAGGGAAAAGAGATCGGTAAGTCCCTCTGTGAAGATGAGATGCTTGATACCGTCAAAGAACTATTAGTAAGCGCCAAAGCTAAAGGCGTAAAACTATTGCTTCCGACAGATATTGTCGTAGCGCCAGAGTTTGCAACAGATGCCAAGCCAACTCTTGTTAGCGCTGATGCGATTCCGGCAGATCAAATTGGGCTAGATATTGGGCCAGAATCTGCAGCGACATTCGCTAATGCAGTTACAAGTTGCAAAACCGTATTCTGGAATGGACCAATGGGAGTCTTTGAATTTCCAAATTTTGCCAATGGCACCAAAGTTATCGCTGAAGCACTTACAAAAGTTTCAGGTATTTCAGTAGTCGGCGGCGGTGACTCTGCTGCAGCAGTTCGTAAATTAGGTTTCAAAGATGAGCAATTTGGATATATTTCAACAGGCGGAGGCGCTTCACTTGAGTACCTGGAAGGTAAAGAACTTCCAGGGCTAAAAGCGTTAGGCTTGTAACGGTCAACTTAGGAGATAAAAATGCGTAAACCATTAATGGCAGGAAATTGGAAGATGAATTTAAATCATCTGGAAGCAATTGCCGTTGCACAAAAATTGGTTTACTCATTAGATGATAAAGATTACGACGCAGTGGATGTTGCGATTTTGCCACCATTTACTGATATTCGTTCTATACAAACATTGGTAGATGGAGATCGTCTTAGATTGCAATATGGCGCTCAAGATTTATCGCCTGAAGCAAGCGGTGCATTTACTGGTGATATCTCTGGCGGGATGCTTGCCAAACTTGGTTGCACATTTGTCGCTATTGGCCACTCAGAGCGACGTGCAATCCATGGCGAAAGTGATCAATTAATTAATCGCAAGATTAAAGCCGCGCTGGCTAATGAAATTACTCCTATTTTCTGCGTTGGCGAAGAGCTATCTATCCGTGAAGCTGGTACCCATGTTCAACATGTCGTATCTCAAGTAAAAGCTGGGCTCGCTGGTTTTCACAAACCCGAATTAAAGAAAATTGTGATTGCTTATGAACCTGTATGGGCAATCGGTACTGGCAAAACTGCAACTCCAGAAGATGCACAAGAAGTTTGCAGCGCGATCAGAAGTGCGATGGCTGAGATCGGTTCGGATGAGATTGCAGAAAAATGTCGCATACTTTATGGCGGTTCAGTTAAGTCTTCGAATGTCGTAGAAATTATGAAGCAGCCTGATGTGGATGGGGCTTTGGTAGGCGGAGCTAGCCTTGACCCTGAGGAATTTGCGAAAATCGCTAAGTTCTATGCGGCGCCTACTGCGTAAAGAGGCGCTTTTTTAACGATAGAATTTCGCCCTATCTAGAAAAGGATTTATCCGTGGAGTTAGCTTTCTCAATCTTGCTAGTCATTACTAGTGTGCTAATGATTCTTCTTGTCTTGCTACATAAAGGTAAAGGTTCTGGACTTTCAGATCTCTTCGGTGGCGGAATCTCATCAACTTACGGTGGCAGCTCAGTAGTTGAGCGAAATCTAGATCGCATCACCATTGTGGTAGGCGGAATCTGGTTTGCAACAGTAATCGGCCTAAGTTTGTTATTAAAGTAAATTTTCAAAAAAGTAAATTTTAGAAATTTAAGGAGGCGAAATGGCAGGCGGAAGTGCAATTCGCGGTAGCCGTGTTGGCGCTGGCCCAATGGGTGAGGCCGAACGTGGCGAAGCAATCGAGCGTTTTACCGTTTCCTTCTGGTGTGCAAATGGACATGAAGTGCGTCCATCATTTGCGCAAGAAGAGGGCGTAGTCGTTCCAGAGGAATGGGATTGCCCAAAGTGCGGTTTCCCAGCCGGACAAGATAAGAAAAATCCACCTTCACCAATTAAGAATGAGCCCTACAAGACTCATTTAGCTTATGTTAAGGAGCGTAGAACTCCGGCAGAGGCAAATAAAATTCTTGAAGATGCCCTAAAGAAACTTCACGGCGAGGATGACTAAAGCGATTTAGCAGCTGCAAGTAATTCGGATATTCCAATTGCCCGGTTATGTAGATGAACTCTACTAACCGGGTATTTTCTTGCGCTAAGGGCGCGAAATTCTCCAAGTGCTTGAGCCATTACTAAAGTTTGAAAAGTAAATTCTCGCTCTGGGATTACAAAATCTTCTTTAACGCTACCGGTAACAATAAGAAAAGAACCGTTAGGTTGCCCAGCTTTATGGAATTGCCCAGTTGAATGTTGGAATCGGGGACCCCAACCAAATGTTACGGGTTTGCCACTCTTCTCAGCCAGAATTTTTCTCAACTCAATCAGTGCAACATCATCTTTACGATCTAAGTAAGCCAATATTGCAATATAACCTGTGGTCTTTGAGATTAGATCAGATAATTCGCTCTTAACAGATTCTGCAGCAATCTCAATCTGGCCATCTCGATTGCCAAATGCTAAATCAGGTAACTTGCTATGCCACTCTTTAAGTAGCTCGGAGGTGGCTATTTTTGCTTCAGTTACATTTGGCTGGTTAAAGGGATCTATCTCTAAAGCAACGCCGAGCAATGCGGTAGTCCATTCCCAAATTAGGAATTGTTCGCCAAGTTCACCAATTACTTGTAAATCGCTGCCAGCAGATTGGCTATCAAAGGTAATCAATAGCTCTTTTGAAGTTGTAACTTCGGCAGCACTTTGCAGCACTATCGGCAAGCGACCTTTTTCATCTTTCCCAGTCGATTCAGCAACTAGTTGCTCAATCCAATCCGATAGCCCTGGAAGCAAGGTGCTATCTGCAAAAGCTACAAATTGTTCGCTCTGGGTATACAGCAGGTAGGCCAAATCAATCGCCAAGTTCTCTTTGCTTTCTAACTCTTTACGAAGCGCCGCTGCACTATCAAGTAAAAGCGAAACATCAACACCAATAAGAGCAGCTGGTACCAACCCGAAAGCAGTTAGCGCAGAGAATCGGCCACCAACATTGGGGTCGGCATTGATTACGGTAAATCCGTTTGCTCTAACTTCTTGATCTAACGGAGAATTTGGATCAGTTACAAATATTAGATGGCTGCGTGGATCAAGACCTTGATCTTTAAGAGCCCCTTCCATTGCAGCTCGCTGCGAAGCAGTTTCGATAGTTGAGCCTGATTTTGAACTAACTACCACAATTGAATTTTTTAAATCTCGCTTTAAAACATGAGAGGCGTAATTGGGGTCAGTTAAGTCGAAAACAAATAGTGACTTCTTGTAAGTGCCGGCAATAACTTCTGGCGCAAGTGATGAGCCGCCCATGCCACATAAGATAACTTCGCGACCACGAAATTTTGCAGATAACGCATCAAGAGTTGGTAGCAACTCACGCGAACTTTCAGGGAGATTTACCCAATTTAATCTGATTGCTGCTTCGGCTTTCGCTACTTCGCCCCAAAGAGTGGCATCTTTTCTAGCCAACCTTAGATTTGCATCGCTTAGTTTTCTATAGATTTCGCTACTTCGATCAATCTTTTGAAGTAACGAACCGGAAAGCTGAATCACGCTTTAGCCTTCTCAACGGCTTGCAATAAATCTTCCCAGGATGCCATGAATTTAGCCACGCCATCTGCCTCTAGTTCATCAGTCACCTTATGGATATCTATTCCTGCACTTGCAAGTGCCAGAAGATCTGATTTAGCACTATCTATATTTGAGGTAATCGAATCATTAATATCAAAATTATTTTCTAAAACCGCTTGTAAAGTAGAAGGTGGCATTGTGTTTACAGTATTAGCTGCAATCAAAGTATCTACATAGAGCGTTGGACGATATGCGGGATCTTTTACCCCAGTAGATGCCCAAAGGGGGCGCTGATGGTTATGTGCAAAGCCATCAAAGCGAGCTAAATACAGTTCATAGGCCAACCTGGCATTGGCAACTGCCGCTTTACCTTTTAATGAGTCATCGCTTAATAATTTGTCGATAGCAGTATCTAGGCGACTAACAAAGAATGATGCCACGGAATGTACAGCAGAAGGATCTGCGCATTTAGCAATACCTGCTTGATAAGCATCAATAACTTCGGCGTAGCGGCTTAGCGAGAAGATCAAAGTTACGTTAACGCTGATACCGCTTGCAATAACTTCAGTAATTGCTGGTAAACCGGCTTTAGTAGCAGGGATTTTAATCATCAAATTTGGCTGATCGATTATCTGCCAAAGTCGTTTAGCTTGCTCGATGGTGCCTTGAGTATCATGCGCAAGGCGCGGATCGACTTCAATGCTAACTCGACCATCAATCCCATTACTTTCCTGGTAGATATTGGCAAACAACTTACATGCTTCACGGACATCTTCAGTCGTTAATTTTTCTACCAACTCTTCAGCGCTCAAATGGCGATTATCAGCAATCGCAATCTGGTAGCTGGCATCTTTGGTAATAGCCGCTTGAAAAATCGCAGGGTTAGTTGTTACCCCAAATGCTTCCTTTTTTGCGATTCGTTCTGGCAGAGTAGTTGTTAGCGCTGCGCGCGATAAATCATCTAACCAGGTACTGGTTCCGGCTGAGCGCAATTTAACTATTTTCATAGCGCTGCCTTAATTCGCGCAGCAATTTTTTCACCCGTAAAGCCAAACTCTTCGAATAACTTTCCGGCAGAGGCAGATGCACCATAACGATCAAGCGAAATTATTAAACCGTTATCACCAACATATTCGCGCCAACCTTGAGCAATTCCTGCTTCGACACTTACCTTCAAAGCGCTCTTTGGTAGCAGGTTTTCACGATATTCAGCTGTCTGTTCGGCAAACCATTCAAGGCAAGGCGCTGACACCACTTGGGTAGAGATACCTTGACTCTCCAGAATTTCTGCTGCCTTTAGTGATGGAGCAACTTCTGATCCGGTTGCAATGATCGAAACTTTTGGCGAAGTTACGGCTTTTATCGCGTAAGCACCTTTTGCTACGCCAACATGATTTGCCGGAAGGGTAGGAAGAGCTTGTCTTGAAAGGAGAATTCCAACTGGTTTCTTGCGCTTTAGAATCTCAAACCAACATGCTGCAGTTTCGTTGGCATCTGCTGGTCTAATTACATGAAAATTCGGAATGGCGCGAAGCGCGGCAAAGTGTTCAACTGGTTGGTGAGTTGGGCCATCTTCGCCAACTCCCACCGAATCATGTGTCCAGATGAAAATACTTGGAATATCCATCAATGCAGCTAAACGCACGGCTGGGCGCATGTAATCGGCAAACATCAAAAATGTTCCGCCAAAAGCTTTAGTTAAACCACTTAAAGTAATGCCATTAACAATTGAACCCATAGCATGTTCGCGAATTCCAAAGTGAATGATTCGGCCATATGGATTTGCGTTCTTCATCTTGCTTGATGCTGGAAGAAAAGACCCACCTTCTTCGATGGTGGTGTTATTTGACTCTGCTAAATCAGCAGATCCGCCCCATAGTTCTGGCAATTGTGAAGCAAGCGCGTTTATAACTTTGCCGCTAGCTGCGCGAGTTGCTAACTCTTTATCGGTTGGAAATTCAGGCACGGTTATTGCTGGCAATTGCCCATTTAATAAGCGCTCAAGCAGGGCGCCTTTTTCTGGATTGGTCTTTTTCCAAAGAGCTAATTTCTCATCCCAAGTTTTATGTATCGCCTCGCCTCGCTCTGAAACTTTACGAGCATGATTTAAAAGCTCTTCCGGCATGGCAAATTTCTCATCTGGATTTAATCCAAGTTCAGCTTTAGTTGCGGCGATCTCGTCATCGCCAAGAGCGGAGCCATGTGACTTTGCGGTACCGCGTGCTTTTGGCGCTGGCCAAGCAATAACGCTCTTTAAGCGAATTAATGAAGGTTTAGCGCTCTCTTGCTTTGCTCTTTCAATTGCCTTATCTAGCGCAGCAATATCTACTGAACCATCTGGTGCAGTTTCGACTTCTATTACCTGCCAACCATATGCGGAATAACGCGCAGTGACATCTTCAGTGAATGTGACGTGGGTATCGCCTTCAATAGAAATTCGATTGTCATCATAAATAACAATTAAATTGCCCAACTCTTGCGTTCCAGCCAGCGAGGAAGCTTCAGAAGCAACACCTTCTTGTAAATCACCATCTGAACAAATTACATAAATGCGATGATCAAATAACTCCGAATTTGAATCTAATAAACCTTTTTCAAAACGTTGCGCCATTGCCATACCAACTGCGGTAGAAATGCCAGCTCCCAAAGGACCAGTTGTCATCTCAACGCCTGCGGTATGTCCATACTCTGGGTGCCCAGGTGTTAATGAATTCCAAGTTCTAAATGATTGTAAATCGGAGAGCTCTAACCCGTATCCACTTAAGAATAATTGGGTATATAGAGTTAGGGATGAATGTCCACAAGAGAGTACAAAACGATCTCGACCAATCCATTTTGGGTCTTTGGGATCATGAACTAAATGTTTTTGAAATAGTAAATATGCAACTGGTGCCAACGACATTGCAGTTCCCGGATGGCCATTTCCAACTTTTTGGACGGCATCTGCTGCGAGCGCTCTGGAGTATTTGACTACTTGATCGTCTAATTCGCTCCAAGTAAATGTCATTCAAGCGCCCCCATGTTTAAATTGAAACTCTTCCTGTCTGGTATTTGAAACTTAATCTGACTCGCCACGTTGTAAACCAGAAGAGCGCCGAACCAAATAGATGTAAGCCCACGAGAGCCTGGGGAAGGCCTAAATGCCATTGCAGGTACCCTATAAAACCTTGGCCGAAAATTACGGCAATTAACCATTTGATCTCAGGTCGCGGAAAGCGCCAAGCAATATATAGGGTCGTTAATAGGGTGAGCGCAACTAACGTAGAGTGAATGCGCGTTACAACATATAAAGAGAAGCCATATCTAGGCGCATCGGCATCTCCTGCATGTGGTCCAGTACCCGTTACAACGGTACCGATTATCAAAGTAGCAAAGGCTAGAAGCGTAAGCACTTTTGCGATTATCTGATCTTGATTTGGCTTAAGCGGTTTCTGGTCAGCTCTTGCTTTGAGTTTTAGCTGCAAAGTAGTTGCCCCGCTAATTAGTAACATAGAAAGCAGCAGGTGATTCCCTACTGAAAGCGGATGTAGTTTGGTAAGCACTGTGATGCCGCCCAGCACGCCTTGGCCTAATATTCCAAGAACTTGAAGTAGCGCTAAACGATTGAGGGAGCTTTTCTCAACTAAATCTTGGTAGTTCTTAGTTTGAGCACGAACCAATAGGAAGGTTGTCAAAGCAGCAGCTAATAACCCAAAGGTCAACATGCGATTTCCAAATTCAATAAATGCGTGAAACTTAGAGTCGACCTCAACTGGGCGAAATGATTCTGGAGTGCACTTTGGCCAAGAGGGGCAGCCAAGGCCAGATCCAGTTAAACGAACCAGGCCACCAGTAATGACAAGTGCTCCTTGAAAGAGCAAGAGGATCGAGGCGCTTAGATATAGCGAACCTCTCTTCACAACTGCATCTTAAATGGAAGGCTCAATCAGATAGCGGTGAAACCGGATATCGACTTGCGTGAGCAAACTCGCAGCAGGGCTTTTGCCAGTAGCGCCTGGCTGATTTGGCGAGGGTAGGGTAATTACGACACAATATTGTTGTGAAAATCAAGGAGAGCGCCCCGGATCAAAAGACCCGCGAAGCTGTCGCGCGCTCGATTCTCGAGAACGGCCCATCAACTGCCGCAGAACTTTCTAACCGACTTGGTATCACTCCTGCAGGAATCCGCCGCCATCTAGATACCCTCGTTGAGGAAGGAACTCTTGATGCGCGCGATCCCCATGCTGCGCTAACAAAAGGCCGCGGCCGTCCATCTAAAGTTTTTGTGATGACTGATTCAGGTCGTGAACGCTTTGAACATTCATATGATGATTTAGCAATTAGCGCCCTACGTTTTATGGCAGCAAAAGATCCAAATTTCGTAAAGCAGTTTGCGCAGAATCGCGCCGATGAACTTGAACGACAGATAAACAAAACTTTTGAAAGTTCAAAAGATAAGGTAAAAGCGCTCGCAGATTTTCTAACTACCGAAGGCTATTCATCTACGGTCCATAAAGTCGGCACTGGCCACGAACTTTGCCAACATCATTGCCCAATTGCGCACGTCGCAGCTGAATTTCCCGATCTCTGTGAAGCAGAGACTGCGGTCTTCTCCAAAACATTAGGTACACACGTACAGCGTCTTGCAACTATTGCACATGGCGATGGTGTTTGTACGACATATATTCCTATAGTTACTTCAAAAGTTAATTCAATAGTTACTTCAAAAGTTAATTCTCAAAAATCCAAAGTTAGCGGAAAGGCTAAATTACGATGACAATCGCACATCCAGAGCTAGAAGGCATTGGTAAGTACGAATACGGTTGGGCAGATCCAGATACCGCCGGCGCATCAGCTAAACGCGGCCTTAACGAAGTTGTAGTTCGCGATATCTCAGGTAAGAAGAGCGAGCCACAGTGGATGTTAGATCTGCGCCTTAAAGGCCTTAGCCTCTTTGAAAAGAAGCCAATGCCAAATTGGGGTTCTGATCTATCAGGTATTGATTTCGACAATATCAAGTACTTCGTCCGCTCTTCAGAGAAGCAAGCGCAAACTTGGGAAGATCTACCTGCCGATATTAAAAATACTTACGATCGTTTGGGTATCCCAGAGGCAGAGAAGCAACGCTTGGTTGCAGGTGTTGCAGCTCAGTATGAATCAGAAGTCGTTTATCACTCAATTCGTGAAGATTTAGCAGCACAAGGCGTGATCTTCCTTGATACAGATACAGGGTTAAAAGAGCACGAAGATATTTTCAAAGAGTATTTCGGAACTGTTATTCCTGTAGGCGATAACAAGTTTGCTGCGCTAAATACTGCCGTGTGGTCTGGTGGCTCATTTATCTATGTGCCAAAAGGTGTTCATGTTGAAATTCCGCTACAAGCATATTTCCGTATTAACACAGAGAATATGGGTCAGTTTGAGCGCACATTAATTATTGCTGATGAAGGATCTTATATTCATTATGTAGAAGGTTGCACCGCGCCGATCTATTCTTCAGATTCGCTTCACTCAGCGGTTGTTGAGATTATTGTTAAGAAGAATGCGCGTGTTCGCTACACAACCATTCAAAATTGGTCCAACAACGTTTATAACTTGGTTACCAAGCGAGCAACATGTGAAGCAGGGGCAACCATGGAGTGGATCGATGGCAACATTGGATCAAAGGTAACCATGAAGTACCCAGCAGTCTTTTTGATGGGCGAACATGCAAAGGGCGAAACGCTATCTATTGCATTTGCCGGAGAAGGCCAACACCAGGATGCAGGTTCCAAGATGGTGCATGCTGCGCCAAATACCTCATCAACCATCATCTCTAAATCAGTTGCTCGTGGTGGCGGACGCACTTCTTACCGTGGCTTAGTTCAAGTTAACGAAGGCGCATCTGGTTCAAAGAGCACCGTTAAATGTGATGCACTATTGGTCGACACAATTTCAAGATCAGATACTTATCCATATGTTGATGTTCGTGAAGACGATGTATCTATGGGCCATGAAGCAACCGTTTCAAAAGTTAGCGATGATCAGCTCTTCTATTTAATGTCACGTGGACTTTCCGAAGATGAAGCCATGGCCATGATTGTTCGTGGATTTATTGAACCAATCGCGCGTGAACTTCCTATGGAATATGCGCTGGAATTAAATCGTTTGATTGAACTTCAGATGGAAGGGGCAGTTGGTTAATGCTAAACACCAACATTATCCATACTCCAACTGGACGAGAAGAAGCATGGCGCTTTACCCCGCTTGCAAAACTCAAAGGTCTCCACGATGGCAGCGCAAAAGTAGGCGATGAGCATTCGCTTAGCGCAAAGCAGATTCCTGCTGGCGTTACTTTCGAACGAGTTGCCACCGATAACCATGAAACTAATAGCGATGATGCAATTGTCCAGCGCGTAGTTGGATCAAAATCAATCGCTAAGCTGGTCATAGATGGCGAACATGACAGCCCAGTGATTCTGGGACGTGGTGCTATCTCGCAAGCAGAATATTCAAGAGTTCAAGTAGTCGTAAAGAAGTTTGCCAAAGCAACTTTAATCATCGAGAACACAGGCAACTCTTTAATTGCCGAAGATCTTGAATTGATTCTTGAACCCGGCAGCAATCTGACTTTCGTAACTTTGCAAGAGTTTGATAACGATGCAGTTTATGCCGCACGTCATCATGCAATCGTTGATAAAGATGCCACCTTTAAATCAATCACCGTGACTATTGGCGGTTCGTTAGTTCGTATCTTGCCGACCGTAGAATTCAAAGCTCCAGGCGGGGATGTAGATTTGCAAGGTGTTTATTTTGCGACCGAAGGTCAGCATTTAGAACACCGTTTACATGTTGATCACCTTGTACCTAATGCAAAATCTCGCGTGAACTACAAAGGTGTATTAGCTGGAGAATCTGCGCGAACTGTTTGGTTTGGCGATGTCTTCATCCGTGCTGCGGCCGAAGGTACCGATACTTACGAACTAAATCGCAATTTGCTGCTAACCGACGGAGCTCGCGCTGATTCAGTGCCAAACCTAGAAATTGAAACAGGTGAGATTGTTGGCGCGGGACACGCATCAACTACTGGCCGATTTGATGATGAGCAACTTTTCTATTTGATGTCGCGCGGAATTAACATAGATGATGCACGACGTCTCGTTGTCCGCGGTTTCTTCAATGAAATCATTGGGCAAATCAAAAATGAAGAAATTGAAGATCGTTTGATGCAGCGCGTAGATAAAGAGTTAGCCAAGGTGGGCAAGTAATGGCCGA
>JBPCTD010000069.1:0-46439 GCA_051006515.1 Candidatus Nanopelagicaceae bacterium | reverse complement strand
ATTCCACTAGTAATTTTGGCTGGCAAAGAATATGGATCTGGTTCATCACGTGACTGGGCTGCTAAAGGAACAGCGCTACTTGGTGTACGTGCGGTAATTGCTGAATCTTTCGAACGTATTCATCGCTCCAACTTAATTGGAATGGGCGTATTGCCATTGCAATTCATGGATGGCCAAAATGCAGAGAGCCTTGGCTTAAAAGGTGATGAAACATTTGAAATCACCTGAGTTACTGAATTGAATAATGGAAGTATTCCAAAGACTGTTCAAGTCAAAGCAGGGGATAAGAGCTTTACCGCAAAGGTACGAATTGATACGCCAGGTGAGGCGGATTACTACCGCCATGGCGGCATCATGCAGTTCGTGCTTCGCAGTTTGATGTAATCAATCAAGGCTAGCGATTACACTTCTCTCACGATGATCGAGAGAATTAACTCCCCACGCGATTTAGCGGCGCTAACAAGCGCGCAGCTGACGGAGTTAGCGGCGGAAATTCGCGCCTTCCTCATCGAAAAAGTTTCTAAAACTGGTGGCCACCTTGGACCAAATTTGGGTGTCGTTGAACTTACGATCGCAATTCATCGCAGTTTTGAATCTCCAAAAGATGTAATTGTCTTTGATACTGGCCATCAATCATATGTTCATAAAATTTTAACTGGCCGCGCTAAAGATTTTGATTCACTTCGCCAAGAGCATGGGTTATCAGGTTATCCATCACGAAAAGAATCGGCACATGATGTCGTTGAAAATTCACATGCTTCAACTGCACTTTCATGGGGCGATGGAATTTCAAAAGGTTTTGAATTAACTGGCCAAAAAGATCGCACCGTAGTTGTGGTTGTAGGAGATGGCGCGCTAACAGGTGGCATGTCTTGGGAAGCACTTAACAACATCGCGGCCGATAAGCAGCGCAATTTAGTAATTGTGGTCAATGACAACGAACGTTCATATTCACCAACTATCGGCGGCCTTGCTTCGCACTTAGCAACGCTTCGGCTTACTCAAGGTTATGAAAAGTTCCTGGAGTTCGGTAAAGAGCTAATTCAGCGCACGCCGGTAGTTGGAGAGCCGCTATATGGCGCAATCCATGGCATGAAAAAGGGCATTAAAGATTTCATTGCTCCACAAGGAATGTTCGAAGATCTTGGTCTTAAATATTACGGTCCAATTGATGGCCACAACATCGAAGAGCTAGAAGAAGCGTTAAAGCGCGCTAAGAATTTCCGTGGTCCAGTAATTATTCATGCCATCACTGAAAAAGGTCGCGGATATAAGCCAGCGCTAGAAGATGAAGCTGAACGTTTCCATGCGGTCGGCATCGTAAATCCAGAAACTGGAATGCCAGTTAAGCAAAGCGGCACTTCATGGACCAAAGTATTTAGCAATGAGCTAGTTGAAATCGGCAAGGAAAATAGCAAAGTTGTAGCGATTACCGCTGCGATGATTGGTCCAACTGGTCTTGATAAATTCCAAGCTAATTTCCCGGAGCGCACTATTGATGTCGGTATTGCAGAGCAGCATGCGTTAACAAGTGCAGCTGGCCTTGCTTACGCTGGATTGCATCCAGTAGTTGCTGTTTATTCGACTTTCTTAAATCGTGCATTTGATCAATTGCTATTAGATGTGGCGCTACATAAAGCAGGAGTTACCTTAGTTTTAGATCGGGCCGGAATTACAGGCGATGATGGACCTAGCCATCATGGTATTTGGGATTTAGCACTAGGTGGCATCGTGCCAACGCTTCAAATTGCTGCGCCTCGTGATTCGCATACTTTGAAAGAAGAGTTACGGGAAGCGCTACAAGTAAGTGATGCGCCAACTCTGCTTCGTTTTCCAAAGGGTGAAGCAATTGAAAGTGTTCCAGCGATTCGCCGCCAAGGTACCTTTGATATTTTGCTAGAGGTTCAAAACAAAGATTTACTTATAATTTCAATTGGGGCGATGGCCAAACTTGCAGTTGATTCTGCGAAATTAATTGGCGCAACCGTTGTAGACCCACGTTGGGTAAAGCCGCTTTCAATTGAGTTACTGGAATTTGCTAAGCAATATGCCAAGGTTTTAGTGATCGAAGATGGCATCAAGCATGGCGGTATTGCCTCAACCATTAATGAAGCAGGAGTACCGTGCGAATCAATCGGCATTCCATTGGAATTTATTGAACACGCAAAGCGTGATCAGATCTTGAACGAGCTAGGAATTACCGCACAGACTATTGCGGCAAGGATGCAACACCAGGTTCGTGGAATCTAGGGTTAGCAAAACCAGCGCGATCTAAGTAAGGCAGGATGCCACCGAGCATCAATGGCCAACCTGCGCCAAGTAACATCGATAGATCAATCTCTTGTGGTGAAGAAACTACGCCTTCATCAAGCATCATGCGCGCTTCTTCCGCTAGTGCTTTAAGTGCGCGATCACGAACTTGTTCAGAGGTGGATGGGTTTGAACCCTTCTCCATCAAAGCCAGAGCTTCAGGATTTGGAACCTTGTTTCCTTTATCGTCTTTGATGTAGATGGTGCGAACACCCTTTTCTACTAAACGCTTAATCGTTGGCGATACGCGATAACGTGGACCTAAGTTGTTGTGAAGAGTTTCAGATACGTGAAGTGCTACTCCTGGACCAACTAAATCAAAAAGTTCAAATGGCGTCATTGGAAAGCCGATTTCACGAAGTGCGTTATCTGCAACATCGTATGGTGTGCCTTCATCCATAGCATCGGTAATTTCGCCCATGAAACGAGTTAGTAGGCGATTAACGATAAATCCTGGTGCATCTTTAGCAATCACCATGGTCTTCTTTAAATCTTTACCTACAGAAATTGCAGTTGCAGTTGATTCATCATCAGTTGCTGGGGTGCGTGCAATTTCAAGTAGTGGCATCACAGCTACTGGATTAAAGAAGTGGAAACCAACTACGCGATTTGGATGTTGTAGCCCTGCTGACATCTTCTCAACAGATAGGGAAGAGGTGTTGGTTGCAAGAACGCACTCTGGGCTAATGTGTTTTTCTAACTCTTTAAAGAGATCGTTCTTAAGTTGAAGTTCTTCAAAGACTGCTTCAATAATGAAATCACAGCCAGCGTAATCTGCTTTATTAGTCGTTCCGATAATCAAGGCCGCTAAACGATTGGCAGATTCTGCGGTCATTCGCTTCTTTTCAACTAGCTTTGTTAGCTCTGCTTTGATGTAGGCAACGCCTTTATCAACGCGAGCTTGATCAAGATCGCTAATTACAACCGGGCACTTCAAGTTACGAACCAATAGCAGCGCAAGCTGTGAAGCCATCAGACCTGCACCAACTACACCGACTTTGGATACTTTGCGCGCTAAATTCGCTTTTGGTGCTCCGGCTACTTTCTTACGGCCCTTTTGAATTAAATTAAAGGCATAGATAGAGGCGCGGAATTCATCGCCCATCATCAAATCAACCATTACTTCAACTTCGCGGGCAAGGCCTTGTTCGATGGTATTGGTCTTTGATTCTTTGATTAGCTCAAGAGCGTATTCAGCGTTCTTAACTTTAGCGCCGTTATATTTCTTATTGATTGCAGCGCGGCCAAGTGCAAGAGCGCTATCCCAATCAGAGTCGTTTGAATGATCTTTACGTTCGATTTTCTTCTTGCCGTTTAAAACATCGGCAACGAATTGCACGCTCTTTTCTAGGAAATCTACTGGCTGATAAAGCTCATCCGCCATTCCAAGTTCTAGCGCTTCCTTTGCTTTCAACATGGTGTTGTTATTAAGTGAATTCTGCAGAATTACTTTGACTGCATTGGTTGGGCCAATCATCTTTGGCAATATGGTTACGCCAGACCAACCAGGAACTAAACCGATGAAAACTTCAGGTAGCGCGATGTATGCGGTGCTTGCAACGGTGCGATATTGGCAGGAGAGCGCGAGCTCAGTTCCGCCACCAAGTGCTAAACCATTGATAAAACAGAAGGTCGGAATCTTTGAAGTGCGCAATTTGGCATAAGCGTTATGGCCAAACGAAATTATCTGCTTCGCTTGTTCGGTATTGGTAAGTGCGGTGATGCCTGATAGATCAGCACCGGCTGCCAAAATAAATGGCTTACCAGTAATTGCAATTGCTGCAGGGTTTGCTGCTAACGCTTGATCAATTGCCGCACCAATATTGCGCATTGATTGTGGGCCAAGTGTGGTTGGACGAGTATGGTCCATTCCGTTATCAATGGTGATTAACGCTAACTTTCCAGATACGCCAAAGGCAGTTAAATCAACTTCGCGAATATAAGCGTTAGTTACAACTTCATCTGCATATACAACATCAGCGCTCATTATTTGCCACCGCCTACGTAATTAGGGTTTTCCCAAATCACTGTGCCACCCATACCAAGGCCAATACACATAGTGGTAATGCCGTAGCGAATACTTGGATTCTCTTCGAAAGTGCGGGCTAAGTTGATCATTAAACGGATACCGCTTGAAGCAAGAGGATGGCCAACTGCAATTGCGCCACCTACTGGATTTACACGTGGATCATTTTCAGATATTCCGAAATGATCTAAGAATGCTAGAACTTGAACGGCAAATGCTTCATTAATTTCAAATGCGCCAATGTCTTCAATCTTTAAATTAGCTTGCTTTAGCGCTTTGATGGTTGATGGAACTGGTCCATAACCCATAATCTCTGGTTCAACGCCAGCAAATGCATAAGTCACCATGCGCATCTTTGGCTTTAAACCAAGAGCTCTCGCAGCATCTTCATCTGCAAGTAATGCTGCAGTTGCACCATCATTTAAACCTGATGAGTTACCAGCAGTAACGCGGCCACCTGGTCTAAATGGAGTCTTAAGTCCCGCTAGCGCTTCCAAAGTGGTACCAGGACGCGGTGGTTCATCTACAGTTGCAATGGTCCAACCAAGTTCAGGGGTGCGAGCTGCAGTTGGAATTAAATCTTGTTGAATTCGACCTGCAGCATATGCGGCTGCAGTTTTATCTTGCGAACCGACTGCGTATTTATCAGAACGCTCTTTGGTAATTGCAGGGAACTTATCGTGTAAACGTTCTGCAGTTGCGCCCATTGACATGGCATCGGTATCTACAATTTTCTCTGCGATAAAACGCGGGTTTGGATCCATTAACTGTCCGATTGGATGATTACCCATATGTTCAACGCCGCCGGCAACTACAAACTTTGCAGTTCCCATATTGATTGCACCAGCAAGAGTGGTAACTGAGGTCATTGCACCTGCGCACCAACGATCAACTGAATAACCAGGAACGGTATTTGGAATTCCAGCAAGAATCGCAGCGCTTCGACCGATATTCATTCCTTGATCACCGGTTTGAGTAGCAGCAGCAATTGCGACATCATCGATATCGGCAGGATTTAACTGCGGATTGCGCTCTAAGAGGCCACGGATGGCGCGGATTACTAAATCATCTGCGCGAGTTCCGTTATACATGGAACCGGCTTTACCAAATGGGGTACGAACTGCATCAATTAATACAACGGACATACGGAAAAGGCTACCCGTGAGTAGCGCTTTTCGCTACTTAAAAACTACTTAACGGATGTTTTAACTTGTGACTTAAAGAGCGCAGGAACTTCACGTACGAATGGCGCTAAGGTCACTAAAACGTAAACCAGGGTAGTTAAGTTCTCGCCACCTTCAGGATATAGACCAAGCTCTGCCAATTCATGTAATGAGTACTGCAAGACGCTCGCTGCGATAAAGATCAGTGCGATACCTGAGATAGTGAAGAACTTAGAAAGATTGAATTTGATTGCGCCACGATAAATTCCATAACCAAGTCCTACGGCAACTGCCAAGCCAAGGACCAAGCCAATGGTGCCAGTTACCGCATCGGTACCTGAACGGAAAGTCGCATATAGAAATAGCGAAGTCTCAAGTCCTTCGCGGATTACAGCTACGAATGCTGCGAATACGATCGCGGTTCCGCTAATCGCCTTTGAAACCTTCTCTTCGAGCTCCTGGCGAAGTCCGCGTGAAGTTTTACGCATCCAGAAGATCATCCAAGTAACGAGTGCGACGGCAGCAAGTCCGGTTACGCCAGCAAAGAGCTCTTCGTTCTCTTCTGAAAGGGTGGCGCTAGTAAATGATAAAAGCGCGCCAAATCCAAGGGAGAGCGCTATTGCGATACCTACGCCAGCCCAGATGCTTCTACGTAGGGCCAGGCGACCGCTTTTTACGATATAGGCAAGGAGGATTCCAACAATGAGGCTTGCTTCTAAGCCTTCACGCAGCGCGATCACAAAGGTATTTAGCATGGGTAGAAGATTATGGGGATTTCTGGAATTACGCAACATTTTCGTTGCGTAATTCGTCACTCTTTTGGCGCTTCGCCTTCCGGGGCAGGGTCGCTTTCTGGCTCAATTTGTTCGATTAGAGGCTCGCGCTCGCCAAGGGCGGCGACCAAAATTGGTGCGACCTCGGCAATCTGCCAATTTCTAGCGCCTAACTTGGTTAATTTTTCCGTTACGACTGAAAGCTCTGGCTTAGTTTGATCCCAACAGATACGCCGTACCAACTCAGGTGTAATTAAATTCTCGGCCGGCATATTTAAATCTAGCGCTCGCTGATTAACGCCAGCGCGGGCATGGGTAAGTGGGGCATAACGTTCCGGAAATTTTTCACGCCACTGTTTTATTGGCGGCATGCCATCGCCATTTAAACGCATCAATGGAAGTTCGCCAGATTTAATTTTGGTATCGGCAGTTTCAATCGCTTTTATCCAAGTTTCAATATTTTCTAACCAACGCTGACGCAATCCAATTGGTCTTAGAGTTTTGTTAAATGCTTTATTAGTCATTGGGGCATGGACTGCTAGCTCAGAAATTGCGTTATCTGATAGCAATCTTCCAGGTGCGACATCTTGAGATTTAGCAATTTCATTTCGCGCAATCCATAACTCTTTAACTACAGCCAGCTGTTCGCGTTTACGCACTTTGTGCATACCTGATGTTCTACGCCAAGGGTCTTCGCGGGGTGGGGCAGGAGGTGCATCCAAAATACTTTGGAATTCAATTTTCGCCCATTCAAGTTTTCCTTGGGCTACTAACATTTGAGTAAGTCGCTCTTTTATCTCTATCAAAAGTTCCACATCAAGCGCTGCATAATTTAGCCATTCATCAAGTAGCGGACGTAGCGACCAATCAACTGCAGAGTGTTCTTTAGCAAGAGTGACTTGGCAGAACTCTTCACAAAGTGCGCCGAGTCCAACTCTCGGTAAACCAGCAAGTCTTGCGCCTAATTCAGTATCGAATAATGAGGTGGGATTTAAGCCAAATTCGCGTAAACAAGGTAGATCTTGAGTAGCGGCATGCAAAATTACTTCATCGCTTTGGATTATTTGATTTAACTCTGAAATAAGTGGGTTTCCAGGAATCTCGGCAAAAGGAATTGGATCAATTAAGAAAATCTCAGAACCGCGTTTAATTTGAATTAAGTAGGCGCGAGCCGAATAGCGATAGCCGCTAGCGCGTTCTGCATCCACTGCGATTGGCCCAGTTAATGAAGCCAACTTTGAAATGGCATCACTTAGCTCATTGTCAGTATTGATTAATTTTGGAACTCCGCCGGCGGGGGTAAGTAGCGGTGTTACCTCCGCTTCGCTCATCTTCTAAAGTTTGCAACCCCTTCTGGGAATTCAGGCATTGGCTGCAGATAGCTAATCTCAGCTAAGAGATTGCACCAAGCTTCTAAATGGCCAACTAGATCTTCTGCTTTAATGATCATCGGCGTCCAAGATGCGCGGATTTCTATTTCGCCACCATCAGAGTCATTAGATAACTTTCCAAATGAATGGCTGATCGCGCGAGTTACGGTGCCGCTTGGGGATGCGAAAGTGCAACCATTCTCATCTAGCGCTTTTAATAGCCAATTCCAACCATGTTCAGGCAGAGTGGGGTCTTCTGCTTCCGTGCGATCTAAATCTGAATTCATAAATGTAACGCAGCGGAATTCTCCTTGCCAGGAATCTTGTCCACCAGGTTCGTGCAGAATAACAAATCTGCCATTTGCAACTTCTGCTTCATCATCACCTATCAAACCATTGGAAACATCAGCGCTAAGTGCGAAGGCAAATTTGGCTAATTTCTGTGGCGCAGGTATTTCATCAAGAGTAATTTCTCTTCGAGGTTGATATTTAGCTAGGAGCGATGTTGCGACCTTAAATTGCTCCTCATTCATGAGTTAATTTTCTCAAAATAACTTGAATTACTTGGGATTTAATGGCTGGTATTGGGAACTTCCATTTGATTTGAGATAGGTTTCACCGCATGGCCAGCTTGCTTGCACTGCTTTCCGCTGTTTTATGGGGTTCCTCTGATTTTGAAGGAGGTCGAATCTCAAAGCGATATCCAGCAATCAGCGTTCTTGGCTCGACACAACTTATTAGTTTGGTTTTTGGTATCGCTTTAGTGATCGTTCTCGGTGAAACTGAAATTACCGCTAGAACATTCTGGATTGGCGCTGCCGCTGGAATCTTTGGTTATATCGGTTTGATCTGTCTTTATGCGGGACTTGCTTCGGGGCGTATGGGTGTGGTTTCACCAATTAGTTCGCTCTCAACGTTGATTCCGATGTCAATCGCGCTAATTGGCGGCGAACGTATGAATGTAGCAACTGCAATTGGCTGTGCACTTGCTCTTATTGGTGCATTTCTAACTAGCGGCCCGGAATTTTCTCAAGGGGTTTCACTGAAGCCGCTACTTTTAGCATTCGGTGCAGCGCTTGGTTTCGGTACTGCAATTTCATTTATCGCGGTAGGTGCTAAAGACGAACCAATTCTCACTATGGTTTGTATGCGCGTGGCTACTGCATTTATCACCATTGCGATCGCCATCAAATTAAAAGGATTCGGTGGGCTGGGAAGGCGAAATTTGCCTTCACTTATTTTTATTGGGATTGCTGATTTTGCAGCAAATGCCTGTCTAGGACTTGCAGTTAATACTGGACCAGTGGCGGTTTCAGTGGTGCTAGGTGCGCTCTATCCGGTATTTACGGTTTTACTAGCCTTCTTTGTATTACGCGAACGTTTGCATGTTGTGCAATATGTTGGTGGTTTTGCAGCAGTTGCCGGAGTCGCGTTAATCAGCGCTTTCTAGCGTTTTCTGGCAGTAACAAATCTAGTTTCATCAACTTTTTCATCGTTGGTAATTTCAAAACCACGTAGCGCTTCATTTAAATCGATTAAATATTCACCGCCAGTTATTGGCGTGACCGAGATTTCTAATTGATCAATTAATCCAAGTGTTAAAAATTCATTGAGTAAAGTCGGACCAGCTTCAATCAGAATATCTGGGCCAAATTCACGTTTTGCTTTCTCCAGAGCTAATTTGGGTTCAAGATTCCACCAATAGGCGTTGGGATTTGTAATTAATACGTTGGATGGGTGGCGTGAGATAACGACCAACGGGCATGGCGTGATTGCATATCTCTCATTTCTTGCAGTATTTCCACCAATTATGATGCAATCGAATTCACGTCTACGTTTTAGAAATCTTTCGCGATCGGTATTAGTAGATACTCCGGCAGAGCTACCATCTTTTGCGGTAGAACCATCTTGACCCATTACCAAAGTGGCCACGGTATGCACCTGTAAATAGTAGGGTAAATGCATGCGCAAAACCCTCTTTCTCACCAATGATTTTGGGCCACGTGCCGGTGGTATCGAAACATTTGTTCATGGGTTAATTGAGCGCATGCCAAAGGGTTCGGTCATTGTCTACACCTCATCGCAAGGTGATACCAGTTCATATGATGCAACCTGGCTGAATAATTATGGGGTAGAAGTAATTCGCGATCGCTCGAAAATGCTCCTGCCAACTCCCAGAGTAATTTTGAAAGTTCGTAGTGTTATAAAGGAAAAAGCGCCTGACGTTTTAGTCTTTGGCGCAGCAGCACCGCTTGCGATTGCAGGAAAATTACTTCCAGTTTCAAAGAAGGTTGCACTTACTCACGGTCATGAAGTTTGGTGGGCCAAAGTTCCACCTTTTAATTTGTTGATGCGCTTGATCGGCAATTCAGTCGATCACTTAACTTTTCTTGGCGAGTTTACAAAAAATGAGATTTCAAAATCTTTAAGTAAAAAAGCCAAAGCAAATATGGTTCAGATCGCACCTGGCATCGATACCGACAAATTTAAGCCAGTAGATTCAAGCGCGCTAAGAGCAGAGCTTGGCCTTGCCGAAAAGGAAGTAATTGTTAGCGTTGGTCGTTTAGTGCCACGTAAAGGTCAAGATAAATTAATCAAAGCGCTGCCTATAATTTTAAAAGCAAGACCAGATGCGCATCTCTTATTTATTGGTAGCGGCGGATACCTTAAAAGTTTAGAAAATTTAATTGTCGAACGAAATCTTCAACAACATGTTACTTTCGTAGGACGGGTAAATTACGAAGAATTAACCAAATACATCTGCGTTGGTGATATGTTCGCGATGCCATCCAGATCAAGGCTCGCTGGCTTAGAAGTAGAAGGTTTAGGCATTGTTTACTTAGAAGCTAGCGCCTGTGGGTTACCTGTTTTAGCAGGCGATTCCGGCGGCGCACCTGATGCGGTGCAGCAAGGAGTGACTGGCTTAGTAGTTAATGGTTTAGATGTTGCGGCGATTGCAGATGGCGCAATCAAATTACTTGAAGGCGATCGACCGGCGATGGCAAAGGCCGGCAGAGAATGGGCGGTTGCCAAATGGGATTGGGAGATTTGGGCGAAACGTTTTAACCAATTGCTAGAAGGAAATTAATCCGCGCCGTTTCGCTTCGGATACCGCTCCTGATCTATTTCGTACCTGCAACTTTCGGTAAATTGAATTTAAGTGGGTTTTCAGTGTGGATTCAGTTATGAAAAGTTCTTTAGATAACTCTTCACCATTGAGCCCAGATGGTAAGCGCGTAATTATTTCTAATTCACGACTGGTTAAAGTAGCTTTAAACGATCTGGAATTTACAGCGCGAATCAGCCCTTTACTACTAAATGAAAGCGGAGATTTTTTGGCACTATGAATCGCTACCAAGATTTCATCGATTGGTGCGCTCTTTGAAATAAATGCGCTGGCACCAGAACCTAAAGCCGCTAGCAAATTAGCATCATCATCCAGGAATGAAATCACGACAATGCCAATCTTCTGGCTATTTTTTCTGGCCCATTTCACAATCTCTAGACCGCTGCCATCAGGTAGCGATAGATCTACGGTAATAACATCAGGATTGGTAGCAGCGATTAATGCAAAAGCCTCTTCCTTGGTAGCGGCTTCACCTACCACTTCAATATCTTCGCGCTTGGCTAAATTAGCTATTCCTTCACGAACAACTTGATGATCATCGATTATTAATAACTTCATGGCAACTCGATTTCTACTTCCGTTCCGGTCTCTTTGATTTTTACTGATAACTTTCCATTTAGAGCAGCTACGAATTCCGAGATTCCAAATAGCCCCTGGCCGTCATCACTTACAATTAAGTGGTTTGAACTGATCTCTATTTTGATATTCCGGCCCTTGGAATGCATAGCCGCATTTCGAACTAATTCATCAACGATTCTTTTTCGCTCTGGCGTTAACTCAGAAAGTTCACCAACTACATGTACCTTTAATGGCTTGGCTAAATCAGAAAGCTGAGACATATAATCTGGGTTAATAATTGAACGAAGCGCAAAGATTTCACGCCGAACTTTATTTAAACTCTCTGAAATTAAAAAGCGAATATCGCGCGCTTCAGCGCGCAGACGAAAAGGAAGCTTTGCCGTAAGTAAATCGACTTTGTAGCCGATTGCAACTAGATCTTGCGCTAGCGAATCGTGTAAATCACGCGCTAACTGAACCCTGGTAGAGCTCTTCGATCTCCTTTGCAAATTCTTTTGCGACGACATGGCGCTTTACCGATAACTTCGCAGTTAATTGGCCGCCAGCAATCGTGAAATCTTTATCGAGAATCGCAAATTTACGAATTGATTCTGCACGACTAACCGCCTTATTGGCCTCATCGACCGCTGTTTGAATTACTGCAATCAAATCAGGATCGTTGGTTAAATCAGATAGGGATGCCCCCTCTTTTTTATGAGCAACTAGCCAAGGCTTAAGCGCATCTGGATCAATTGTTACAAGTGCTGCGATGTATGGCTTGTTATCTCCAACCACCATGCACTGTGAAACTAGAGGATGTGCACGTAGGCGATCTTCAAGAACTGCCGGCGCAACATTCTTGCCGCCAGCTGTAACAATCAATTCTTTCTTTCGACCAGTGATAGTTAAGAAGCCATCTTTATCAAGTTCTCCGATGTCACCAGACTTAAACCATTCGCCTTCGAATACTTCTTTATTAGCTGCATCGTTCTGCCAATAACCGCGCATGACGATTGGTCCTTTAATTAGAACTTCACCATCATCAGCGATACGAATAGATGTTCCTGGAATTGGCTTACCAACTGATCCAACTCTTTGCGCTTGGGTTAAATTCAAAGTTGCGCCAGCAGTTGTTTCGGTTAATCCGTAACCTTCTAATACGCGAACACCTGCACCGCGGAAGAAATGGCCAAGTCTGGTGCCAAGAGCAGCGCCACCACTAATTGCCGCTTCTACATTGCCGCCCAAAGTGTGGCGAATTTTCTTGTAGACCAGCGCATCAAATACTGCATGCTGAGCTTGCAAACCTAAACCAACTCGACCGGAATCTTTAGCTTCGCTGTATTTAATGGCTACAGCTGCAGCTTTGCGGAAGATATTTCCTTTGCCCGCAGCATCTGCTTTTGCCTCAGCGCCGTTGTAAATCTTTTCAAAGATACGTGGCACTGCAAGCACGAAAGTTGGTTTGAAACTTCCGATATCTTGAAGTAAACGACCCTGCACATCAGCGCAGTGAGCCATATGTAAACCGGCATAGATTGCACCGATCTGAACCATACGACCAAATACGTGTGCAACTGGAAGAAATAGCAGAGTAGAGCCACCTGGTTTTAAGAATAAATCAGCAGCGCCATTAACCACGTTGCCGCACTCAGCTAAGAAATTACCGTGAGTTAGCTGAACACCTTTTGGCTTACCAGTTGTTCCTGAGGTGTAAATCAAAGTAGCTAATGTTTCAGGTGTTACGGCGTTACGACGTCGTTCTACCTCTTCGTCTGCAATGTGTCCACCAGTGCTGCGCAAAATTCCAACTGCATCTTCGGTGATTGTCCAAACATGCTTAGTATGTGAAGGCAAGACGCTATTTGCTAACTCGCGATGAGTTGGAGTTTCCACGATTAATCCAGTTGCACCAGAATCGTTAAGAATCCAATCAATCTGTTCGGCTGAAGATGTTTCATAGATTGGCACGCTAACTGCGCCGGCATACCAAATAGCAAAATCTAAAACAGTCCATTCATAACGAGTGCGCGCCATAATTCCGACACGATCACCAAATTGAATTCCTGCAGCGATTAATCCTTTTGCTGTTTCACGAACTTCTGTTTCAAATTCGCGTGCAGTAACAGGGGACCAGCCATCACCAACTGGTCTTGAGAGAATGACTCGAGATGGTTCGAACCAAGCACGGTCAGCAATTAACTTTGAGAGATTTCCTTCAGTTGCAACTGGCACTAACGCCGGAATAGTGACTTCGTTCATGGGGCGAACGGTAGCGGGCTACCGGCGAGAAAGATAGGCTCTACGCCATGAGTAGCTCAAAGATTATTATCGAAGCAAGTGCTGATGAGGTACGTAAAGTCCTATATGACATTGAGGCTTATCCAACTTGGTCAAAGACCATTAAAGCGGCAAAAGTTGAGACAAAAGATGACCAAGGTCGTCCGTTACGCATTCAATTGACCATTGAAGCGGGAATGTTGCGCGATAAACCATTGCTTGATTACGACTGGAGCGCAGCCCCAGAGAAAGTTTCGTTCTCTTTGGTTGATGCCGATCTCTTAACGCAAATGGATGGCATTTACAATGTAATCGCAAAAGGCGATGAAACTGAAGTGACTTATGAATTAAGTACCGATGTCACAATGCCAGTGCCGAAGCCAATGCTTGAACAAGCAGAGTTAAGCACCATCAAATTAGCTTTGGAAGAATTAAAAGCTCATATAGAGGGCTAATCAGAAGTTATCTAAATGTCATTAACTATCGGAATCGATGTCGGCGGCACCAAAGTATTAGGTGGCGTCGTCGATGAATCTGGAGCAATTCTAGAAAAAGCAAGACGCGATACTCCGATACAAGGCGGCAAAGACTTAACTAAAACAATTGCGGATGTTGCGCTCGAACTATCACGTGGACATAAAGTTTCTGCCGTCGGAGTCTCCGCCGCAGGTTTCGTTTCATCTGACCGCAAAACTATGTTGGCCACACCGAATATTGCTGATTGGAATGGCGTTAATTTAGATACTGAGCTAACAGAGCTAATTGGTTTAGATGTGGTTATAGAAAATGATGCCAACGCTGCTGCCTGGGGAGAAGCAGTATTTGGCGCAGGGCGCGGCGAATCTCAGATGTTGATGTTAACTGTCGGCACCGGCATTGGTGGCGGAATCGTTGTAGATGGCAATTTACATCGCGGCGCATTTGGTATCGCGGCCGAAATTGGTCACATGCGGGCAGTTCCCGAAGGTCATTTATGTGGTTGTGGTGCTCGTGGTTGTTTTGAACAATACGCTTCAGGTAGCGGTTTGATGCGCCACGTTCGTGAAGCAATAGCGGCAACACCTGACTTAGCTAGAAATTTGCTTTCACTTGGCGATGGAACTATCGATGGACTTAAAGGTCATCATGTAACTGAAGCAGCTCGAGCTGGTGATGTTGTCGCACTTGCTGCTTTTAACACCACCGCACAATGGTTAGGCGCTGGAATTGCATCACTTGCAGTGATTTTAGATCCAGCAGTTGTAGTAATTGGTGGTGGCGTAGTTGATGCTGGAGAAATTTTATTAAAGCCAACTCGCGAAAATATGGAACGAAAGATGCCTTTTTCTGGCAAACATCCGTTTCCTCGAATCGTGCCAGCCACTTTAGGTAATGATGCTGGGCTAGTAGGCGTAGCTGATTTAGCCCGTCGTTAATCTATTCAAATCTATTCAAAGGGATATTTAAGTTCAATCTGATTACGAATCTCGTCCATAGTTTGCATAATTGAAATAGTTTCATTAATTGGCAGCAGATCGCTCTCTTTCTTACCGCCAATCAACATCTTCTCAAAATAGATTGCCTGTTCGCGTAATCCATTTCCGCGGTAACTATTTGTAAAATCTTTAACGGTGCCATCATTGTAAATTAACTGCATATTGGTTGGTCTATAGAAAGCACCTTCAAGTTCTAGCCGCGCTTTGCTGCCAGAAATAGTGGCGCTAGTTGCGCTCTTAACTTTTAAGTTGGTATTAAAAGTTGCCTGAGCTCCATTTGCATATTCGAAAATTGCACTTGTTTGGAAATCAACTCCACCGACCAAATCTGCCTTAGCTGTAATGTGCTCAGGCTTTCCAAGGAACATGTAGATAAATGAGATGGGGTAGATTCCTAAATCAAGTAACGCGCCACCTGCGTAACTGGGATCAGTTAATCTTTTGATTTGAGTAAGCGCTTGTCCGTGATCAGCCGTCACGTTGTAAATCTCACCTAATTCATTTAATAATTCGCGAACTTTTTGGATATGCGGCAAATATCTGGTCCACATCGCTTCCATTAATAACAAATTGTTTCTCTTTGCCGCATCTGCCATCGCGATTGCTTCTCTGGCTGAAACGGCAAATGGTTTCTCGCACAAAACTGGTTTCTTTGCATTAAGCGCCAAAATAGTATTTTCACAGTGCATTTGATGTGGGGTTGCAATGTAAATTGCATCTACATCGGAATTAACTAACTCTTCGTAACTTCCAAATTTCTTCTCAGCAAGTTCAAAAGTGTTAGCTTTTTCAATAGATCGAGAACCAACTGCTGCAATCTGCATCTCGGTGAAATCCAAGATATCGCGAGCAAATTCCTGCGCTATGCCGCCGGTGCCGAGGATGCCCCACTTAATGCTCATGGCTTATGGTGGCACGACGGGTGGCATAATGACGCCATGGCGGAGATCCCAAGCAAACTTCCATACGGAACGTTGCGCGCATTTCTAACACCAATTCTCCTTCTAGCTTTTCGCCCAAAGGTAAAAGGCTTACGCCATGTACCAGCTACCGGTCCATGCATCTTGGCGAGCAATCATCTTTCATTTAGCGATTCCATTTTTATGCCACTGGTAGTGCCAAGAAAAGTTACCTACCTTGCAAAAGCGGAGTACTTCAACTCTCCTGGCATAAAAGGGTTTATCCAGAAATTAACATTTATTGCACTTGGCCAGGTGCCAGTGGATCGAATCGGCGGTCGTCGTTCTGAAGCGGCGTTACTTACTGGGTTAAAGATTCTTTCTGAAGGAGATTGTTTAGGCATTTACCCTGAAGGAACTAGATCACCAGATGGTCGCTTATATAAAGGCCGCACCGGAATTGCAAGGCTAGCCATGGAATCTGGTGCACCAGTCATTCCTGTTGCCATGTTTAATACCAATGAAATTCAGCCAACTGGAAAGCTGATGCCAAAAATCAAACGAGTAAAGATGGAATTTGGCGAACCCATGTATTTCACCGGTGATTCAACCAACTTAAATACTTTACGTGATGTTACCGATGAGATTATGCGAAAAATTCAAAGCATGTCGGGGCAGGAATATGTAGATATATATGCCTCTAAACGTAAAAGCGAAGCTGCAGACGAAGAATAAACTAAAGCGAATTACGCGCAGTTAAGAATTTGCAAGTTGGACAATCAACGCCACTTGCCGGCAGGTCACCTTCAAGCATCGTAATTAAATCTTCTACCAATGCATTAAAGCGGACAGTATCGCGGGGAACAGGCACATATTTTTGACGGACTTTAAAGCCATCGGCTTCTGCATGATCTGGGTTCCAGACTAACAATCCCATTGAATCAACGCGTTGACCATCACCGACTGCTGGATTTTCAAGTGAATACGCATACGCTTCAAGTTGCGGTGCGTAATGTGCGGCGCTATCGCGATCTGAATCGCTTACTTTGCAATCGATGATTGCTAGTGAACCGTCTGAATTTTCTCCGAGCACATCGTATTTACCGTAGAAGCGCCATCTGGTTTCTTCGCCATTTACTTTGATTTTGGCGCTATTTATGAATTGCCCCCATTTAGTGATTTTGCCATCGCCTAATGAAGGATCAATATCGCGAAGAGTTGCTCCTTGGAAGAATTTCTCTTGTTGATCTGCCAAGGTTGAAACTAATGGCATCACCATTGGCGCTTGCACTTTATACCAATAGAAAATCCATAGGCATCGGCGACAAGTAGATAAACCAAAAGTTAAATCTGATGGGCGAATTGTTGAACGAGTGGGAGTTGCTGGTTTAATCATGTCGAAGTTACCGCCTGAACGATGATTAGTACGCCAAGAAAAATCATGACACCGCCGCCACCGGAGCGCAGTTTCTCTAGTCTGCCACGGTCCGATGACAGCCATTCGCGAGCTTGACCGGCAAGTAAGCCCCACGCGCCATCGCTGATTAATGCGATGATGCAGAAGACCAATCCGAGAAACCAGAGTTGGAAAGTAACGTGGCCGCGTTCGCGATCTATAAATTGAGGACAGACTGCGGCGTAGAAGACAATCGCTTTTGGATTTAGCACACCGACAACAAATCCTTCGCGCCAAGTTTGAAAAATTGTTGGTTGGCCACTGGAAGTATCTGTCATTTCGTCGACATGAACTGCACGTTTTCTGATTGCATCTATACCCAAGTAAATTAAATAAAGTCCACCTCCCCATTGCACAGCGACATAAGCAAGCTCACTGCGCTGCAAAATCGGACCGATCCCGAGCGCAGTGAGCGTTGCGAGTACAAATGACCCACTTACATTTCCCGTTGCAGTAGCCACTGCAATCTTCTTACCCCAAGCTATCGCCCTAGCTACTATAAAAAGTACCGAAGGCCCTGGGGCGAGAATTATCAAGTATGCCGCGATGGCATATTCGAATAACCGCGACGGGATAACCATGCGGGTAGTTTAGATGATGTTAGTTACGCATCTTTGATAATGCATTTAGCAACATCGTGCCAAATACTGCGACCAAGGTAGCGTTGATGATTCCGCTGAAGGTGTACTTTCCAGCGGTCCATGACATATCGGAAATACCGATAATCAAAGATGAACCAACGATGATCAAGTTAGTGGTGTTTGAGAAATCGACCTTTGATTCGATCCAAATCTTTGCACCAAGAATTCCGATCATTCCGAATAGCGCGGTAGCTGCGCCACCTAGTGCACCAACTGGAGTTGCACTTAGTACTGCGCCGAATTTTGGAACTAGTCCAAGCAAGATTGCGCCAACGCCAGCGATCCAATATGCAGCGGTGGAGTAAACGCGAGTAGCTGCCATTACGCCAATGTTTTCGGCATATGTGGTGGTACCTGAACCGCCACCGAAGCCAGCAACTGTGGTTGCCACGCCATCAGCAAATAGCGCATCTCCCATAGCATCATCAAGATTCTTGCCAGTCATCGTTGCTACAGCTTTAACGTGTCCTACGTTCTCTGCAATCAGAACTAGTACAACAGGAAGGAAGAGCAAGATTGCTGAACCAGAGAATGTTGGTGTGGTGAAATCTGGAAGTGCAAACCATTTAGCAGCTTTGACGCCATCAAAATTTACATCTCCGCGTACGGCGGCGTAGACATAACCAACGACGATGCCAAGGAAGATGCTGATTCGTGACATAAATCCTTTAGACATTGATGCAAAGAGTGCGATTGCAAGGAGAGTTACGATTGCAACTACTGGACCTTGAGTCACATTTCCTTTTGCTGCGCCTGCAAGATTTAGGCCAATCACCATAACGATAGTTCCGGTTACAACTGGAGGCAGCAAATTGTTAATCCAATTTACGCCAGCTGCTTTAACTAATAAACCAACTACAGCGAGGATTACACCAGTGACAACTACGCCACCTAGCGCTGCGCCGAAATTCTTATCTGCGCCCATTGCCGCTGCGATTGGAGCTAAGAATGCAAAAGATGATCCAAGATAACTTGGTACGCGATTCTTAGTAATAATTAGGAAGAGTAGTGTTCCGATACCTGAGAAGAAGAGCGTGGTTGTCGGAGGGAAGCCTGTGATGATTGGTACTAGGAAGGTTGCGCCGAACATTGCGGCGATATGTTGCAACCCAACGCCCATAGTGCGCGGCCATGTTAGGCGCTCATCGGTAGATACAACCTCTCCTGAAGAGATTGACTTTCCATCACCATGAAGCTTCCAACTTAGAAGTGACATTGATTTCCTTTCGAGTATGTCGATATCGAGGTCGATATCAGGCCCTTTTGAGTTATTTGAGGAACATTTACTGCATACTCAATTCGGGCTTTTGGGACATTCGGGGAAGGGGGAAGGCCGATCTGGCTAGGTAAAAGGGTAGAACGGGTGCTCTACTTCACAGCTCTTCAACACACTTGAGGGTGGGGCGAATTTGTCATTAGCGGGATATATCGGGTTAAACTGCGTTCCGATATATCGATTCGATATATCCAATTAGATCCAAATTAGTATCAAATCAGTATCAAATCAGCCTGGAGGGCATTAGATGAGAAGCAGAGCAGAGACCTTGGAGTTCACGCTCCTTGGCCTACTTAGCCAATCTCCTCTTCATGGTTATGAGATCCGTAAGCGCCTTAGCGCAATCTATGGACCATTTCGCGCACTCTCTTTCTCAGTTCTATATCCGCAGCTTCGTCGAATGTTAGAAGCAGGTTTAATTTCGGAACAAGTAGATGAGAGCACCCGCAGATCTCGCATTATTTATAGCATTACAAAAACTGGGCAGAAGAGATTTACCAAGTTAAGCGATGCGGTAAATCCAAATTCATGGGATGACGATGGTTTTGAAGCGCGCTTTGCGTTTTTTGGAGCAACCTCATCTACTAATCGCATAAGAATTCTTGAGGGACGCCACCGTCGCCTTAAGGAGAAGGCCGAATTGTTACGCGCTGAACTGGAGCGCGATGGCATGGGCCTTGATAAATATCTAGAGGAGTGGCGTCGTCACTCTCTGGAATCAGCCGAACGAGAAATCGCTTGGTTGGAAGAGTTGATCCGTATAGAGAGTAAATAGAGAGTAAATAGGATAAATATGACAATCAATACTGCACCTGGCGACATTCGCGTTGCCATCGTGGGCGTTGGTAATTGTGCCAACTCATTAGTTCAAGGCGTCGAGTACTACAAGAACGCAGCAGTTGATCAGGAGATCCCTGGTTTGATGCATGCTGTTGTTGGTGGGTATCACATCAATAACGTCAAGTTTGTGGCAGCTTACGATGTTGATGCTAAGAAAGTTGGGCTAGATCTAACTGACGCAATTTGGGCATCTGAAAATAACACCATTAAGTTCTGCAACGTAC
Organism: Candidatus Nanopelagicaceae bacterium; assembly: GCA_051006515.1. GTDB lineage: Bacteria > Actinomycetota > Actinomycetes > Nanopelagicales > Nanopelagicaceae > ZLKRG08. Next base: position 26,021 of record JBPCTD010000069.1, on the reverse strand, counting down.
CAAAATCTGGTGTGATTGTTGAACGTGGCAAAACTTTGGACGGTCTTGGTAAGTACTACAAGGAAACCATCGAAGAATCAAAGGCGCCAGAAGTTGATGTTGTTGCTTCACTAAAAGCAAATAAAATCGATGTCCTAATCTGCTATCTGCCGGTTGGTTCTGAAGAGGCAGCTAAGTTCTACGCGCAATGTGCAATCGATGCAGGTTGTGCTTTCGTTAATGCACTTCCAGTATTTATCGCATCTGATCCAGTTTGGGCCGATAAATTCACTAAAGCAGGGTTGCCAATCGTTGGTGATGACATTAAGTCACAGGTTGGCGCAACAATCACACATCGCATCATGACCAAACTCTTCCAGGATCGTGGCGTACATGTGGATCGCACCTACCAGCTAAACGTCGGTGGAAACATGGACTTTAAGAACATGCTCGAACGCGATCGCCTTGAATCAAAGAAGATTTCTAAAACCAACTCTGTGACTTCGCAGTTGGATTACGACATGGGCGATAAGAATGTTCACATCGGACCATCTGATTACATTCCTTGGCTTGATGATCGTAAGTGGGCTTACGTTCGCATGGAAGGTCGCGCATTTGGGGATGTTCCACTAAATCTTGAGTACAAGTTAGAAGTTTGGGATTCACCAAACTCAGCTGGCGTAATTATTGATGCGCTACGTTGTGCAAAGCTTGGTTTGGATCGCAAAATTGGCGGACCACTACTTTCACCATCTTCATACTTCATGAAGACCCCGCCAACTCAATACACGGATGAATCTGCGAAAGAAAAGACCGAAAGCTTTATCCAAGGAAAGCTAGAACGTTAATCAAAAAAGTTAATTAGCAATAACAAAAGCCCCGATAAATTATCGGGGCTTTTGCCTTATCCCTCACGGAGAGTAGAGGGCTAAATCGTCGCGCTATCGTCAGTGCGACGAAGGTGTAGATAGCCAGCGATAGTTAGCAACAACATGATGATGCCGCCACCTAACGCAACTCCCGCAGAAATCTTTGCAATCTGTCCAAACTGCCAGAATGCATATGAGAATCCAAGTAGACCTTTTAGAGTTTCTCCCATGAATAAAGACATGCGCTGTCCTTCAAGTTTGGCAACTTCAGCTACAAGTGCTTGATCATTTGGATTTGCGCGTAACTGTGCGCTCTTCGCCATAAATTCACCAGATACTTCTTCATAAACTTTGCCGCCGGCAATTCCCTTTAGGTGAACGCCGATGTAGTGATTCGCATAAGTATTAGCCATATCGCCATTTGAGATTACTTGTCCTGCATATTTCATCATCGCTTTCTGATCTGCATCAGGAAGCGCCATCATGGCTCCACTATCTGCTTCTGGAAATGAAACTTTCTGTGCAACTAACGCATCTCTAACATTCTTATCTGCGAAGTTGTATCCAAAGTTCAAAAGCCCTGCAGCAACAAATAGAAAAACGGTCAATCCGAGACCCATAATGGTTACGATTTTGTCGAACGTACGACGTTTCATGATTCTCTCCTAAATCATTCTCACTTCACATATCTATTATGTGAACAGTTGAAGTATTGACCTAGGAGCTTGCAGATTTCGTGCAAAAGGTGAGTGCTAACACCGAGAGCACTGTGATTTAGTAGTCATTCTGCAGTCAGGCAGAATTCTAGATAAGTGCTGGCACTCAGAAAGTTAAGAAACTAGAAGGAATTATTAAGAAACTACTTTGAAACTACAAGTGACGGTTGCAAATTGGTTGACCGTCTGGGCCAACTTCAAAGTGCTGACATGGCAGATGTAATTTCTCCCAAGCTTGATCACCATAATGTGTGCGATAAGCAAGTGCTAACAAAACACGAACATTGGTATCGCCATCAGATTTAATACCAAATGCTTTTGCAGCCCGGCTAACCGTATTCTCAACAACTTTTTCGGTATGTGCAGTTTCGCGAGCGATTGCCGCATTTGATTTGCCTTCGCAAACTAATTCAAGGACTAAACGTTCAAAAGGCGTGAGGTCTCGAAATTGGATCGTGATATCAGTAGCCACTGCCTAACCTCGCTCTTTTAATCTCTCCGTTAATCGCCGGAGCTCTCGTTAGTGGTCCTATCATCTCATCTATTTGACCCATAAGATGCGCACCATGGCTGAAATTTTGACCATGCTTGAGCATCAAGTGCTGAGCATCTCGTTCAATCGCCCCGAGAAAATGAATGCGTTAACTCGGAATATGTATGCAGAGCTTGCGCAAGAGTTAAATAGCGCAGACCAAGAGTTCGGTATTCGCGCAGTCATTTTGACCAGTGAAGGTAGTCATTTCACTGGCGGAAATGACATTTTAGATTTTCTTGAACATCCTCCAACTTCCGAAGATTCAACAGTCGCAGCTTTCTTATCAGCCATTCATAATTTTTCTAAGCCTCTAATTGGTGCCATTAAAGGAAATGCCGTAGGTGTTGGAACCACCATGTTGTTACATTGCGATCTGGTAGTCGCTTCTGAAGATGCCAAGTTCTCATTGCCGTTTGCCGCACTTGGATTAGTTCCAGAGGCAGGTTCTTCTTTGATGCTTTCTCAGCAGATTGGATATCACCGAGCAGCAGAGTTATTTCTAACTGGAGAACCAATCAGCGCTGATTATGCGGCGCAAATCGGTCTGATTAATTATGTATCGGCTGATCCATATGAAAAAGCTAGGGAACTAGCGCTAAAGATCGCAAAGCAACCACCGCAAGCAATCATCAATACCAAAGCGCTTATGAAAGCAAATAATCATGATGCTGTTGCCGCAGTGATGAAAGCAGAATTTGAAATCTTTTCTCTAGCATTGCAATCCGAAGAAGCCCGAAACGCCTTTATGCAGTTCCTAAATCGAAAGCGAGATCACTAATGTCATTAGCAGGTAAAAGAGTATTTATTACAGGCGGATCTCGCGGAATCGGACTCGAAATTGCAAAGCGAATTGCTAAAGATGGTGCGCATATCGCAATCGCAGCCAAGACTGCCGATCCAAATCCCAAACTTCCCGGAACTATTTATAGCGCGGCCCAGGAGATTGAGGCAGCTGGCGGTAGCGCTCTGCCACTAGTCACCGATATTCGTGATGAAGAGGCAATTGCCTCTTCTATGGCAGAAGCCGTAGAAAAGTTCGGTGGTTTAGATATTCTGATCAATAATGCTTCAGCGATTAATTTAACTAAGACAGAAGATACCCCCGCTAAACGTTTTGATCTTATGTTTGACGTTAACGTACGCGGCACTTTTCTGACTTCTCAGGCAGCTATTCCACATTTAAGAGATGGAAATAACCCACATATTCTGACGCTTTCACCACCGTTAAACATGAAAGAGAAGTGGTTTAAGAATCACGTTGCATACACGATGTCTAAATATGGAATGAGTATGTGTGTTTTAGGTATGAGTGGTGAATTTAGACGCGACGGGGTAGCTGTAAATGCGCTTTGGCCAGCAACAGCAATTAAAACTGCAGCGTTGCAGATGATTCCTGGAGTAGATACGAATTTCTGTCGCACCCCAGAAATCATGGCAGACGCGGCATATTTAATTTTGAACAAGGATTCCAAGAGCAATAGTGGAAATTTCTATGTTGATGAAGATTTGTTACGCGCTGAAGGTGTCACAGACTTCGAGCAATATTCAGTCATTCCGGGAACCAAGGATTTCATTAAAGATTTCTTCCTGGATTAATTTTAAAATTTAATACACTTAGGTCATGCCTTTTAAGATCAATCTAGAGCTGGAGCTAAATAGCATCCAACCAATTCCAGATTCAGAGCGTCACGGAAAAGCAAGTGATCTCTTCTGGCCATGGTGCGGCGCTAACGTTTCGGTTCTGGCAATTTCCTACGGCGCTTATTTTCTTGGCTTCGGTATTAATTTCTGGCAGGCGACAATTGCTGCCTTTATCGGCACAGTGCTCTCATTTCTATTGGTGGGAGTTAGCTCGTTAGCCGGAAAAAAGTCCAGCGTGCCAACCATGATTAGAAGCCGTGCTACTTTCGGTATTAAAGGAAATCTCTTACCTGGATTTCTAACTTATTTAGTTTTTGTTGGCTGGGAAACTGTTTTGGTTTCAGTTGCCACTTTAGCTACCGGAACTATATTTGACCGATTAGGTGGGCTTGGCCGCGATGCATCGCTATCACTTGGATTCTTAACTGCGGTTTCTCTGACCATAATGGGTGGCGTGCTTGGTTACAAAGTAATCATGCAGATGCAGAAGTGGATTTCATTAATAACTTTGATTGCAACTGGCCTTTATATGGCGCTAACTTTAAATAAAATTAATTGGGAAACATTAAACGCCACTAAAGCCGGTTCATTTGCTGCATTGGTAGGCGCAATTATCTTTGGTATGACTGGTATTGGATTGGGTTGGGTTAATGCGGCAGCAGATTATTCAAGATACCTACCAAGAAATGTCAGCAGTGGCAAAGTAGTGAGCTGGACTGTTTTCGGTGCATCACTTGCACCAATCATCATGGTTATTTATGGCGCAGCTTTGGCGGGAAGTTCAAAGGAACTTGCAGATGGGGTTTCCCAAGATCCAGTCGGAGCGCTAACTAATCTTCTACCTACTTGGTTTCTATTCTTCTTTGCCTTTATCGCTATTTTTGGATTGATTGGCGGTGCGATTCTTGATCTATATTCATCAGGTTTAGCACTTGTTTCTATCGGTGTACCGATTAAGCGCCATTTTGCGGCGAGCATTGATGCCATCATCATGCTACTTGGCACGATTTACATAGTATGGATTAGCGATAACTTCTTACTTCCGTTCCAAGGTTTCCTAATAACAATTGGCGTGCCACTTGCAGCATGGTCTGGCATCTTTGTGGCCGATGTTCTCCTTCGTAAAGAAGTTAAAGAAGTGGATTTATATAAAGATCTGGGTAGCTCCCGCGGGATTAACTGGGGTGCAATTTCAATCATGGCAACTGGAACCTTTATTGGCTATGGTTTCGTAACTAATACCTTTGCAACATGGCTAAATTGGCAGGGATATTTAATGGATGCAATTGGCGGTAAAGAAGGGCAATGGGCATATGCCAACATCGGCGTTATCTTTGCGCTCCTAATTGGTTTCTTAGGTAGATCAGTGCTTAATTCTGCGAGATCCGAAAGCAAGTAATATCGCTAAAAATGCTGGAACTAGCATCGCCCAACGCAAGGTAATTACTTCAGCAATAAAGCCCATTATCGGTGGGCCGACCATAAATCCGGCATATGAAATTCCGGATGCCATAGCTACAGCTTGTGAAGGTGCAATTCTTCCTGCAAAACGCTCTCTGGCAATTTCACCGGCCAGACTAAAGACCATTGGAATAACAAGAGCCATACCTACGCCGATAGTGAACCACGCAATAATTTGTGGATAGATACCGCCAATTAAAAGTCCTGAACTTAATCCAACTCCTGTGATGATGCCGCCTGCAAATAAAATTCTAAGGGGACCGAATTTCGAAGCCAAGCGATCGCCGTTAAATCTTCCAATAACCATCGCTACGTTATAAAAAATGTAGGGAAGTGTTGCAAGGAATGGTTCAGCGTTAAAGGTTTCACGGGCCAGAATTCCGCCCCAATCTCCAGCTGCACCTTCATTGATTGTTGATGCCAATCCAAGTAAGCCTATAAAAATTAGAATTGTCGGACGCTGTTTCTTCTCTTCTTTATGAAATTCATGAATATCAGTTTCAGCAGGTAGCCACCAGTTCTTCACTAAGGTAGCCAAGATTATGAAGTAGACACTGATGCCTAAGTTCTGACGAAGTATTGATATTTCAAATTGGGAAGCAAGACCACCAATTAATCCACCCAACAGTGCTCCGATACTGAAGACGCCATGAAATCCACTCATATAACGTTTCTGTTCAACATGTTCGACCGTGGAGGCATGGGCATTCATTGCCACATCTTGCATTGTTAAAAATGCACCCCAGATTAAGAATGCCAGACATAGGGTTAAAAAGTTTTCCGCAATCGCTAAAGGCAAGATAGTTACTGCAGATATGTAGGAAGAGATAATTACGATTGGACGCGATCCTTTTACGGCACACCATTTGCCAACTTGAGTAATCATCAAGAGAACACCAACGGCAGAGGCAAGTAGAAATGTGCCCACCTGGCTGTTGCTCAACCCGAGTGCAGATTTGATATCTGGAATGCGTGAATAAAGCGCTCCGACAATTAATCCATTAGTTAGGAAGGCGGCACGTACTGCCCAAGGCGCTCTACTTTTCATGATGGCAATATAGACAATCAAAGAAGAAAATCCCGCCAGTTGCGGTGACAACTGACGGGATTTTCTTTAGGAGATTAAATGAGAATTTTAGATATCGTAGTAAAGCTCAAACTCTGCTGGATGTGGACGAAGACGAACATAATCGACCTCTTCCTTACGCTTCCAAGCAATCCAAGTTGAGATTAGATCATCGGTAAATACGCCACCCTTAGTTAGGAAGGCATGATCTTTCTCGAGCGCATTTAGCGCAGCATCCAAAGATCCTGGAACTTGTGGAATTGCAGCTGCTTCATCGCCTTCTAACTCGTAGATATCTTTATCAACTGGCGCTGCTGGTTCGATCTTATTTTCAATTCCATCAAGACCTGCCATCAACATTGCTGCAAATGCTAGGTATGGATTAGAAGAAGGATCTGGGCAACGGAATTCGATTCGCTTTGCTTTTGGATTTGATCCAGTAATAGGAATACGGATACATGCAGAACGGTTACGCGCTGAATATGCCAAGTTAACTGGCGCTTCGTAACCTGGAACCAAACGACGATATGAGTTAACGGTCGGGTTAGTGAAAGCTAGAAGCGAAGGTGCATGCTTTAGTAGGCCTCCGATATACCAACGCGCCATATCTGAAAGATCGCCGTAATTGCCTGCTTCGAAGAAGAGCGGCTTGCCATCTTTCCAAAGTGATTGGTGCACGTGCATACCAGAACCATTATCACCATATAGTGGCTTTGGCATGAAAGTTGCAGTCTTGCCATTCTGCCAAGCAGTGTTCTTTACAACGTACTTGAACTTCATGATGTCATCGCCAGCATTTTCAACATCGCTAAAGCGATAGTTGATTTCCATCTGGCCTGCAGTTCCAACTTCATGGTGTGAACGCTCAACTACCAAGCCAACTTTCTCAAGTTGCATCACGATTTCATCGCGCAAATCTGCAAATTGATCTGTTGGTGAAACAGGGAAGTAGCCGCCCTTAATACGAGTGCGATATCCACGAGAAGGTGTGCCATCTGCATCGAACTCTTCGCCACGATTCCACCAACCTTCATATGAATCAATGTGGTGGTAAGCCTCATGCATATCGCTCTTGAAGCGGATTGCATCAAAGATATAGAACTCTGCTTCTGGCGCAAAGAAAGCTTGATCTGCGATTCCGGTCGATTTCAAATAACCAACTGCTTTAGTTAAAACTCCGCGTGGATCGCGTGAGTAAGGAGTGTTATCAATTGGATTATGGACAGAGAAGAGAATGATTAATGTTTTCTCTTTGCGATATGGATCGATGTAAGCCGAACTTGGAATTGGTAATAACTTCATATCTGATTCGTGAATTGATTGGAATCCACGAATTGATGATCCATCGAACATTAATCCTTCGGTGAATACCGCTTCATCAAATGAACCAGCTGGCACATTGAAGTGGTGTTGAATACCAGGTAGATCGATAAAACGAATATCGATTAATTTGACATCCTCTTTCTTGATGTAATCAAGGATCTCTTTTGCATTCTTAAACATTGAAACTCCTAGAATCTCCTATAAGTAGCTATCCATCGACGCTGAGGGCTATGGGTTGAACCTTAGGTAATAAGTGTTAAATGGGGGTATTTCGTTTGTTACGGTCTTGTTTCATATGGGCGGTAGGCTCCGCTATATGTTCGAAGGCCGCCAAGTTTCGCTCTTTCGCCGTATGGCCGGAGTCACTATCGACTGGCTAGCGTGCTACCTGATTGTCAGTGGCTTCAATGTTGGCTTCGGATCCTTCTCCGTCTTGATACTTTTCTTTTTGCAGATGACCGTTTTAACTGCATTTGGCGGAGCTTCTTTTGGTCATCGCTTGATGGGCATGAAAGTTGTTCGATTTAATGATGGTGGTGCGCCAACGCCGCTGCAAGCGCTAATTAGAAGTGCTTTGATTTGTACCGTCTTTCTAGCCATTACTTATGACGATAATGGTCGAGGTATTCACGAAAGAATTTCGGGAACTTATTTAATCAACGCTTAAAATAATGCTAATTAAACTTAATTAAACTTAATTAAACTTTAGGAACGCGTAAGCTCTTTGGCATCGGTCCTTTAGGAATCGGCATATTAAATCCACCAACAGCCTTAAGACGATTTCTAACCTCGCGCATCTGAACTTTATTCAACTTCTTTGGTAGACGCTTCATCTTGCGCTGCAACTTAGGTAGTGCGATGCGATCATCGCCGTTACCAACAATCAAAGTTGTAATGGGTACGCCAGGGACATAACGTTCAGTCTTTTTAATTTCATCATTTAGCAAAGAGCGGACCGCGTTACTGCCTTCTCCGACTAGTACTACACCGGCTCTACCTACAGATCGATGAACCATATCTTGTTGTTTATTTACTGCCACCATTGGAGTAGTTGTATACCCACGACGAATTGACATCAATACTGATGCGCCAGCGCCGGCAACGCCTTCAATAGATTGATAAGCAGCTTTGTTAGCTACCAAACTGAAGAAGAAAGTTGCACCCAACAATGCAAGTGGCGTCGTTAAAAAAGCGGCGTAGAAAGGATGGCCAGCTAAAGTGCCGAGCAGAATTCCGGTAGAGAGAATGGCGACAAAGATGAATGCCATCGCTGCGCCAATCCATGGCTTCTGTGCTTTAGTTACTTTGTACGCTTCGCGAATCTGCTTGAACATAGTTAGGAAGTTTACCCTTCGATTACTGGGGCAGGTGCCGTGCCGCCTAAGCGCTGCGGAGCCCATCTTTCGCCGACATGGCTATCTGGATAGTTATCTTGCAATCTATGTAACATCGAAATCATCTTTTCTCGTAGCGCTTTCTCTGACTTTTCGACATCGGCACCTTTTGCAAAATAAATTGGTTCTCCGTAAGCGATATGAACGGGTATTGATTTGCGGCGAAAATCTTTTGGTAAGCCCTTGGTCCAAATTCGCTGAGAACCCCAAATAACCACCGGAACAATTGGTACCTGTGCGCCAATTGCCAATCTAACTGCGCCAGATTTCATACCTTTTATTTCAAATGATTGGCTGATAGTGGCTTCCGGAAAAATGCCCACAACTTCACCGCTTCTTAACGCTTTTAACGCGGTAACAAAAGAAGCTCCGCCATTTTCACGATCCACTGAAATATGTTTCATTCCGCGCAATAGGGGTCCTGCTATTTTGTTATCGAAAGCGCCTTTCTTCGCCATAAAACGAATGTAACGCTTTGTGTGTAGTGCGCCGATTCCGATTAATGCAAAATCCAAATAACTTACGTGATTGCAGGCAATTACAGCGCCACCTTTTCGAGGAAGATTCTCTTGCCCTTCAAAGTGGAATTGGATATCCAATCCTTTCCAGACCAGTCTTAAGAGCGAGATAACTGGGGGATAAACCAATTCAGCCATTTGACTCAGCCATTTGCTTTAGCCAATTCCATGTTCGGCTGCTTCTCGATAAAGACGACCAGCTCTGTAACTTGAACGCACCAAAGGCCCACTCATTACACCCTTAAATCCAATCTCTTTAGCTTCGGCTGCCAACTCCACAAATTCATTTGGCTTTACCCATCTTGAAATTGGATGATGTTTTGCAGTTGGGCGAAGATACTGAGTAATCGTCACTAAATCGCATCCTGCTGCATGTAGATCTACGAGTGCCTGTGAAACTTCACTTCGCTCTTCGCCCATGCCTAGAATCAAATTCGATTTAGTGATTAGGCCAAACTCTTTTGCCTGAGTAATTACATCCAATGAACGTTCGTAAGAAAAGGCAGGTCTAATACGTTTAAAAATACGCGGTACTGTCTCTAAATTGTGTGCGAAAACCTCTGGTTTGGCTGCAAATACTTGGTTAAGTAATTCGCTCTTGCCACTGAAATCTGGCGCCAACATTTCAACACCAGTTTCTGGGTTTAACTCATGAACTTTGCGGATCGTTTCGGCATAAAGCCAAGCGCCTTCATCTTCTAAGTCATCACGAGTTACGCCGGTAATTGTGGCATATCTAAGCTGCATACTCATTACGGATTCAGCAACTCTTCGTGGTTCGTCGCGATCAAGTGGCAATGGTTTACCAGTATCAATATTGCAGAAGTCGCATCGTCTAGTACAGCGATCTCCACCAATAAGGAAGGTAGCTTCACGATCTTCCCAGCATTCAAAAATATTTGGACAAGCTGCTTCTTGGCAAACAGTATGCAAGCCTTCGCTTACAACTAAGGAGCGAAGTTGCGTGTATTCCGGACCCATTTTGGCCCGGGTTTTAATCCATTCTGGTTTGCGCTCGATAGGGACTTCAGCATTACGTGCTTCGATGCGAAGCAGCTTTCGTCCTTCAGGCGCTAGTGTCATGACGTTAGTTTACTTGACTGCTAACTTGCGCCAGAGCAGCCAGCATATGAGATTTAAGCGCAGGAGATACCTCAGAAATCATCACTTCGCGATTTAATTCCATAGCCAAACTAGTCGTTTTAGCCTCCGGCATACCGCAAGCGATTATTTGATCAAAGTAACTTAAATCTGGATCTATATTTAGCGCAAATCCGTGCATGGTTACACCTTGAGCAACACGAACTCCAATAGCTGCAATTTTCCGTTCGTTAACATCTTTAATCCAAACTCCAGTTTTTTCAGAGATAGAAATTCCAGTTACACCAAATTCTTTCAAAGTCTCAATCATCGCATTTTCTAATGTACGCACAAATCCAACAACTTCATTACGTTTTTCCAAGCGGACAATTGGATAACCAACAATTTGACCAGGACCATGCCAAGTTATTCGACCACCACGATCTACATCTATTACAGGAGTGCCATTTTGCGGACGTTCGATTTCTTGAGTTCTTCGTCCAGCTGTAAATACTGGTGGATGTTCAACCAAAATTAGGGTGTTTTCGCGAAGGCCAGAAGCTACTTCATTATGGATATTACGTTGCAGTTGCCAACACTCTTCATAATCCATCAATCCCAGTTCTATTACTGAGATATCGGCAACTTTTATAGCCATAGGGTGAGCCTAATTGGAAGTCGAAAATGAGAAAAATCCTTTAAGTAGATAAACTTGGGGAGTCCGTAAGAAATATTTTGCTTTATTAATTGGGGAGATTCATGCGTATCAAAGGTCGTAAACCGCTCTGGCTTGCCATAATCACAGTTGTTATTTGGTTGGGAATCTCAGGGGCAGCAGGTCCGGTCTTTGGCAAACTCTCTACGGTTCAAAAAAATGATAACTCTGACTTCTTGCCTCAAAAAGCAGAATCAGCCAAATTTAATAAGGCTTATCAAGAGTTTAATCCAAACACCGATCGCTCAATTCCAGCGCTGGTGCTTTACATCGGTAACGTCGATGCGCAAAAAGTAGCAGCTGCCAACGAATTTCTTCAGACCATTCCTAATAAAGAGGTTGAAGATGGCGATGGAAAGTTAATCGGGGAGTATCTAGTTCCTGGCGCACCTCTTCTTGCTTTTCCTTCGCAAGATGGCAAAGCGATTCTAGGTTCAATCTCTTTTGATTCTGCAAAAATTGCTGATCAGATCGGTAAAGAACCGGCATTACCTTTGGTTATAGATTCAATCAGAAATTATAGTGATGAATTTGCAAAGAGCGGAGCGCTGGAATCCCATGTAACTGGCTTTGCTGCAATCTTTGCCGATCTCTTTAAAGCTTTTGGTGGTATTGACTCAACCTTACTTTTATGGACACTTGCCATTGTTGCTCTAATTTTGATCGTAGTCTATCGATCACCAATTCTCTGGTTCTTCCCATTGCTCTGTGCTGTTTTTGCCGAGGCCTTAGCTGGTGCGGTGATCTATGTGCTAGCGAAAAATGAAATCTTAACTTTGGATGGCCAATCGCAGGGCATTCTCTCCGTATTGGTAATTGGTGCGGCAACTGATTATGCACTGCTTCTTATTGCAAGATATCGCGAAGAGCTACATAAGCACGACTCTAAATATGATGCGATGCGCGTTGCGCTAAGAGGAGTCATCGAACCAATCATCGCTTCTGGATCTACAGTGGCGATCGGCCTTATGGTGCTCTTACTAAGTCAATTAAATAACAATAGATCTTTGGGTCCAGTTGGTGCCATCGGAATTGTTTCAGCAATGTTCACGATGTTGACCTTATTACCAGCCATTTTGGTGCTTTTCGGTCGTTGGATTTTCTGGCCAAGGATTCCACGTCACGATGATGTTGATGAGAAACTCACCGGTTTCTGGTCAAAAGTTGCACATTCAACTGCGGCAAATCCAAAGCGTTACATTATTGCGACCGGAACTTTATTAATAATTCTGGCTGGCTTTGCCACAACTTTGAAGGCTGATGGAATTTCTACATTGGACGGATTTACCAATAAACCTAAATCGCTAGTTGGTCAGGAGCTATTACTGCAACATTTTCCAGGCGGCCAGAGCCAACCAACTCAAATTTTGGTATCTGAAAGCAAATCTGCTGCAGTGCTCTCTGCTGTTAAATCAGTTGAAGGGGTAGCGGATGCCGTTATTGAAGGAGAAGTTAATAACCCTTCAGCAATTAAGGTTGTAAATGGCAAAGTGGTTATCGATGCAACTTTGTCAGTACCGGCGGATTCAAGTGAAGCAAGAGAATTAGTGCCTGTAATAAGAGGCGCGGTTCAAGCACTAGATAGCGAAGCGCTAGTTGGTGGAATTAGCGCGACATTCCATGATGTCGACGTTGCTTCTCGTCATGATCGTAATTTGATAATTCCTATCGTACTTCTAATTATTGCAATAATTTTGGCGCTACTACTTCGTAGCATTTTGGCGGCCATTCTCTTGCTGGTCACAGTAGTGATGTCATTTATCGCCACTCTTGGCGTTTCTGCGCTGGTCTTTAACCATGTATTTAATTTCCCTGGAGCCGACACTTCTTTCCCATTGTTTACTTTCGTATTCCTAGTAGCGCTCGGTATCGACTACAACATCTTCTTGATGACTCGCGTTCGTGAAGAGGCGCTAAAAATTGGTACTCGTGATGGCGCGATCAAAGGCGTTACCGTTACCGGCGGCGTTATTACCTCAGCTGGCGTGGTTTTAGCAGCTACGTTTACAGTGTTAGGCGTATTGCCGCTTGTAGCACTTGCCCAGATCGCTTTTGCAGTTGCATTTGGTGTCTTGCTAGACACTTTGGTAGTTCGTTCGCTACTAGTTCCAGCAATTGTGCACTTGTTAGGCAAGAAAGTCTGGTGGCCAGCAAAACTGGCAGATTAATGCGCGCAGGCATCTTTGGTTATGGTTTAGCAGGGAAGTACTTTCACGCGCCATTTCTTAAAGCTGCTGGTTTCGAAGTTGTTGCTATTCAAAGTAACAACGCAGAACGTATCGCACAGGCCAAAACAGATTTTCCGAAAGCTACTATTTGTAGCAATAGCGAAGAGCTGCTCTCCCACAATCTTGATTTGGCAGTAGTAGCGTCAATAAATACCGCGCACGAAGCAAATGCGAAGTCTGCAATCGATGCGAAAGTAGCGGTGGTTGTCGATAAACCGATGGCAACCACACTTGCTGGTACACGTGAACTTTTCAATTACGCCGAAAGCAAAGGTGTTCCGATTTCGGTCTATTTCAACCGACTTTGGGATAGCGATACTTTGACAATTAAAGAGTTACTGAATTCCAAAGATAATTCCATAGCTAGTTATATTGGCAAACCACACCGCTTTGATGGCAGATTTGAAAGATTCAGACCAGAGTTGGCATCACACTCTTGGCGGGAACAAAGTAGCGCAGCACAAGGCGGCGGATTGCTATTAGATTTACAGAGCCATTTAATTTCCACTGCGATAGATTGTTTTGGCCCAGCAAAACTTAAATATGCCAAAGTGCAATCTGTTCGTGGTGCATCAGATGACGATGTTTTGCTAATTCTGGAACATCAAAGCGGAATGGTTTCTTCGCTTTCAGCAAGCGCCATTGCCGGGGCAACTGGACCAAGAGTTAGGTTGCTCGGAGAGCATGGAGCGCTTGTTATTGACGAACTGGATCCACAAGAAGCGCTCCTTCGAAGTGGGAATTATCAAGAAGGAAATAAGTCATCAATAGTTGAACTTCATCAAGGTAATGTGATCAAAGAAATAACTGCTATTCCTGGAGATTACGGTGCTTTTTACCGCGCCATGTATAGTTTCTTAAATGGTAAAGGTGATCTTCCGGTTGGGCAGAACTTGGTTTTACAAGTTGCAGAGATCATTGATGAAGCTCGCAAATTTTCAGATAAGTAGTTGCACTAAATGAGCACAGTCGTTATTGGAGCTGGGTTAGCTGGGCTAAGTGCGGCGATTACTCTGCAAAATGCTGGCCATGAAGTTCTAGTTTTAGAAGCATCAGATCGGGCTGGTGGACGCGTAGCTTCCGATGTAGTCGATGGTTTCATCTTAGATCGCGGATTTCAATTGATTAATGCTAACTATCCAGAGTTAAAGCGGTTAGCGATTCTTGATGAGATTGAATTTATTGAAGCGCCGCGATCAGTTGCAATAACAATTGAAGGTAAACGAACCTTTCTTGGCGATCCAAGGGAGCATTTATTTAGCGCACTTGATGGCAGCACTGGGTCACTTGTTGAGAAATTGGGGTTAATTAGTTACCTAACTAAAAGTCCAAAATCAGGAGTATCTGTTGCTAGCCAATTACAGAAGTTAGGCAAAGTTTACGATCGAGTATTACGACCTTTTCTTACCGGAGTTTTTCTTTGCGACCCATCAGAAGTTGAAGCATCGGTAGGAAAAGAGTTAATTCAATCCTTTGTTACTGGTAGACCTGGGTTGCCTGCAAATGGCGCTGGTGTATTGGCCTCTGCCATGGCAAGAAAGATACAAAATATTAAGTTTGATACTCGCGTGGAGTTAATCAAAGATGGCCAAGTTAAGACGAATAACGGCAAGTTTAAATTTGAAAATTTAATCATGGCAACTGATGCCAGTACTGCAGCGCAACTTTTAGAATTACCAGAAGCGCCAACTCAAGTAGGTTGCGTTACTTGGTATCACCTTCCAAATAACGCTCCCAGCTCTGATCCTTATCTTCTATTAGATGGGCTCCAATCGGGTCCGGTAGTTAATTCAATTGTTTTAAGTAATATGGTCGAAAATTACGCACCTGCTGGAAAATCTCTAGTCTCAACTACAACGATTCAACGTGCCTCAGAATCTGAAGTAAAACGCCATCTTTCAGTTATGTGGGGGGCGCCGACTCAAGATTGGCAGTTACTAGCTAAATATGAAATTCCTGCTGCTTTGCCATTAGCTCGAGTGGGTCATCGCCTGGCAAATAATGTTCGTATTTCTAAGAATATTTTCGTTGCAGGGGATTGGCGCGAATCACCTTCACAAAATGGTGCTTTGAAATCAGGTAGAAGAGCAGCGGAAACTTTAATTAGCCAACGCATCTAGCGCTGGGCCAAGATGCGGATAATCAAAAGTAAAACCTGCTTCCTGTAATGCTGAAGGTAATACCTTCTTTGAACCTAGAATTTCAACTGAGAATCCACCAAGCGCAGCTTTAAGTGCAAAAGCTGGTGCAGGAAGTAGCGCTGGACGACGGAGCGCTCTAGCAAGGGCTGCGGTGAACTCTTGGTTGGTAACAGGATTTGGCGAAGTTAAATTGATTGCGCCAGATATTTTCTGATTCTCTAAAATAAATTCAATTGCTCGGAGCTCATCATGCAAAGTAATCCAAGACCACCATTGCTTGCCGCTTCCTAATTTTCCACCTAGACCTAATTTAAAGAGTGGCAACATACGTCCAAGTGCTCCGCCAGTTGGATCTAGAACTAAACCCGTGCGGATTTTTGCAGTGCGCACATCACCAGCTAAGTCCGCTGCTGCTTCCCATTCGCGACAAACTGCAGCGAGAAAATCATCGCCACCACGATCTGTCTCAGTCACCGCACGATTTCCGGTTTCGCCATACCAACCAATAGCTGAAGATGAGATAAATACTTTAGGTTTAACTTCGGCAACAGCATTTGCAATTGTCGTAGTTCCCAGCAATCTTGAATTTAAGATTTCAGATCTATATTTCTTGGTCCAGCGTTTGTCTCCAACGCCAGCCCCAGCTAAATGAATAACTGCATCAACTCCAGCTAATGCATCTAAATCAACTTTACCTTCAAGCGGATTCCAGAAAATTTCTTCGCTAGAAACGGTAGCGCGTCGGACTAAACGCTGAACTGTGTAGCCTTCGCTCTTTAATTTTCCAGCTAAAGCGCTACCAATTAATCCGGAAGCCCCGGTGATAGCTATACGTTGTAGCGCCAAGAGTTATAAACCTAAATCTGCTTCAAAGTTGCCGGTTTCTAACCGCTCTTTTAAAGTGGTTAGGAAGCGGGCGGCATCAGCGCCATCAACGATTCGATGATCGTATGAAAGAGCTAAGTAAACCATCGAACGAATTGCAATAGTTTCGCCGCCATCTGCACCTTTTACCACCATCGGGCGTTTGACTACAGAACCAAGTCCAAGAATTGCAACTTGTGGTTGATTAATAATCGGCGTATCAAATAGCGCACCGCGTGAACCGGTGTTAGTTAGGGTAAATGTGCCGCCACCTAATTCATCCGGAGTAACTTTGTTATCACGAGTACGCGCAGCTAAATCGGAAATCTTTCGCGCAATACCGCCCATGTTTAAATCACCAGCATTATGAATAACTGGAACAAGTAATCCCCGTTCAGTATCAACTGCTACGCCTAAATGTTCCGCACCATGATAGACAATATTTTCGCCATCAATTGAAGCGTTTACAACAGGATGTTGTTTTAGCGCTTCGCAAACTGCCACGGCAAAGAAAGGTAAGAATGAAAGCTTTACACCTTCGCGCGCTTCGAAATTAGCTTTCGCCTTATCGCGCAATCTAGAAATCTTAGTTACATCTACTTCAACAACTGTGGTTAATTGCGCAGAAACCTGTAGCGATTCAACCATGCGCGCAGCAATAACTTTACGTAGTCGTGACATCGGGACAGTAGTGCCGCGAAGTGGTGAAGTAGTAATTTGAGATTTA
The DNA here is from genome assembly GCA_051006515.1 of Candidatus Nanopelagicaceae bacterium. Classification (GTDB taxonomy): domain Bacteria; phylum Actinomycetota; class Actinomycetes; order Nanopelagicales; family Nanopelagicaceae; genus ZLKRG08. Next base: position 8,764 of record JBPCTD010000069.1, on the reverse strand, counting down.
GCGGCAGGTGCAGAGGTAGAAGAAGTTGGGGCTGCCGGAGTTGCTGCAATTACCGGTGCAACAGGTTTTGCCGCAGCAGTTACATCTTCTTTACGGATTCGCCCGCCAACGCCGGTGCCTTTTATAGTTGAAAGATTTACACCTAACTCTGAAGCAAGCTTTCTGACAATTGGAGTTACATATGCATCAGATGCTTGGGCAACAGCAGCGGCAACTGGTGCTGCAACTGGTGTTACTACGGGCGCCGCGACTGGTGCCGCGACTGGTGCCGCGACTGGTGCTGGTGTTGCTGATGTCGCAACCGGAGTTACAACGGGCGCAGCAGGTGCAGGTGTTGCAACAGCGCTAGCAGAACCAGAGATAAGAGCTAAACGTGCGCCTACTGCAACAGTTGAATCAGCAGGAACATCAATTGCAGTAAGTACACCAGCAGCAGGTGATGGGATTTCAGTATCAACTTTGTCGGTCGAAACTTCTAAAAGTGGTTCATCTACTGCAACTGAATCACCAATATTTTTAAGCCAACGAGTAACAGTTCCTTCGGTAACTGATTCACCAAGTGCTGGCATTGTTACAACGGTTCCAGAACTTGAACTTGAACCAGCATTTGAATTTGCAACTGGCGCAGGTGTTGCAACTGAAGCAGCAGGTGGTGGAGTTACTGGCGCAGCAGCTACCGGTGCTGCTACTGGTGTTGCTACTGGTGCAGGTGTGGCAGCAGCTCCATCGGCAGAGATAATTGCAAGCTCTGCACCAACTGGCACAGTCTGATCAGGACCAACCACAATCTTCTGTAAAACGCCGGCAGCGGGAGAAGGGATTTCGGTATCAACTTTGTCAGTTGAAACTTCAAGAAGTGGCTCATCGAGCGCAACCATGTCGCCCTCGTTCTTAAGCCAACGAGTAACGGTTCCTTCGGTAACTGATTCGCCAAGTGCTGGCATTGTTACTGAAAATGACATCGCTTCTTCTCCTATATTTCTTTCTTCATAAATATTCAATCATCCGTGCGCGTGTAACGGTTTACCAGCAAGTGCAAGAAATGCTTCGCCCATAGCTTCGTTCATGGTTGGGTGAGCATGAACGAAAGGTGCAACATCTTGCGCATTAGCTTCCCAATTGAAAATAACTTGCGCCTCACCAATTAATTCTCCAACTCGCGAACCAACCATATGAACGCCAAGTACTGGTCCACCTTTTTGCTGCACAATCTTGATAGATCCAGCGGTCTTTAGAATTTGGGATTTTCCATTTCCAGCAAGATCATATGAAATCTCTTCGATCTCATAGCCTCGTTCTTTAGCAGCAGCAGTTGATAGTCCAACTGATGCTACCTCTGGTTCTGAGTAAGTGACACGAGGTACGCCATCATAATTAATTGGACGAGGGTTAAGGCCAGCAATCTCTTCGGCAACCATGATTCCTTCTTGGAAACCAACGTGAGCTAGTTGCAAGGTAGGAATCAAATCTCCGACTGCAAAGATGCCAGGAACATTGGTGCGGCACTTCTCATCAACTAGAACATAGCCGCGATCCATTTTTAAGCCTTGTTCTTCATATCCAATGCCAGCAGAAACCGGACCACGACCAACGGCTACCAACAAAACTTCTGCAGTAAAAGATTTACCGTTCTCAAGAGTGACGGTTACGTTGTCAGCGTTAACTGTATGTGATTGGAACTTGCTGCCAACTTCGAATTCAATTTTGCGCTTGCGGAAAGCGCGCTCAAGTTGCTTAGATGAAGTTTCATCTTCAAGCGCAACCAACCTTGGCAAAGCTTCGATGATGGTTACCTCTGCACCAAAAGATTTCCAAACTGAGGCAAACTCGCAGCCAATTACGCCGCCACCTAAAACGATTACGCTCTTTGGGACATAGTCCATGTTTAGCGCTTGATCAGAGGTAATGACTCTCTTGCCATCAATATCAAGACCAGGAAGGGTGCGGGCATACGAACCAGTAGCAAGTACCACGTTCTTGCCGGTGTATTGAGTTCCGTTAACTTCGACAGTATTTGGGGAAACTAACTTGCCCCAACCTTCTACAAAAGTTACGCCGCGAGATTTAACTAAACCAGAGAGACCTTTGTAGAGTCTTGAGATCACGCCATCTTTATAGGAATTGACGCCGGCCATATCGATTGCATTGAAGTTAGCGTTAACGCCAAATTCAGATGCGTGGCGAACTTCGTCTGCAACTTCGCCGGCGTGTAACAAAGCTTTAGTCGGGATACATCCTCGGTGTAAACAGGTGCCGCCAACTTTGTCAGCTTCAATTAAAGCAACTGAAAGCCCAAGCTGCGATGCCCGCAATGCGCACGCATATCCGCCTGAACCGCCACCAAGAATTACAACGTCATATGACATTTAAGAGCTCCGTCAGTGAGATTTAACTACCGTCTAATCCTGCCACTACCGGCAGATTAAGGGTAATCCGTAAATTAACGCTGAGCGCTGCGGTTTTTAGCCATCTCAACAAGTGAGCGAACCGCAACACCGGTAGCGCCAACTGGCGTGTGGCCGTGGGCTTTGCCGGTATTTAGTTCAACGCCCGCGATATCGAGATGTAACCAAGGTAACTCATCTTTGATGAATTCCTTTAAGAATAAGCCAGCGACTAGTGCGCCACCCATTCGCTCTCCAATATTTGCAATATCGGCAACTGGTGTATCCAAAGATGCACGAAGTTCTTCTGGAAGAGGTAGTTGCCAGAACTGTTCGCCGGTTTCATCAGTTACATCCAAAAATTCTGCACATGCTTCGTCGTTATTTGTCATGACCGCGGAATAGCGCTTACCAAGTGCAATTACTTTAGCGCCTGTTAAAGTTGCGACGTCGATCAGTAAATCCAATTTTCGAGTTTCCTGGTCCTTAACAATTGCATCTGCCAGAACTAAACGACCTTCAGCATCTGGATTGAGAACTTCTACTGTTTTACCGCCGTACATTGTGATGATATCTGATGGTCGGGTAGCAGTATCAGAGACCATATTTTCAGCAAGTGGCGCCCATGCATCAATAGTGATTGGCAATTTCAACTCTGCGATTGCAAGAAGCGCGCCACACACTGATGCCGCACCAGTCATATCGCCTTTCATCTCATCCATGTTTGCCGCAGGCTTTAAAGCTAAACCACCAGAGTCAAATGTGATGCCTTTGCCAACCAGCGCTAAATTGCCAGTGCTCTTTTTAGCTTTCTTACCGTCGTAGGAAAGTTGAACCAACCTAGGTGGATTTGCAGAACCTTGTCCAACGCCAATAATTCCGCCGAATCCTTGTGACTTTAATTGTTTCTCATCCCAAACTTTAACTTTCACGCCGGATAGCGATTTTGCTTCCTTGCTTACCAATTCGGCAAACTTCTTGGGATTTAAGTAGCTTGGCGGCATATTCACCAAGTTCCTAACGAAGAAAGTCCATTTAACAATAATTGAAACTTCGTTTAGTAACTCGCTATCACCATCTGCATCGATATAGATTTCCGATAGCGGAGTCTTTTGATCCTTCTTAGAATGGCCGCGGAAATCGGTGAAACTGTAAGAACCAAGGGCTGCGCCTTCGGCCATAGCTCTAGCATCGTTTTCGATGGCGAAGATAGCGCTCTTATGTCCATGAAGATTTTGGGCTGCAATACCACTTGCTCTACGAATTACTTCGGAAGGGTAGCTTTTCTGAGCTTTACCCAACCCACTAAAAACTAAAACTTTAGATGCGGTGCCTGGCAATTTTATTACTTCATCAACTTTGCCAGTTGCACCAAGATCGTTAAGAGTTTGAAGAATCTCTTTCTCGTCTAATTTCAATGTGCTGACAATTTCAAGCGCACCATTTTCACGCTTGGCCAGGCCCACCACCAAAGCATCGCTATTTACAGTACCGGTCAGATATTTTAGTTTTAGCATTTTCAAAGGATATTGCATAACGGCGAATGCCAGATATCGTCAGCCTATGAAGAATTCACCTTTGGCGAAGAAACATGAAGCGCTAGGCGCAAAGATGGCAGATTTTGGTGGTTGGTTAATGCCTATCGAGTATCCAGGTGGCGGAGTGCTAGCTGAACATGATGCGGTCCGAAATCGAGTGGGAATCTTCGATGTTTCTCACTTAGGTAAAATTTCAGTTAGAGGTAGTGGTGCAAAGGATTTTGTAAACAGTATTTTGACCAATGATTTGGACAAAATTCAGAACGGACAAGCCCAATACAACTTGCTCTGTAACGATAAGGGCGGCGTTATTGATGACATCATCGCTTATCGCAATAGCGATGATGATATTTTCTTAGTCCCGAATGCTGCCAACTGCAGCAAAGTATTTGAAGTGCTTTCGAAAGCTGCTCCTAGCGGAATAGAAATCAAGAATCTGCATGAAGAGTTTGCAGTAATTGCGGTGCAAGGCCCTAACTCACAAAAATTATTGGAAAGCCTTGGACTGCAACTCGGAATCGAATATATGTCTTTCACTAAAGGCCAGGTAAATGGTTGTGAAGTTATTGTCTGTCGCACTGGTTATTCCGGTGAACATGGCTATGAACTACTTCCTAAGTGGAGTGAAGCAGAAAAGGTGTGGGATGCAATTGCCGCTAATTTGGCAGATGGCTTAGTTTGTGGTTTAGGCGCAAGAGATACTCTGCGTACCGAAATGGGTTATCCGCTACATGGACAAGAGCTCTCAGAGAGTATCTCGGCTTCTATATCAGGCGCAGCTTGGGCAATCGCTTACGAAAAGGGAAAATTTAATGGTGATGCGATTTTGCGCAAAGAGAAGGCTGAAGGAGCTAAGCGTCGCCTTCGCGGATTGAAATTATTAGATCGCGGTATCCCAAGAGGGCATATGGAGGTCAAAGTTGGTGACAAGACAGTTGGGGAAACAACATCTGGCACCTTCTCACCAACGCTGAAAATTGGAATAGCGCTTGGTTTAATTGATAGTGCTTACAAAATCGGAGACCAAGTTTCAATTGATGTGCGTGGTCGTGCATTGGCTGCAGAAATCGTCAAACTACCGATGGTGACCCCTCACGTAAAGTGAATTGCGGTATTAAAACTGGCCTTACGTGCTGCGCGCTTTAATGCGTTAAGTACTCCGGAACCAATCAATAGTATTAACGTGGCAGTAAATATGGCTCGTGGAACATTCCAGGCCATTGAAGTTGCGCCGTGATAAATCAAGAATCGATGCAGGTTATCCGCAATTGCGCCACCCGGAATGTATGAGAGCTGAGTCTTTGGACCAAGTGCATATGGCCAAAAGTGTAAATCCATCAAAATGCCAAAAACTTCGGCAAGTATCAAAGCAGAAATGGCTAACAAAGGAATTTCAAATCTCTTTACCTTTGGCAAGGTGCCAGCTAAGAATCCAATCCAAGCAGCAGCGAAAACTTGATAAGGCAGCCAAGGACCAAAGCCGCCAGTTAGAAATGCGGATAAGAGCATCGAAATTGCTCCTAAAAGGAAACCAAATGTCGCTCGGAATACATATGAACTAAGAATTAATAGGAACCACATTGGTTCAATTCCAGCAGCTCCTGCACCTAGTGGTCGAAGCGCTGCAATGATTGAACTTAATACCGCTAAAAGTGCAAGTGTCTTTGGATCGAACTTTGCTCTTCCAATTAGAACTAGGAGCAGAATCAAGGCCAGATTACTTGCAATCCAGAAAATAGTTCCAGACTGTTCCGCGCTAGCGATAAAGGGCCAAAGAAAACCCAGCAAACTAAATGACGAAACCAATATTAGCGCTGAAATTTCTATCGCTTTAAATCGAAAGATGTTGGCAGTTTTCATTCTAAAGCCTGCAGTACATCAGATACTGTCAACCATTTTCTTGGTGACATCACTTTGGTTACCTGTGGTGCAAATGCAGGGGATGCTAGGAGCACATCTAGCGCTGTGCCATCCGCAACCAATTCGCCATCTGCCAAAATAGTTACTCGGTTAGCTAGTTCTGCAACTAATTCAACATCGTGTGTGGCGATAAGAACTGCTGAACCGTTATTCGCACGGTTTCTTAATTGCGATATTAATAGCGCTTTTGTTTCATAATCCAAGCCTCTAGTTGGTTCGTCAAGTATCAATATTTCGGGATTTGGCGCTAATACAATTGCAAGGACCAGCGCCAATCGTTGCCCCTCAGATAGATCTCTGGGGTGTGAATTAGCCTTGATTCCAGGTGCGATTTCTGACAAAAGATTTAAGGTGGTACCGGTTTCTAATTTGTGGTCATGATCGGTTTGGTTACATTCATCGACCACGCTTTGATGAAATAGGAGATCGTTAGCATCCTGAGGGATATATCCGATGCGTCCAGTTCCGGAGGTTAAATTTTTTTCTACCTTCCCACTGTAATCAATTAACCCCAATAAGGATTTGATGAAGGAACTTTTGCCAGCTCCGTTCCTGCCCATTAGCGCCACAATTTCACCAACTGCGATACTTAGATTAAGCGGTTTAAGCGCTTGGAAATCTTGATATTTAACAGACAAATTCTTAGTTTCAATAAGAACTTTACTTTGGTCTGATATCAAGGCGGTAGTCTTATCTTTACCTAGGTTTCGAATTTCTCGTACATCTTTCCGTAATTCTCGGACTGAAAGTGAAATTTTTGGCAACTTTAACGCTCGGGCCAATTTAACAATGGGAGGAGCGATCTTTGAATCTTGCAGAATCTCTTCGGGTTTGCCAATACGAGTACTACCAGAAGCGCCAATTTCAATAACGGTATCAACATAGCCAATCACGCGTTCCAAGCGATGTTCTGCGATGATCACAGTTATACCTAAATCATGAACTAGTCGTTGCAAAATTGCTAAAACTTCCTCTGCGGCTACTGGATCCAATGCACTTGTTGGTTCGTCGAGAACCAGAATTTTTGGATGCAAAACCATTGCCGCGCCAATTGCTACGCGTTGTTGTTCGCCGCCTGAAAGTGTGGCAATTTTCCGGTTACGGATTGGTGCCAAACTTAAAAGATCTAAAATTTCTTCAATCCGTTTTCGCATTACTTCATTTGGCAAATTCAAGGATTCCATCGAGAATGCCAACTCATCTTCCACGATATCCGTTACGAAGCCGTTAATTGGATTTTGGCCAACAATGCCAATTAATTCAGCTAACTCTCCGGGTCTTACATCCCTAGTGGAGACACCACCAACCTCCACATTTCCAGCCAAAATGCCACCAGTATGGTGGGGGACCAAGCCATTGATTAAGCGAAGTACGGAACTTTTGCCGATACCAGTTTCGCCAATTAGCAGCACAAATTCACCTTCACCGATTTCAAAGTTCAATTTATCCAGAATGGTTCGTTCAGCAGTCGGGTAGATCAGTGAGACGTTTTGAAATTTGATCACAAGCTCACCACCATAATCAAAATAGAAATAGCTACAACAGCTAGATCCATTAATTGAAATTTCTGCGGTCGATATTTACTTCGGGATCGAGAAATTCCGTAACCTCTAGCGTCCATTGCCGCTGCTAAATCTAGGGATCTGGCAAGAGAATCTTCTAACAGTGGCATCGCAATTTGTCGCCAAGCTAAAAAGCGATTTCCAGAAACACCACGAATTTGCTGCGCGTTCTTTATTCTTTTTAGATTTCCAACAAATTGTGGTGTTAGTGAGCTGGAGATAATTAGAACCATTCCGAGTTCGTAAAAGATAGGTGGGAAAGATCTGATTAAGGCACGCGGATTAGTCAAAGAAGTGGCTGCGCCAAAGAGAAGAATTATGATTGCAATATCAAAGCTTTCCAAGATGGTGGAACTTACTCGCTCCCAAGTTACGGGGCCACCCAATCTAATTCCTGCCATCCAATCTGGTAGCGGAATGATGGGCAAAGTAAAGAGATTGGTTCCAGGAACTGGCACGCCAATGACAATTCCGATAAATACTCTAAATGCGATTATTGCTAACGCTAGCTTCAAAGCAAAGTTAAAGCTTCCTGCCCATGGTCCATCACTTTTAAAAGTCTTCACAATTAGCGCAATGGCTGCCAAGGCGCCAATGCTGATTTGAAAATTATCAAGGCGCACCAAACTGGTGGCTACCAAAATTGCAGATAGCCACCAAGTCAGAGGATGGAGCGTTTTAATCTCTTTACTTTCTCAATGATTTCGGAGTCGGGATTTCAGTGCTGCACTCTTTAGCAGGGTAGTTATTTAATCCGCAGACAAATCCAGAGGCATCAGTTCTAATTGGCACAATCTCTTTCAAAATCTCAAAACCAGTGCTGCCATTTTTCACCACCGCACAACGGCGTATTGTCTGTTGCACCTGCTCGCCCTTAGGTGCAATTGCGCGGGGGCCAAAATCAACAACCACCGCTACTCGGGAATAGCCGCTTTGAATTTTGATGGCACCGCAGATTGCTTTGAAATTTGGTTTCAATGTTGGCGCGCCCGTATCAACGGTGTCACTTGAAAACGAGAAGCGCCAACCTTCAACTGCGCCATCTTTAGCGATTGTGGCTGCTGGGCCAGCAGTGGCATAGCTCCAAGCATTTGCACCGGGGGCTGCTTGGAAATATCCCCAATAGCGCCAACCTTTTTCGTTCTTTACCGTAGCCGCATTGGCGGGCGCAAATAGCAGAGAAGTTGTGATGATCAATGTTGTAATGAAAGTGAAAAATTTCTTCACAGTTAGTTTCCTTTATATTTAGGAAGACTTACTGGGCTGTCTATAAACTAAAAAAGTCGCTCACAAAAATGTGAACGACTAATTGCAAAGTTTTCTGGACTTAGCCCCGCAATCCTCGGCGGGTGGTCTGTTC
>JBPCTD010000068.1:0-1001 GCA_051006515.1 Candidatus Nanopelagicaceae bacterium | reverse complement strand
CTATTACTGACATTAAAGCAGGGTGAGTTTGTAAAGTATCAAGGAACTCCTGGATTTAGCGAAGAAGGATTAGCCCGCCTTCGTAAATTTGCACTATCACTTCGTTCTCTTCGCCGAAATTTAAACGGTTCAATTACTGAGGCAATTGTTGAAGTAGAACAGTTCTTGTCATTAGATACCGAAGTATTGGTAAGAGATGGCTGGCAATCTGGCCGCAAAAATTTAGATCGCTTCTTGGATGAGGCAGCTAGGTTTGAAAACAATGGTGGCACATTACTTGGTTTCTTACATTGGTTAAAGATTGCAGAAGATACTGAAGGTGGTTTAAAGCCGGCTGAGGTTGAAGTTCGAAGTGATGCCGTGCAGATTTTAACTATCCATTCAGCAAAGGGAGCTGAGTGGGATTATGTTGCAATTCCTGGCCTTGCTGAAAAAACTTTTCCAAGCGTTGGTAAAAAATCAGATGATTGGGTTAATAACGCTGGCTCAATTCCAGTAGGTATGCGCGGTGATTATGAGCAACTGCCTTCAATTAATTTTGATAGTTTTTCAACAAATAAAAATCTAAAAGATGGCTTAGAGAGATTTGAAGATCAGTGGAAAGCGCGCAAATCCATGGAGGAGATGCGGCTTGCCTATGTTGCTATTACGAGAGCAAAGAAAGGATTAATCTGCACAACTTCACACTTTAGAAATGGTGAAAAGATAGTTAATCCAAGTAGCTTATTTAATATCTTTGCTAACGCACTCATTAAAATAAAAGGTGGAACCGTACTTACCGATACGCCAATTCCAGAAGGTCGTAATCCAATCAAGGAAAATCCGACCACCGGCATCTGGCCAGCAAGAAGTAGCAGGCTAGATAAATTACAAGAGGTTGCACTTGGAATTGAAAGTGCAACACCATATACGCCGGCTGAAGTTAACAGTTTAATTAAAGAGGTAGCAGCAGATTCTGAAAAAGTTTCTTTACTCGCTGATATGCAAGCAATTCTTTCTGA
>JBPCTD010000067.1:0-3174 GCA_051006515.1 Candidatus Nanopelagicaceae bacterium | reverse complement strand
CGAATTAAATTACGTGCCCAAGCGATGTTTGATAATGGTTTAATTGAAGAGCTAAAACAGTTGGTAATGGATGGTTTGTTATCTGGAACTACGGCGCGACTTGGCCATGGTTATGCTCAGATTATTGAGTGGCAGATGGGGCTAAATGCTGATCCAATTGAAGAAACAATCATCGTGACTCGTCAATATGCACGTAGGCAAGAAACTTGGTTCAAACGTGAGCGTCGAATCAATTGGATTGAAGCGCCATTTTTACCGAAAGCGTTAAACTTAATTAAATGAGTATTCAAGCAGCATATGGCCACGGCACACATAATGATTTTGTGCTGGTCTTTGACCCTGCCGATGAACTTTCCATCTCGTCCGCGGAAACTGCCCGCATCTGCAATCGTGAAACTGGAATCGGTGCTGACGGTCTGATTCGTATGGTTAAGCGTGGCGAAGGCGCTAGCCAGAAGTGGTTTATGGATTATCGAAACGCAGATGGATCTCTGGCCGAAATGTGTGGCAATGGCATTCGCGTAATGGCAAAGTATTTGGTAGAACGCGGCCATCAACCTGAAGGAATTTTTCCGATAGATACTCGTGATGGTGTTAAACATTTACGCGTACCTGCTGATGGTGATATCACCGTAAATATGGGGCAAGTAGTTGATGAAGGTGACGATGTAACTGCCGGAACCGAGAGCGGACTCTGGAAGGGTTATCACATCAGCGTTGGAAATCCGCATGCGGTGGTCTTTGTTGAAGATTTAGCACAAGTTGGATCATTAAAACATCCGCCAACAGTTAGACCAAAAGAACTTTACCCAGAAGGGGTAAATGTTGAGTTTGTGCAAATTACTGGTGATCACGTAGTAAAGATGCGCGTACACGAACGGGGAAGCGGCGAAACCCAGAGCTGTGGCACTGGTGTTGTGGCAGTTGCGATGGCGGCGGCAAAACATGCACGCGAACAATTACCTTCAAAGTGGGAAGTAAATCCGCCAGGTGGACGTTTATATGTAGAGATTGACGGTCATTCAAATGCAATTCTTACTGGACCTGCAGTGATCGTTAAAGATGTGGAAATAGAAGAGTTTCTTGAGCGATAAAGATTTAGATTCCAATTTAGAGTTTGAGGAATTATTACGAGCCTCAGCGCAAGCAGCCTCAGATTACGATTCCGATTTACTTAGAGATATCAATACCCCTGATCAAGTAGCAGAGCGTGCTGCGCTTCGACGTATTGCTGGCTTTAGTACTCAGCTACAAGATATCTCTGATGCCGAATATCGCGAGCTGCAGTTAGAAAAGGTAGTGCTTGTTGGTGTTTGGACTGAAGGCACTTCAGAGATGGCAGATAATTCTTTACAAGAGCTAAAGGCGTTATCGGAAACAGCTGGCGCAGAAGTTTTAGAAGGTGTCATTCAGCGCCGCGAATCACCAGATCCTGCAACTTATATTGGTAGCGGTAAAGTCCAAGAGTTACGTGATTTAGTAGCAAGAACTGGGGCCGATACCGTTATTTGTGATGGTGAACTTTCACCAGCGCAGCTACAGAAGTTAGAAGTTAAATTAAAGGTCAAAGTAATTGATCGCGTTGCGTTGATTCTGGATATTTTTGCGCAGCACGCCAAAAGCCGCGAAGGTAAAGCGCAAGTTGAATTGGCGCAGATTAGTTACCTGTTACCAAGACTTCGCGGTTGGGGTGAATCGCTATCCCGACAAGTTGGTGGTCGCGCAGCAGGCGGTGCTGGAATCGGTGGTCGTGGTCCTGGTGAGACCAAGATTGAAACAGATCGTCGCCGTATCCGTGATCGTCAAGCAAAATTACGCCGCGAAATCGCGGAGATGAAAATTGCGCGCGACACCAAACGCCAAGAACGTCATAGAAATAATGTTCCATCTGTTGCGATTGCGGGATATACCAACGCAGGTAAATCATCACTACTTAATCGTTTAACAAATGCCGGGGTATTAGTAGAGAACGCGCTCTTTGCAACGCTTGATCCAACAACTCGTCGCACTGAAACTACCGAAGGTCGTATTTATACGTTGACTGATACGGTCGGGTTTGTGCGCCACTTGCCGCATCAATTGGTTGATGCCTTTAAATCGACGCTCGAAGAGGTAACTGATGCCGATTTAATTGTGCATGTGGTTGATGGTTCGCACCCAGATCCATTTGAACAGATTCGTGCAGTTAGACAAGTGATCTCTGATATCGGGGCTTCCGAAATTCCAGAGATCATTGCGATAAATAAAGCAGATGTGGCAAAACCAGAAGTGATCATGGCGCTACTTCGACAAGAACAGAGCGCTTTTGCATTTAGCGCAAAGACTGGATTTGGAATTGATAATTTACTTAGGGCAATTGAAAATTCGTTGCCACATCCAAATATCGAAATTGATGCTGTGATTCCTTACACCCGTGGTGATTTAGTAAATGCGATTCATGAAAAGGGCGAGGTACTAGAAGAGGAGTACAGACCAGATGGCACATATTTGCGTGCGCTGGTTGATGATCGTTTGGCCAAGCGAGTCCAAGCGCTAAATTCGTAATAATTCACATTTTTGACTGAAATTTCACATCTGAAAGGTGAATAACCTGGGAATATCTAAATTGAGCGCGTGGTTTAGTGGAAATATCGGGCGAAATAGGGCAACCTACGCGTTCGGAAGAGATATGAAAGGCGGTGCAAAATGGCAACGGATTACGACACACCCCGAAAAACGGATGAAGAACTCCATGAGGAATCCTTAGAAGAACTCAAAGCCAAGCGCGCCGAAGTTCAATCCGGCAAGATCGATATTGATGAAGAGGAAGAAGCTGAGAATCTAGAGCTTCCTGGCGCTGACCTTTCTGGCGAAGAACTTTCAGTACGTGTTGTGCCAAAGCAAGAAGATGAATTTACCTGCAGTCGCTGCTTCTTGGTTTCTCATATCAGCAACCTTTCAAAAGGTACTGGCGCAAACGCAATCTGCAAAGAGTGCGCTTAATTTTAAGCTTTTCTAAACAGTTAAAGCTTCAATAAATTTTTCAGCATTTTTAATATTCTTAAATCCAATTAACCAGTAAGTGGTTTTATCGCGGGGATCATTAAGCGCAACTTTTACGCCAACTTTTAGCCAAGGTCTTGTTGCGTGAAAGCTGCGAGCATCGCTATTGATGGTACGAAGCTTTCGGTAGCT
>JBPCTD010000066.1:0-3808 GCA_051006515.1 Candidatus Nanopelagicaceae bacterium | reverse complement strand
TAATGAGTTTTAAGCCAAGCAGTTTGATAGGTAGGTAGCGCAAAAGCTGCTGCATGCGCTTTACAGAAACCGAAAGAGGCGAAGGCGCGAAGTACCTGCCAGATCTCATCGATTACTGCACGCGGATACTTTGTGGCGCGCTCGTAGAACCAATCGCAGATCTCCTGCTGCTTCGAAAAATCACCTAACGCCCTGCGCTTCTCATCGGCTTCGGCATAAGAGATTCCAGTCATGATTGAGATGATCTGAATTACCTGTTCGTGAAAGACCACTACCCCGCAAGTCTCAGCTAAAACCCCATGTAAATCAGGGTGAATTAACTTTGGGCTACTAAAACCTTGGCGGGCATTTAGAAATGGCGTGATCATGTCGCTTTTAACTGGCCCTGGTCTAAATAAAGAGATATCGATAATTAAATCTTCAAAACGCTCTGGCTGTAATTTGCCGACCAACTCTCTTTGCCCCGGAGATTCAATTTGGAATAACCCGATGGTCTTAGTTGATTGGATTAATTTATAAGTATCAGGATCATCAAGCGGAACTGCTTCAATATCTACTGATTCACCTTCACTGCGTTCAATTTCGGATACTGCATATGCGATAGCAGATTGCATCCGGACTCCCAAAATATCTAATTTCAAAAGGCCGATAGCTTCGACATCATCTTTATCAAATTCCACCATCGAATAACCGCTAGCGTTGGTCAACATTGGTGCGCGATCTGGCAGAGTGCCATTGCTAAGCACTACTGCACAAGGGTGCATCGCTAAGTTTCGTGGTAGCCCATCTAGCCGCTCTGCCAATTTGATTGCCATCGCAGCAAGTGGCGTATTGATATTTAAACTCTTTAACTCTGGCAGGCTTTCTAACGCTTTGGAGATATTGCGAGCGCGAATATGCGGCAGGCTTTTAGCAATCAAGTCGATTTCAGTCTGCGACATCCCTAGAGCTGCCCCAGTATCTCTAATTGCATGGCGCGCTCTGTAAGTATCAATCATCGCCACAGTGGCAGTTCGATGTTGATATCGCTTAAAGACCAGATCATAAATTTCTAGTCGACGTGCAGATTCGACATCAATATCAATATCAGGCAGCGCCCTACGAAGCGGCGAACAGAAACGTTCCATTAATAACCCATAACGAATTGGATCTACGCCAGAGATGCCAAGCAGATGGCAGATTAAAGAACCAGCACCGCTACCTCGCGCGGCAACTCGGATGCCAGCGCCCCGCGCCATATCTGCTACATCTGCCACCGTTAGAAAATAACTTTCGTAACCTAACGTTGCGACCGTTGCTAATTCATCATCTAGACGTTCGCGCGCTTTAGTTAATTGCTCGCTACTTGAATAGCGCCAATTAAGTCCAGCTTCACATCTAGTGCGAAGTAATGAGCGCATCTCTTGATAACTGCTAGCGCCGACTACCTCTGGTTCTGGTAGTTCGATGCCACCTAGACCAAAATCTTGTGGCGTAAGGATGCAACGCTCTGCGATTCTTTGAGTGGCGCGAAGTAACGCTCTGCCATTTCGTTCTCCGGCGGCACGCGCAATTTCATCGGCCATCTGGCGCATGGCATCTGGCGTTTTTAAGTAAGCCTCGTTGTTCTTTCGTTCGACATGGCGCGGATGTAGCGGTACCAATTTCCGAGCTGAATCCAAGATATCTGCAATTGGACCATCGTAAGAATTTAACATTCTGACTGAGTTGGTGATTACCGCAGGCAGGTCATGATCACGAGCAAAGCCCAGCACTCTAGCTGCATGGTTGGTAGATAGTGCGCCATCGCCTGCTACTAAATGCGAAGTGCATTCAATAACAGAATCAGCGAAATATGGGCGATATTTATTAAATTCAAGGAGCGCTTGATCTGGTCGATGCTTCCCAATTAATTTAGCAACTTCTGATTCATGGCCATGCATAATGATTAAATTGCTGGTGAATTCTGAAAGTTGCTTGATTTTTTCTAAAGTAAGCACCGGTTTAATTGGCGAATCTGTACGTTCTATCCGAAGTGCGCTCATTAATCTACAGAGCGAACTCCATCCGTTATTTGCTTTAGCTCCTAATTGAGCTCCTGACTGAGATCCTGATTGCGCAAGCAACGTTACGCGAGCGCCTTGCAGTTGTAAGTTAACGCCAACGATTGGTGCAATCCCGAACTCTTTAGCTGCTTGGACAAATCTAATTACCCCAGCTAGCGAATCGCGATCGGTGATAGCAAGGGCCGGTGCGCCAAATTGCGCCGCCCTTTCGATTAGCTCGCGCGGTTGTGCGGTGCCATATTTAAAAGAGAATGCGCTGGCACAGGAGAGGTGAATGAACATAAGTTTTCAAATAGATTTCAGACGACCCGAATCAACCATTTACCTGTTAATTCATCTTTTTCTAATTCGAAGGTCGTAACTGCGCCGATGGGAGCTGCCTCTACCCGCCAGATTGCGCGAGAGTTATCATTTAGATAATTGTTATTGAGATTATTCGTCGAATCGCGATAGATGCCATCGCTAATTCGATTCCACCAGCCACCTGCCTCGCACCAACGATTTAGGATGTTATGGATCCGAAAGCGTCTGCCCTTGTAGGTGAACTCGATGGGCGCGCTGCCATCGGTTTCGACTGGGTTGATAGGTAATTCGAACATTTGTTCGAAATCTATAGCCTGGGGGCGACAAATAGCAACACTCCGCCTGGAAAAGAGGTAAAAAATGATTGAAACTTCAACTATCTAGTACCCTAACGATGCAAGATCAACAACAAAATAAAAACAAGATGAATACAGGAGAAGTAATGACAGTAGCAATGGCAATTGGCCAGATTCTATTTGCGCTGATTTTCGTAAATTCCGGAATCAGCCACCTAACCAAACTAGATGCGATGACTGGCTATGCCAAGTACAAGAAAGTCCCAGCTGCGAAGTTAGCAGTAGTTGTCTCAGGCTTAATGCTAATTGTTGGTGGCGTTTACGTTGGCCTTGGCATCTATGCAGATCTTGGCGCACTTCTACTTGCAATCTTCCTAATCCCAACAGCTTTCATGATGCATAACTTCTGGAAGGAAACAGATCCAACAGCGAAGATGAATGAAACTATCTCATTCTTCAAGGATCTCTCACTTGCTGGCGCAGCGCTTATTATCTATGCGCTAGTTGCAGGTGGAGCTGAACTAGGTATCAACATAACTGGTTCATTCTTCTAATCACCATTAAATAAAAACACCCTCGAAGCAAATTTCGGGGGTGATTTTATTTACTAAAAATTTAATCGCGATAGATTAACCACATGGAAATATTCGGCGCGCTAATCGCCGGTATTGCAATTGGCTCAGTTCTAGGTTTCGTTGGCGCCGGTGGTGCAATGCTTACCGTTCCAATTTTGGTTTACGGCTTTGACTATCCACCATCTCAAGCGCTAGTTGCATCATTAGCGGTAGTTATAGTCGCTGCCCTATCAGGACTTTACCCCCGATTTAAAAGCGGCGAAATCCTAGTTAAAGAAGCGCTAATTATTTGGGCTATTGGTTCCTTTTCCAATATCGGTGCGGCACAATTAGCCAATTATTTAAGCGATGCCCTTTTAATTACTGGTTTCTGTGCAGTAATCATTTTCGCTGCCATCACTATGCTCGGAAAACCAGTTAAAGCTGGTGAAAAAAGGATTCCGCTGCCGGTGCTGATATTGCTAGCGCTCTTGATTGGATCAATTACTGGACTCTTTGGAATTGGCGGCGGATTCTTAGCAATTCCAGTTTTGGTCCTTGGTTTTAATGTGCCACAAAATAAAGCAGCTGGAACTTCGTTATTTATAAT
>JBPCTD010000065.1:0-2581 GCA_051006515.1 Candidatus Nanopelagicaceae bacterium | reverse complement strand
TTTTCTTCAAAGCGCCAAGATGCTAATTCGGAGCTTTACTATCAACATAATGATGAACTTGTAGAGCACATCAAAACAATCTCTGGCTATATCAGCCACCAAAGTGTTAGACATCCTGAAACATTACAGGGAATCACTATTGCTTACTTTGATTCTCTAGAGGCGATTGATCAATGGAGAAGAGATAGCCAACACATCGGAGCTAAGAATTTAGCGAAGAGCCACTTCTATGAGAATTACAATCTAGAAATAACTGAGATTATCGATTCTTATGGTTGGAGCGGCGACGCTAATTAGCCTTGGCTGCACTCCGCGACAATGCCGCCAAGGATTTTGACGTTCATTCGATTAACTCGATAATCCATCGTCACAGCAAAATCTTCACCCTCGCGTGAAATAACTCGGAAAATCAGTGCTTTCTGCTCTGCAGCAAATTGCGCTTCACTTTCAGAAGCTTTATCCGCAATTAACTTTTCGCAAGTCGCTTTCACAAGTGCTTCAGAATTCTCATCACCCAATGGAGTATCTGCATAACCATAAGTTTCGTAAACATTCATCTTTATTACAGTTCGGCCGCTCTTTAGCGCTGGAGTTAATTTAGAGTTCAAAGTAAGAATTGTTGAAGCACCCTTTACTTTGCTCTTTGGGCTTAAAAATTGCACCTGCAACGTTGGCTTCGATGAAATCATCTGGTTTAACCAAACATCTTGATCCATCAGCTTCTCTGTGCATGCCATCTTTGTACCAAATAAAGATTGTGCACGAATCACACCTTTTGAAATCGAATACTGCCCACCCAAAGTGTTGCAACCAGCCTTGATTGATAATGATTTACCTTCGAAACGAATGCTTATCGGTTCTTTGGATGCCAATGTATATCTCTTGCCATTTACAGTTACCGAAGTAGAACGAAAAGTAAGAGATTGCAGATCCTTCAATTGTGCAGAGCGCGCATTGGTGTAAACAGCTTTACTTGTTGCAGCATCAGCTGGTGCAACTTGAACCGCAGGGAGAATTGGAGCTAGAAGTAGAGCCAGAATTAAGAAGAAGGCCAATGGATAATTAACTTTTCGCTTCGATAAAGTGAAAGCGCCGGCTTTACCTAACTTGCTCATATTGGCCACTCTGTTCATATTGCCCACTCTGCTAAACAAGTTACAACTCCCTTAAGCCAATGTCTTCAGTATTGCTTACCTATAAAGCGCTCTAATGTGACGAAATATTCCCAAATACTTAGTTAATACTTTGTTGACTGCCTTGGCTCACTTTGCCGCTTTAAAGCTCTTAAATAACGCAACGCTTATCAAGCCGCTAACTAGAGAACCTACGATCACGGAAATTACCGCCAAATCTTGAATGGCAGTGTCATCGAAAGCTAACTTGGCAATAAATATCGCCACAGTGAATCCGATACCTGCCGTGCTTCCGGTTGCAATCAGAGAGGAATTGCTGGTTTTATCCGGCAACTCAGCGACTCCTACTTTAGCTGCGCTCTTTGCCGCAATCCAAATTCCAACTGGTTTTCCAATTACCAGCCCCAGCACAATTCCCCAAGCAATTGGCGAAGTAAGTGCATCTTGCAGCGCTTTGCCAGATAAAGCGACACCAGCATTTGCAAATGCAAAAATTGGCACCACAATGAAAGAAGATAGTGAATGAAAGCGAGCTTCTAGTAATTCAACGATGGTTAGCTCGCCGTCTTCTAAGTCGACTAAGTTTTCCAAGTCGCTTTCACCTGAATTCTTTCTTGCCATTATTTGCGAAACTGGTGTTGCTGGAGTCAGAAGTCCCATGATTACGCCTGCAAGCGTTGGGTGTAGCCCCGCTTTATAAAGGGAATACCAAAGCGCAAGACCAACAACTAAATAAGTTAACTTGCTCATTACATTCAACTTCTGCAATAAAAGCGTAAACGCAATTGCTGCAGCGCCAGCTGCTAACCAAGAAAAAATCACTCCAGTGGAATAAACAATTGCAATAATCAAAATAGCGCCGATGTCATCAATTACCGCAAGCGCCAATAAGAAAGCTTTTAAACCTTGGGTAACACGAGAACCCATTAACGAAAGCACACCAACTGCGAGCGCGATATCTGTTGCTACCGGTACCGCCCAACCTTCAGGCGCAGTGCCGCCAGCGATTGCTAAATAAATAAGCGCTGGAACCAGCATGCCACCGAGCGCTGCAAAAAAAGGTGCAGCAGCTTGGCGTATTTTCGAAAGATTGCCGGAAGTTAATTCGCGTTTAATTTCAAGGCCAACCACAAAGAAAAAGATTGTCATCAAGCCATAGTTGATTACTTTTAATACTGTTAAAGAAATATAGATATCAACGATGCTATTTATATCTATCTTGAATGAGATATCTAGAAAATCAAAATAGCTCTTTGAGGTAGGTAAATTTGCAGCAAGCAAACCTAAGACTGCAGCTATTAAAAGGAGTATTCCTGAAGCGCTTTCGTTCTCCAGGAAATCGCGAAGTGGTGCAGTACCTCGTCTATTAGGTCCATTGGAACCGTTTGGTTGCTTCGCTGAACTCATGTGAGAACTATGCCAAAGTAGTCGGTGGAGGTGCCGGGAAT
>JBPCTD010000064.1:0-4920 GCA_051006515.1 Candidatus Nanopelagicaceae bacterium | reverse complement strand
ATTATCTTCTTGCTCTCTAAATCGACCGATATTGTGCTTCGCATTTTAGGTATTGACCCAAAAGAGGAACGCAGCCAAATTTCCGAAGAAGAATTGATGGATTTAGTCTCTGGCCATAAAGCGCTCACTGATGAAGAGCGCGAAATTGTAGAAGAGGTTTTTAACACTTCGGAGAAATTAGTCAATGAAGTCATGGTGCCGCGCACCGAAGTTGATTTTATGGATGGTTCGCTAACCGTGGGCAAAGCAATTGCGCTCGCCATAGAAATGGCCCATTCAAGATATCCGGTTGTTCAGGGCTCAAGCGATGACGTCATCGGCTTTATCCATGTTCGCGATCTATTGGATTCTAAGAACGCCAATCCAAACTCTAAGTTGCAAGATTTGGTTCGACCAATCATGTATCTACCCGGTAGCAAAGGTGTTCTGCCCTCTCTTACTGAGATGCGAAACCAACGTCAGCATTTAGCAATCGTGTTGGATGAGTATGGTGGAACCGATGGAATTGTGACTTTAGAAGATCTAGTCGAATGTTTGATTGGCGATATTCACGATGAATACGACCAGGCTGAGGTGGATTTCAACCCAGAATCCAGAACTGGCGATGTTGAAGTTGATGGTTTAACTTCGCTTGAAGATTTGGAATCCGAAACTGGCATTGTGCTTCCTGAAGGCCCTTATCAAACTGTTAGTGGTTTTGTTATGCATTTCCTAGGCCGAATGCCGAAAGAGCACGATGTGGTAAATATCAATGGAGTGCGTTTGGTAGTTATTTCACTTGAAGGTCATCGAGTTGGCCAGATCCTAATTTCGCGCGTGGGATGATTACCAAGTGAAGCGCGTCCTTTCGGGAATCCAACCCACATCAGAGTCATTCCATTTAGGTAATTATTTAGGAGCAGTAAAACAATGGGTGGAGCTACAAAATGGCCACGAAACCTATTACGCGATTGTGGATTTACATGCCTTAACCGGCGATGTTGATCCGAAGTTATTACGAGCTCGTACTTTGGCATCAGCCGCACAGTTAATTGCAGTTGGTATCAATACGGATACTTCAGCGTTATTTGTGCAGTCACATCTGCCAGAACATAACCAACTTGGCTGGTTAATGGAGTGCGTCGCTTCATTTGGCGAAGCTAGCCGTATGACGCAATTTAAAGATAAATCAGCTAAAGGCGGTGCTGATGGTGCGCGCGTTGGGTTGTTTACCTATCCGATGCTGCAAGCAGCTGACATCCTGCTTTATCAAGCTAATTTAGTGCCAGTTGGAGAAGATCAACGTCAGCACATTGAAATCACTCGCGATTTAGCTAATCGCTTCAATAGTAGATATGGCCAAGTGTTTACCTTGCCTGATGCTTACATCCTTAAAGAGGGTGCAAAGATTTATGATCTGCAAGAACCAACAAACAAAATGTCTAAATCTTCAGCTAGCGCAAGTGGTGTAATTGAATTGATGGATGCACCAGAGGTAAATGCCAAGAAAATTAAAAGCGCTGTTACCGATACTGGCAGAGAAGTGGTTTTTGATGAAGAGAATAAGCCAGGTATTAGCAATTTGATGACGATTTACTCTGCAGTTACTGGAAATTCTATTGATGCAATTCAAAGTGAATTTTCAGGTAAAGGTTACGGAGATTTTAAAGGCGCAGTTGCTGATGCCACAGTTGAATATCTACGCCCATTACGCGAGCGTGCGTTAGAACTTTTAAAAGACGAAACCGAGCTAATTCAAATTCTGGAAAAAGGCGCTGATAAAGCGAGAATTTTGGCTAGTAAAACTTTAAAAGATGCGTACCAAGCCTTAGGAATCCTGGGATAACTTTCAACCCCAAGTTTAGAGTTCATCAAAACGTAATCAAGTAAGCGCCAATTTAACTGGAATCAAGCCATAAAGAGTTAGAAATTTAAGGCTCACCCTACTAGGCTCCCGATAAGAGCTATCTTCCTCTAGATAGCTAACCCATGGGAGGAAAATTGAAGAAGTTCACACGCATTGTCGCAGTTGCTGCAGCAGCAACGATGGCAACCGTCGGCTTTATCGCAGCTCCATCACATGCAGCATCCAAGGTAAAAGTTGGTATTGCATATGACATCGGAGGCCGTGGCGATAAGTCATTTAATGACTCTGCAGCTGCAGGTCTAGATCGTGCAAAGAAGAAGTGGGGCATTGCATCTCGAGAAATTACTGTTACACAAGGTACAGACTCAGAGCGCACTGACAAACTACGTCTTCTTGCTAAGGCTGGATACAACCCAATCATCGCGATTGGTTTCTTGTATGCCGGTCCAATCACAACTGTTTCAGAAGAGTTCCCAAACACTCAGTTTGGTATCGTCGATGATGCATCAGTTGCAGCGCTAAACGTTACTTCAATGATTTTTGCTGAAGAACAAGGTTCATATCTTGCAGGTGTAGCAGCAGCTCTTGCTTCTAAGTCAGGCAAGATCGGCTACATCGGCGGCGTTCGTATTCCACTTCTTCAGAAGTTTGAAGCAGGATTCGTAGCTGGCGTTAAGGCGACAAAGAAGAGCGCAACAGTTGACGTTAAGTACGTTTCAGAGCCACCAGATTTCGGTGGATTTAATGATCCTGCTAAGGCAAAAGTTATTGCAAAGGGCATGATCGATAAGGGTGTAGATGTAATTTACTCAGCTGCTGGTGGATCTGGCGCTGGTAACTTCCAGGCTGCAACCGAAGCAGCAAAGTCAGGCAAGAAGGTATGGACAATCGGTGTTGACTCTGATCAGTACCTAACTGCTTCTGCTGCTGAGAAGAAGAACATGCTTACCTCAATGTTGAAGCGCGTTGATCAAGCGGTATATGACGTTATTGCTAACGCAGTAGCTGGTCGTACCGTTAACGATATCTTGGATCCAGTAGCTGGTATCTACGGTCGTCGTTATGATCTAGCAGCAGGTGGCGTTGGAGTTTCATACTCTGGCGGTTACATCAACAAGTACAAGGCTCAGATTGATGCAGCAGCTGCAGCAATCCGCAGCGGTAAGATCAAGGTTCCATCAACTCCAGGTAAGTAACTGGTAAGTAACTGGTAATTAGTTAATTACTAAAGTTGTGACCGAATTGGCCCGGTTAGGTTCTCCTAATCGGGCCAATTCAATTACTGGAAATCAATTGAATTGCTTACAAAAACTTAAATAAACTCTAGAATTCACGTTAGATTGCATTAGTTTTCAATCATTTCAAGAACCAAGGAGATTCTTAATTGGCGATATCCGTAGAGTTAAGACACATCTCAAAGAGATTTCCAGGCGTAATCGCAAATAAGGATGTTTCGCTAAAAGTACAAAGCGGTTCGGTACATGCCTTGGTCGGCGAAAATGGCGCCGGTAAATCAACAGTCATGAAGATTCTCTATGGTATGCAACGCCCTGATAGTGGCGAAATTTATGTCAATGGCAAACAGATTTCATTTAAAACTCCACAAGAAGCTATCGAAGTCGGCATTGGTATGGTTCATCAGCACTTTATGTTGGCCGATAACTTCACTGTTCTTGAGAACATAATTTTAGGCGATGAGCCAAAGCGCGCTGCCCAAATAGATTTCGCAGAAGCACGCAAGAAGATCACTGATATGGCAAAGACTTATGGTCTTGAAGTAAACCCAGATGATTTAGTTGAGAATTTAGGCGTTGGCCAACGCCAACGCGTAGAGATTTTGAAAGTTTTATATCGCGGCGCCAATATTTTGATTTTCGATGAACCAACTGCAGTTTTGGTGCCACAAGAAGTTGATGATTTATTTGGCGCGCTTCATGGCCTTCGCCAAAAAGGTATGTCCATCATTTTCATTTCTCATAAATTAGATGAAGTGTTACGTGTGGCTGATGAAGTTACTGTAATTCGCGCTGGCGAAACTGTGGCTGAAGTTAAAGCTAATGAAGTAACGCCCCGTCAACTAGCAGAGTTGATGGTTGGCTCTGAGCTACCAAAGCCAGAAACTAAAGGAAACACCAAACGCGATAATGTAGTTCTAGAATTAAATGGCGTAACTGTGCCATCTAAAGGTGCACGTAATCTGCTATCAAATATCTCATTTAAGTTACATGCCGGAGAAGTTATTGGCATTGCTGGTGTTGAAGGTAATGGGCAGAGTGAACTAACTGAAGCAATTTTGGGTTTGATGGATTACACCGGAGCCATAACTTATAACGGAGAGTCACTTGATGGCACGAGCGTTGCGCATCGTAGAGATTTAGGAATTAGTTTTATCCCAGAAGATCGCCAGCGCCAAGCGTTAATGCTCAGCTCGCCACTTTGGGAGAATCGAATTTTAGGTTACCAACGAAAGAAGCCAATATTTAATGGCTTTGTGCTCGACAAGAAAGCAACTATCGAAGATACCAAGTTAATTATGCAGGAATATGATGTTCGTGCACCTGGTCCAAATACTTTGGCAACTGCGCTCTCTGGCGGAAATCAACAGAAATTTATTGTTGGTCGCGAAATGGTTCATGCGCCAAAACTTCTTGTAGCTTCACACCCAACCCGCGGCGTAGACGTTGGAGCACAAGGCGCTATTTGGGAAGAGCTTCGCAAAGCTCGCGAAAAGGGAATGGCTATTGTTTTGATATCTGCAGACCTCGAAGAGTTAATTGGTATGTCAGATCGACTTCTGGTGATGCTGCGCGGTGAAGTCACTGCAGAGTTGGATCCAGCCAATACCACCCCTGAAAAATTGGGCGCAGCAATGACAGGAGCCAAATAATGAAACTGACTCCAAAGAAGATTTTCTTCGCCTTAGTTGCGCCAGTATCAGCAGCGATAGTTTCAATTGTTATATCTAGCTTGGCTTTGATGGCAACTAAAAAATCACCAAGCGAAGCATTCAGCACGATGTGGGAATTTGGCGCAACTACTAGTTCGGTAATTGAAACACTTAACACCGCTACCTC
>JBPCTD010000063.1:0-2255 GCA_051006515.1 Candidatus Nanopelagicaceae bacterium | reverse complement strand
TCAAAGCGCTGCAACATTTAAAGTCCGATATTGATAACGGCGCTATTGATCTGGTACTAATTCATGATGGCGCAAGGCCGCTAGCCACTGCTGATCTCTATCGCAAAATTGCGCAAGTGGCATATGAAAAAGGCGGTGCGATTCCTACTACGCCAATTAATCCGGCCGAAATTGATCTATCCCATGAAACATCAATTGTTCGAGTTCAAACACCACAAGGTTTTCGCGCTAAAGAGTTATTGCATGCATACGAAAATGCTCAGATAGATGGCTTTACTGGCACAGATACCGGTGCTTGTGTCGAACGTTATTACCCAACGATGAAAGCTTTTGCAGTTGATGCCGAAAGCGCTAACTTAAAAATTACCTATGCTGAAGATTTGGCGCTTGCTAAAGCGCTACTTGCGCAGCGCTAAAAAAGCGTTCATAACTGCTAATTCAGATTCGCTGTTGATGCGAACGCTTTCAGGATCTGCACTTACCTCGGCCAGCTTTGCTCCGGCTTTTAAAGGTACAGACCAATAATTTGTAGCGCCACCAAAATCAATCGCACTTACTTTGATTATTTCGGGGCTAGATAAACGGCGGACCTTTTCGCGATCGATGGTTTGATCCAAGCGTCCTTGTTCATCAAGGGCTTTGATGGTTTCCGTAAAGGCCATAGTTGGACGAACCGCATCAGAATCTGCGAGCGCATCAAATGTACGTTGAAATTGAACCGCGCTTACCAACGGGCGCAGGGCATCATGAATAACGACTATTTCTGCGCCAGATTCTTTGATTGCGCCAAGCAAGTTTGATTGTGTTACTTCAATTAATTTAGCGTTGTTTCTTTCACAAAAAGAATTCGCCTCATCAAGGGCAAGTTGATGAAGCGAAACTCCGTTTAATAATTTTTTGGCTAACGGGTTATCTATGATTAAGAAAACCGAAAGCTGGGGCATTAAGAGGCTAATACCTCATCGAGGATGGTTGCAGCCTTTTCCTCATCGGTGCGCTCTGCAAGAGCTAACTCTGAAACCAGAATCTGCTTTGCCTTTGCCAACATACGCTTCTCGCCAGCTGATAGACCACGATCTAAATCGCGGCGATACAAATCGCGCACAACTTCAGCGACTCTAATTACATCACCAGAAGCCAACTTCTCAAGGTTTGCCTTGTAGCGGCGTGACCAGTTGGTTGGTTCTTCGGTGTAAGGCTGACGTAGAACATTGAAAACTTTATCTAGCCCCGCGGAATCAACAACATCGCGGACGCCAACTAAATCAACATTATCTGCTGGAACTCGGACGGTTAGATCGCCCTGAGCTACCTTTAATACCAAGTAGGTCTTCTCTTCGCCTTTAATCACGCGCTTTTCGATTGCTTCGATTAGAGCTGCTCCGTGATGGGGATAAACAACGGTTTCGCCGACCTTAAATGACATTTAACGCCTTTCGTCTTCAGTTTCCGACTTCAGTAACGCCTTTAGCAGAAGGACAATTTTAGCATGGAATTACGACGAAGTCACCATGGGATTTCTCCGCGCTTTTGTTGCGTAATTTCTTGCAATTTACACTGATAAAATTCGCACCTAAGTATTTAGGGTATAAAAACATTCAGGGAGCAATCAATGGCACGAAGAATCACTGTTGCAATTACTGCAGTTGCATTTGCAACCACATTAACTGCTTGTGGTCCTGGTGTTGATGCACCAACACGCATGATTAAACAGGTAACTGATGGCGTTGAAGCTGATGTTAAAACTGAAGATACCCTGCTCTATGTTCGTAATTTACATATTTCAGTAAATGCTGCTGGCGATGCTTCTTTGATTGGCACAATTGTCAATCAAAAAGAGAAGGAAGATGCGCTAGTTGCGATAGCAATTAACAGACAAGAAATCAAAATTGATCCACTGCCAGCTAAATTAAATACTCCAGTTATTTTTGGCGGACCTTCAGCAAATGCCAGCGCAGTACTACCTGCAGCAGGTTTGATTGCCGGACATCGCTATCCAGTTTCCTTATTCTTTGGCGTAAGCGGTGCAGTTACGCTTGATGCGCTTGTTGTCGCAGAGTAATTACTTATCTTCTAATTTATAACCTAACCCGCGCACGGTTTGGATTAACTCTGGATTTGCTGGGTCTTTCTCAAATTTAGAACGCAGACGCTTGATATGCACATCTAAAGTTTTGGTATCTCCCACGTAATCGCTACCCCAAATTCGATCAATTAATTGATCTCGTGTTAAGACTCGGCCGGCATTTCGCATT
>JBPCTD010000062.1:0-7366 GCA_051006515.1 Candidatus Nanopelagicaceae bacterium | reverse complement strand
TTACATTGTCAATCGTGCAGTTAAGTCAGGCAAGGCATGATCGAAACAGTAAAACCGCAGAAACCATGGAAGCGCACACCACGTGAGCAGATGGTGCCAGCAGCACTACTTTTAACTAGCGCATTTGCAACTTTCTTGACAGTTGCTACGACAGGCTTTTCGGGAAAGCTTGCCTATTTTGCGCTCTACTTTTTCTTTGCTGGACTTTCTCTATTTTTATATCACTATCGAATAGGCGGAAAACAAGCAGCTGTAGATTCATTGGCATCGACAATAATGTTTACAGCTGCACTTTTTGTATTCATGCCAGTAGTAAGCATTCTCTTTTCAACAATCGTAAAAGGTTTACCTGGACTTCATGCATCGCTATTTACAGACAGCATGTTCACCGCTTCCTATTTAGATCCGGTAAATAATGGCGGCTTGCTCCATGCAATCGTTGGTACTTTGTATTTAATTATTTTGACTTTGATTATTTCGGTGCCAACTGGGATATTGACTGCACTCTATTTAACTGAAATTAAAGGTCCAGGATCTAGGTTTATTCAATTCACAGTGCAAGCCATGTCTGGCGTACCTTCAGTGGTGGCCGGCCTCTTTATCTTTGCATCGATAATTTTGACCACACCAATTAAAGCTTCGGGATTGGCAGGCGCACTTGCACTTTCAATTTTGATGATTCCAACTGTTACCCGTACCGCACAAGAAGTTCTTTTGTTAATTCCAAATGATTTGCGTGAGGCAGGTCTTGCCATGGGCGCAACGCAGTGGAAAACAGTTTCCTTGATTGTGGTTCCGGCGGCTAGAAATGGCTTACTTACTGCCACTATTTTGGGTGTAGCCCGTATCGCGGGAGAGACTGCACCATTGTTATTTACCATTGGTGGATCAGATAAATTAAATTGGAATCCATTTAGTGATTATCAAGGAGCTCTGCCATTTTATGTTTGGAAAGGGCTCCTGCTTGGAACCCCCGAATCTATTCAGCGTGCCTGGACTGGAATTTTGGTCTTATTGATTTTGGTATTGGCTCTATTTACTTTAGCGAGAGTCTTTGGTTCTAGAAAGGTTGGCAGATGAGCTCAGATTTAGAGGCAAGGAATGTGCATGCCTGGTTTAGTAAACATCATGCTCTTTCTGATATTTCATTGACCTTCAACACAGGTTCTGTAACAGCGCTTATTGGACCATCAGGTTGCGGTAAATCAACTTTTATTAGAACCCTAAATCGTATGCATGAATTTATCCCTGGTGCGGCGATGGCTGGGGAAGTCTTATTAAATGGAAAAGACATTTATGAAAAAGGAACTGACGTCACCAAAATTCGCCTGCAAATTGGCATGGTATTTCAGAAGCCAAATCCATTTCCTTCTATGACTATCGGCGAAAACGTTTTATCAGGAATCAAGCTTGCGCAATTAAAAGTTGAAAACAAAGACGATCTGCTTGAAGAGTGCTTGGTTAGGGCAGGGCTTTGGAAAGAAGTTAAAGATCGTTTAGGTGCTCATGCTGGCGGTTTATCTGGCGGTCAGCAGCAGCGTTTATGCATCGCTAGATCTCTGGCGGTAAAACCGAAAGTTTTGTTGATGGATGAACCTTGTTCTGCTTTGGATCCAGGTTCAACTTTGCGCATTGAGGACACTATCCGCGAATTAGCGGAGAGCATGACAATCGTGATTGTTACTCACAATATGCAGCAAGCTGCCCGCATTTCGGATTACACCGCATTCTTTTTATCTGATGGTGGCCCTGGCCATATGGTCGAATATGGTGCAACCGCAGAGATCTTCTCCAAGCCAGTTGATAAGCGGACCGAAGATTACGTCTCAGGCCGATTTGGTTAACCAAAAGTTCACTTTCAATTGTTCTGAAATTTGTCAGGTTTCAATCATTAGTTAGCGTTTAAAAATAGTGTTAAGGCGTTCAATAGTTGAACTACTAAAGCGAGAGGTATAAATGAAGCAATCCCTCAAGAAAGCAGCAGTGCTTGTAACTGCGCTCTCAGTCGTACTTGTTCCAGCTGCAAATGCTGCGGTACTAAAAGCATCAGGTGCAACTTCAGTTTCAGGTCTTATAGATAAGTGCAAAGCAGATTATCAATCTGCAACTAAACACTCATTTGATTATCCAGGTGGTGGCTCAGGCGCTGGTAAAACGGCATTTACAAATGGCACTGTTGATTTTGCTTTCTCAGATTCTGCACATTCTCCAATGATTCCAAACGAAATCCATATTCCAACAGTGTTATGGCCTGTTGCAATTTTGACCAACTTACCTGGTTCAAATAAGCCAGTGACTTTGTCAACAGATACTGTGGCTGGAATCTTTGCCGGAACTATCAAGAATTGGAATGATCCGGCAATCGTGGCCGATAACAACCGTTCAATCAATACCATTGTTTATCGCAAAGATGCATCTGGCAAAGTAGCAAAAGATGCTAAAGGACAACCAATCGTTCTTCGCACTCAAGTTGTGACTCAACGTCGCACTATGCCTAATCTGCCAATCACCGTCATTTATCGTTCTGATAACTCTGGTACTTCAAATAACTTAGCTCGCGCGTTAAATAAATTAGCGCCTTCTGTGTGGACAAAAGCGCCAGCTGATTCATTTGCTACAGCTTTCCCTGGAACCATCACCGCTGATCCAGTTCGTTTCCGTTCTGCCTCGGGTTCAGCCGGTGTTTCACTTCTCGCTTCAAAGACCAAAGGTGCAATTACCTATGCTGAAGTTTCATTTGCAGCGACTTATCGCTTAGGTTTATCTTCAATTATTAATAAAGCTGGAAATGCAATCTTGCCAACATCTGATTCTGCGGCGGCAGCAGGTGGAGTTGCAACGATTGATGATTCATCAGGTTTATTGACCTTTGATTACCTCACCAGCGACTCTGATGCCTATCCATTCACTGCAACTACGTATGCCTTGGTTTCAACTAAGTATGGGGATGCGGCAAAAGCTAAAGCAGTTAAGGAAACACTTGAGTTCCATGCATTTAAGTGCCCGGCGCTCTATCCAGCACTTGGCTTTGCAACAGTCACGCCAACATCAAAGTTTGGTGCGATCGTTAATAAGCAGTTAGGAAAATTAGGAGCTTAATAGCCTCAATTAATTGAGCATTAAAAAACCCAGCGCCTTCAGGTGCTGGGTTTTTGTGCGCCTAGCAGGAATCGAACCTGCGACGCCGGGCTTAGAAGTCCCGCGCTCTATCCGACTGAGCTATAGGCGCATTTTTCGGCGATGTGACTTCGCCGACGCTAATTCTACTGACTAAATAGATTAAGGTTTCCACTTATGGCTGAGTTCATTTATACGATGAAGAAGGCGCGAAAAGCGCATGGCGACAAGGTAATCCTTGATGACGTCACTTTGATGTTCCTACCTGGAGCAAAGATTGGTGTGGTTGGTCCAAATGGCGCAGGTAAATCAACAGTGCTTCAAATTATGGCTGGCTTGCAACAACCATCAAATGGTGAAGCATTCCTAACACCGGGCTACTCAGTTGGAATTTTGTTGCAAGAACCGCCACTTAATGAAGAGAAGAATGTTTTAGAGAATGTGCAAGAAGGTGTTGCAGAAACCATTGGAATGTTGAATCGTTTCAATGAAATCAGCGCTGAAATGGCTAACCCCGATGCAGATTACGACAAGTTGTTAACAGAAATGGGAAATCTGCAAGAACAGCTAGATCATCGCAACGCTTGGGATTTAGATTCTCAATTAGAACAGGCGATGGATGCACTTCGTTGCCCACCAGCTGATGATGATGTAAAAGTACTTTCAGGCGGAGAACGTCGTCGCGTGGCGTTATGTAAATTGCTTTTGCAACAACCAGACCTATTACTTCTTGATGAGCCCACTAACCACTTAGATGCTGAATCAGTTTTATGGCTGGAGCAACACCTTTCAAAGTATCCAGGTACTGTTGTTGCGATTACCCACGATAGATACTTCCTGGACAACGTAGCGCAATGGATTCTCGAATTAGATCGCGGACGCGCTTACCCTTATGAAGGAAACTATTCAACATATCTTGAAACTAAATCAACTCGTTTGAAAATCGAGGGCCAGAAAGATGCCAAACGTGCAAAGCGTTTATCTGAAGAACTCGAATGGGTTCGACAGAACGCAAAGGGCCGTCAAGCAAAGTCCAAAGCACGTTTAGCGCGATATGAAGAGATGGCGGCAGAAGCCGACAAAATGCGTAAGTTAGATTTCGAAGAGATTCAGATTCCACCAGGGCCACGCCTTGGAAATGTGGTTGTAGAGGTAGAGAATCTTTCAAAAGGATTTGGAGATCGACTTTTAATTGATGATCTTTCATTTTCATTGCCCCGAAACGGAATCGTCGGCGTTATCGGTCCAAATGGTGCGGGTAAAACCACGCTCTTTAAAATGTTGATGGGCATGGAAACTCCAGATTCAGGATCAGTTAAAGTTGGAGAAACTGTTCGCATTTCTTACGTCGATCAGTCTCGCGGCGGAATAGATGCAAAGAAGTCTTTATGGGAAGTTGTTTCTGATGGTCTTGATTTCATAAAAGTCGGTCAAGTTGAAATGCCATCACGCGCTTATGTCTCTGCCTTTGGATTTAAAGGTCCAGATCAACAGAAGCCTGCAGGCGTCTTATCTGGCGGAGAACGAAATCGTTTGAACTTAGCTTTGACGTTAAAAATGGGCGGAAACTTATTGCTGCTTGATGAGCCAACTAACGATTTAGATGTGGAAACTCTTGGTTCACTAGAAAATGCACTACTTGATTTCCCTGGTTGCGCTGTCGTTATCTCTCACGATCGTTGGTTCTTAGACCGTGTAGCAACTCATATCTTGGCTTACGAAGGTGATTCAAAGTGGTTCTGGTTTGAAGGTAACTTTGAAAGTTATGAAAAGAATAAAATTGATCGACTAGGCGCGGAAGCGGCACGTCCACATCGCGCTACTTATAGAAAGTTAACTCGATAATGCGCCACAAATGTCAGTTGCAGATTAGATGGGCAGATCTTGACGCCTTTCGCCATATTAATAATGCGGCATATCTGGTTTACATGCAGGAAGCCAGAGCAGATTTCACTTGGTTCTCAAGAAAGGTAAAGGGAGAAAAGCCGATACTTGATGACATGGTGGTGGCGCGAGCAGAGGTAGATTTCATTGCGCCAATTCATACAACAGATATTCCTCTAGATGTTGAGATTTACGTCGAGAAAATTGGTAACTCATCATTTGTAATGGTTTATGAAATGTCGCAATCCGGAACTCTTCGCGCAAAAGGAAAGACGGTTCAAGTTGGTGTCGATCTGGAAACGGAGAAATCAAGACCGCTTCGCGATTATGAAAAAGCATATTTAGAGCAATACCTGGAAGGATAAATAATGCATACAAATCTGCCGGCACGTGAAGAGCGCTCATGGTGGCGCGATGCAGTTACTTATCAGATATATATCCGTTCCTACGCGGATTCCAATGGCGATGGCATCGGCGATATCAATGGCATACGCTCACGACTGCCATATATAAAAGATTTAGGCGTTGACTGCATCTGGATTAATCCATGGTTCCAATCACC
Organism: Candidatus Nanopelagicaceae bacterium; assembly: GCA_051006515.1. GTDB lineage: Bacteria > Actinomycetota > Actinomycetes > Nanopelagicales > Nanopelagicaceae > ZLKRG08. The sequence goes on along the minus strand of JBPCTD010000062.1, from coordinate 1,803 downwards.
TCAAAAAGATCATGGTTACGATGTTGCTGATTACATGGATATCAACACCGATTACGGCACGATTGATGATGCCAAAGCTTTAATTAAAGAGGCGCATGCTCTCGGGATTCGCATTATTTTAGATTTGGTACCAAACCATTCTTCAGATCAACATGTTTGGTTCCAAGAAGCTTTGAATTCTGAACCAGGCTCTAAAGCGCGTGATCGTTACATTTTCCGCGACGGCAAAGGTGCGAATGGAGATTTGCCACCTAATAACTGGGAAGCAGTTTTCGGTGGACCAGCTTGGGAGCGCGTAATTGAAAAAGATGGCAAACCAGGCCAGTGGTATTTACATTTATTTGCAGTCGAACAACCTGACTTCAATTGGAAGAACCAAGAAGTTTGGGATCACTTCCGCCAGATTTTCCGTTTCTGGTTAGATCTTGAATTCGATGGTTTCCGTATCGATGTGGCTCACGGTATGTGGAAAGCAGAAGGCTTGCCAGATGTTGACGAAGGTGAATTAGAACTACTTGATCGCCACTATCGACCATATTGGGATCAAGAAGAGGTGCACGATATTCATCGCGATTGGCGCAAAATTACTAACACTTTCAAGCATGATCCGATGTTGGTTTCAGAAGCGTGGGCGCCAAATGATCAACGTATTGCAATGTATGTACGTCCAGATGAATTACATCAATCCTTTAATTTCTCATTTCTATCTGCAAAGTGGGAAGCGCAATCTCTTAAAGAAATCATCGATCAATCCATGGCTGAGGTAGTAAAAGTTGGTGCGCCACCTTCATGGGTTTGGGAGAACCACGATGTTGTGCGCAAGACAGATCGTTTGGACTTAGGTTTACAGAACAAAGGCAAAGGTTTAGAAAAATTTGGCGATCCGAAGAAATTAAATAAGGAACGTGCGTTAAAGCGCGCTGCTGCTGCAACACTTTTAGAGCTTGCGCTACCTGGCGGTGCTTATATTTATCAAGGTGAAGAGTTGGGATTATTTGAAGTCCGCGATATTCCAGAGAATCGATTAGAAGATCCAATCTGGAAAATGTCCGGCCACACTGATCGCGGTCGTGATGGTTGCCGCGTTCCGTTACCTTGGACCAAAGATGCAGCCGGTGCGCATGGCTTCTCTGCTAATAAGAATTTAACAACAGACAAAGCATGGCTTCCGCAATCAGCTGGTTGGGGAGAGAGTGCAGTTGATACTCAGCAAGGTGTTGCTGGATCATTCTTTGAAATGGTGAAATCGGCGATACGTATTCGTAAAACAGAAGCAGGTTTAGGTGATGGCCAGATGGATTGGATTGAAGTTAATGACGATGTCATTGCCTTCGAACGTCCTGGAAAGTTTGCTTGCTACGTTAACTTCGGTCCAGCTGAAGTAGTAATTCCTTATGGCGCAGAAGTTTTACTTTCATCTGCGCCACTTAAAGGCGAACATATTCCAGCTGATACTGCAGTCTGGTTACGATTGCCATAAAGGCTATTTTGAATCAGAAGAAAATTCATCCTGCTTGGATAGCTGCTGCAGTAACTTGGATAACTCTTGTTGCATCAGCAGGATACCGATCTGCCCCTTCGATCCTAATTGTTCCGCTGGAAGATGCATTTGGTTGGACGCGAAATCAAATTTCATTGGCCATTTCAGTATATATCTTTCTTTTTGGTCTTACTGCGCCATTTGCAGCTGCGCTCATGGAGAGATTTACCGTCCGTAAAGTTGTAATTTCTGCTTTAGCTGCCGTGAGTTTAGGTGCGCTTTTAACAATTTTTATGAATAAACCTTGGCACTTGGTATTACTT
>JBPCTD010000061.1:0-41519 GCA_051006515.1 Candidatus Nanopelagicaceae bacterium | reverse complement strand
CAATATCCACCACCGGACCGATTACTCGTGCTACGCGACCTTTAGACATCATTCGCTCCCTGCATTACTTGAGGCGAGTGCGTCCGCACCGCCGACGATTTCACTGATTTCCTGTGTAATTTCGGCCTGACGAGCAGCGTTCGCACGTCGGGTCAAATCTTTGATTAGATCATCTGCATTATCAGTAGCAGATTTCATTGCGCGACGACGAGCAGCGTGCTCGGAGGCAGCTGACTGAAGTAACGCGTTATATACGCGGGCTTCGATGTACTTTGGAAGTAGCGCATCTAGCACGGTCTCAGGTGTTGGTTCGAATTCATATGAAGGCATCAAACCTGATGGCGCTTCAGATTCCACAACTTCCAAAGGAAGCATGCGCTTTGCAATTGGAAGCTGAGTCAACATTGATTTGAATTCGGTGTAAACAATATGAAGTTCATCAACGCCATTTAAATCTGTCTGTGCATCTGCGATGAAGGCATCGATTAATGATTCACTGATCTCTTTTGCGTGGGCATAAGTTGGGTTATCAGAGAATCCAGTCCATGAATTTGCGATTTCACGATTACGGAACTTGTAGAAGCTAACTGCCTTACGTCCAACCAAAAATGGCTTAACAGAAAGTCCGCGCTCCTTAAGAAGTGCAATTAATTGATCGCCCTCTTTGATTGCCGCGTTTGAATAAGCGCCAGCCATGCCGCGATCTGCAGTAATGATTAGAACTGCAGCGCGAATTGGCTTTGCTGATTCGGTGGTCAATGGATGAGATGCGCTAGTTACAGATGCAACTGCAGTTACCGCATGCGTTAATTCGCGAGCATAAGGCGATGAAGCGTTAACGCGCTGTTGCGCCTTAACGATACGAGAAGCGGAGATCAATTCCATCGCTTTCGTAATCTTCTTCGTCGCCTTAACCGAACGAATTCGGCGGCGGTAGATTCTTAGTTGTGCACCCATTTTGTTTTACTGTTTCCGCTTATTTCCGCTTTGGAACCTGGCGAGTAATGGTCTCTTGTCCAACTTCATCAAGCGCCTCAGCTTCAGTGTCCTGAACAGCTGGTGCAACTGATGGCTTGAACATGGACTTAAATGTCGCAACGATCTTTTCAAGAGCAGCAACAGTGTCATCTGACAATTCGCGGGTCTCTGAAATAACGTTGAATACATCTTTATGTTCGCGACCAATGAAATCTAGAAGTTCTGATTCGAAGCGACGGATATCCGCAACTGCAACAGAATCAAGCTTTCCAGTGGTACCTGCCCAGATTGAAACAACCTGACGCTCTAGTGAATAAGGTGAGTACTGACCCTGCTTAAGCAGTTCAACCATGCGCGCACCGCGCTCTAGCTGCGCCTTTGATGCCGCATCAAGATCTGAACCGAAAGCAGCGAATGCTTCAAGTTCGCGGAACTGTGCGAGGTCAAGACGTAAGCGACCAGCAATCTTCTTCATCGCCTTGGTCTGTGCAGAACCACCTACACGTGAAACCGAAATACCTACGTTGATCGCTGGGCGAACACCGGAGTTAAAGAGATCGGTTTCCAAGAAGCACTGACCATCGGTAATAGAAATAACGTTAGTCGGAATAAATGCAGAGACGTCGTTACCTTTTGTTTCGATGATTGGTAATCCGGTCATTGAACCGCCACCTAAATCATCAGAGAGTTTTGCGCAACGCTCTAATAAACGTGAGTGTAAGTAGAAGACGTCGCCAGGATATGCCTCGCGTCCTGGTGGACGACGAAGAAGCAATGACACTGAACGATATGCCTCAGCTTGCTTTGATAAATCATCAAACACGATTAGTACGTGATCGCCGTTGTACATCCAGTGCTGACCAATTGCAGAACCAGTGTAAGGAGCTAAGTACTTAAAGCCTGCTGGATCTGATGCTGGCGCAGAAACGATTGTTGTGTACTCCATTGCGCCTGCTTCTTCTAGAGCAGCGCGAACAGATGCGACAGTTGAACCTTTCTGTCCGATAGCAACATAGATGCACTTAACGCGCTTCTTCTTATCGCCAGACTTCCAGTTTTCTAATTGGTTAATAATGGTGTCTACTGCAACTGCAGTCTTACCAGTCTGACGATCTCCAATGATCAACTGACGCTGTCCGCGGCCGATAGCGGTCATAGAGTCAATCGCTTTAATACCTGTCATCATCGGTTCTTTAACTGGTTGACGCTGAACTACAGACGGTGCCTGTAACTCAAGTGCACGTGTTGCTTCTGCGTTGATTGGGCCTTTGCCATCAACTGGGCGTCCAAGTGCATCAACTACGCGACCAAGGAAAGCATCGCCAACTGGAACAGAGAGAATTTCGCCGGTGCGATAAACCTTTGTTCCTTCTTCAATTCCTGAGAATGCACCGAGGATAACCACACCGATTTCACGAACATCGAGGTTAAGTGCAAGTCCTAAAGTTCCGTTTTCAAACTTCAACAACTCATTTGTCATTGTTGAAGGTAAGCCTTCTACGCGAGCAATACCGTCTGAAGCTTCGGTAACAATACCGATCTCTTCGCGGCCAGCTCCGCTTGGCTGATACGACTTAACGAAATTCGCTAATGCATCGCGAACTTCTTCTGGTCGGATCGTGAGTTCCGCCATTTTGGTTTCTCCTTACTTTCCTGCAAGCGCTTGGCTTGCTTCGGCCATACGACTGATGACGGTGCCATCAATCAATTCATCACGGAAACGAATCGAAACGCCACCGATAACTTTCGGATTGGTCTCTACGTTCACTCTTACTTTCTGTCCGATCTGCTTCGTTAGCGCATCGGCCAATTTGTTACGTTGATCTACAGTTAAATCAATCGCACTACTGACATGGGCCACAACTAGATGGCGGTGTTCAGCAGTTGCGTGTGCAATATCTGAGAGCGCATTTTCAATATTGCGACCCCAAAGGCCATTAACAATCTGGCCAATCAGAGATCTTGCTGATGAAGTTGCACCTTTAAGTACATCATTTACTAACGCGCGCTTTTCGTTGATCGCATCTGGATTGCCATTTAGCGCATTACGAAGATCTTGATTTGAAGCTAGAACACGAGTGAAGGTAAAGACTTCCTCTTCTAACTTATCGAGTTCACCGCGAGCATTTGCCGCTCCAGCCTCTGCTTGAATCGCAATCTGCTCCATGGAAATCAATAGATCTGATGGAGAAGACCAGCGATTTGCAATTGCAGTATTAGCGATTTCAAAAGCTTTATCTGAGATTTTGGAACCAAACAGTTGCTTAAGCAATCCGCCTTTATCTTCAGCGCTTCTTGCTGGATCAGTAATTGCACGACGTAGCGCAACATTCTGACCAAGTGCATTTACTACTGCAAATAGATCATTTGAGAGCGCAGATGCCGCATCGCCAGATAAGCCACTAAGTGCCTTATCTAGGACCACGCGAGTAGCCGCAAGTGAGTTACGGCTACTTCCTCCCAAATGAATTGCCATTTATCTTTTCCTTTTACTTACTTTTCTCTAAATCTGCCATGAATCGTTCGACAATTCGTGACTGTCGAGCCTGGTCGTCTAACGCTTCTCCAACAATCTTAGAAGCGAGTTCGACAGCCAAAGTTCCAACTTCATTACGTAAAGAGGTAATCGCTTGTTGGCGCTCTGCTTCGATCGATGCATGTGCAGTTGCAACAATGCGTGTAGCTTCTTCTTGAGCTTTTGCACGAATCTCATCTGCAATATTTGCAGCTTGTGCACGCGCCTCTTCACGAAGACGTGCTGCTTCATCGCGAGCACTTGAGAGTTGCTGGTTGTACTGCTCTAGAGCAGCTTGCGCCTCTGCCTGTGCCTTCTCTGCTTTTTCGATGCCACCTTGAATCGCTTCGGTACGTTCTGCGTAAGCCTTCTCAAACATCGGTACTACCGCTTTGCGAAGTACCAAGAAGAGAATGGTGAACGCAATCGTGCCAACGATTAGTTCTGCGGTATGTGGAATAAGCGGATTAGCGCCTTCACCTGCGAACTTAAATTGCATTGTCGTTTCTTTCTCTAAAACTTATCTGGTTTAGTTTTTTTATCTAATAGGTTTTATTAGAGGATAAACGCTAGAACTAGACCGAATAGCGCAAGAGCTTCAGCAAGCGCGAAGCCAAGGAACGCTAAAGGCTGTAGTACTGAACGTGCTTCTGGCTGGCGTGCAACGCCATTGATGTATGCCGCGAAGATCAGACCTGTTGCAATTGCAGGACCGATAGCTGAGAGGCCATAACCGACCAGGTTGAGTGTGCCTGACATAGTTTCTTCCTATCTTTCTCGTTTAGTGCTCGTCGGCAAGGGCGCCGGCGATGTAAAGCGCTGTCAGCAGGGTAAAGATGTACGCCTGCAGACATTGGACCATGAACTCAAAGAAGGTCATAACAATTCCAAGGCCAAAGCCAAAGAAAGAGACCACCTTTAAGCCAATTGCATCAGATAGCAACATATGTTCTCCGCCAAGGATGAACACAAGTAGCAATAAGTGACCAGCAAACATATTTGCAAATAAACGCAGTGAAAGTGTTAGTGGTCGAATCAAAAAGTAAGTTGCGATTTCTAGTGGAGTTAGCAGTACATAAGACCACTTTGGCACTCCTGGCAAGAACATGATGCCCTTCATGTAATGGAAGAAGCCATGTTTCTTAATGCCGATGTAATGGAAAACGCCATAAGTAAAAATTGCTAAGACATATGGAAAAGCTACGTGCGACATCGTTGGGAATTGAATTAGCGGCACAATTCCGAAGATGTTGTTTACTAAAATAAAAGTGAAAAGCGTAAATAAGAATGGCACGAATCGCATGAAGTCGTGGCCGATAATGTCTTCTCCGATGCCCTTACGAATGAAACCGTAAACAGATTCTCCGACGAACTGTAATTTCGATGGAACTACCGCAGCTTTACGAGAAGCAACGATGAAAAAGATTGAAATTAAAATTACTGAGAGAAATAGCTGCAAAATTGGTTTAGTGAAATAAGGATTACCTTCAATTAATGAAGGGAGGTTAAAGTCTTTTGTGCCTGGTGGGGTGAAACCCTCTCCTTCAAAGCGGAGGTTGAGCACTGAAGATCTCCTTAAGGGGACAAGATTGCTCGGGGAAGCAGGGAAACCCTATTGAAAAGCCTTGAAATTATGAAATCGGCGGTTGCGCTATTCGCGCCCAAAACGGAGCCAGATAATTGTGATGGCCGCCCCAGCGCCAACGATTAGTCCAACCAGCAGGAGAAAAGAGGTACCGAAGAAACGGTCTGCCAACCAGCCAACTCCGCCCCACACCAGTAATCCAGATAAAAGGTATCCGAAGATTGACCAGAGGGCGTTCTCGTCATTACTCATGGTGGGAAGTCTACTTATCCTGACTTGGAAGCGGAAGGTGTAAGCGTAGTTTCAAATATGCGCGTATTTCTCCTCCTAGCCAAGCAAAGGTCAGGGCAATTGCAGTAATTCCAAAGCTCATACGATTGATATCAGAATTATCGGTGAACTTTCCAATTGCAAACATCATTGCACCGAGAATTAAAATCTTTGAAAAATAGGAAAACATGGCAAAGGCCATTGTGGCAATTGGATCTACATTCTTAGTCATACTTGCCACGCCGATATTTACCAAGAAGAAAACTAAAACGACTAGCTGCGCTAACAGTGCGCCATAAAGTCCTGAATTTCCATTAAGCAAAGTTGCGATTATCAATGCGATCACACCAACTACTAATGAAGGAATCAACGCTCCCTTCATCATCGCCTTATTAGGATCTTCATTAGGATTTTGTGCCAACGGTTTCACCTCGTTCAGGGTTATTTTTCTTATCTTTGTTGCGATTCATCAACAAAATAGAGGCGCTACCGAAAACTACACCCACAATTAAAGCAATCCAAAGCGGTGCAAATGCCCACACCATCACTGGATATGCAATGGCTGCAGTCCAGAGATACATAATGATTGCAGTACGTAACTGCGAATTGCCCGCTTTAAAAAGTTTATGATGCAGATGTTCATTATCTGGTGCAAATGGTGATCGACCAGCACGTAAGCGTCTTACAACAGAGGAAATAAAATCTGCCAACGGGATTGCTAACACTGCAAATGGCAAAAGTAGTGGCAAGAATGTTGGGCCAGATGATTCTGAAGAGATTGCATTTGGATCGAATTGGCCAGTTAAAGTAATTGCCGAAGCGCCCAGTATTAGCCCCAAGAACATTGAGCCTGAATCCCCCATAAAAATACGGGCCGGATGGGCATTATGTGGCAAGAAACCAATGCATGCACCAATCAAAACTGCAGTCATGGTTGATGGTGCGCCTGCGCGGCTAAAGCCATAAACAACTGCTAAAACATAAGCAAAGATAAAGAATGCGGAAGCTGCAATTGCAACGACACCGCTTGCTAACCCATCTAGCCCATCAATGAAATTAACCGCATTGATCGCCACCATGATGACTAAAACCGTTAGTAATTGACCGATTGATGGTGGCAATGTAATTAAGCCATTAATTGGTAACCAAAGTAATTGCACACCAAATGAGAGCAGAATTCCGGCTGCTACTGCTTGGCCTGCTAATTTTGTTAGCGCATCTAACTCATATCGATCATCAATCATGCCAAGTAAAACCACAAAAGTTGCCGCCAAGAAAATTCCTTGCGCTTCACGGCCAAAAGACTTTCCGACAAGTGGTAAATGTGAAACCACCACAAAGGTAAAGGAGGTGGCAAACCACATTGCGACTCCACCCCAACGTGGCGTAGTTTCGGTGTGAACATCACGAGTACGAACTCGTGCAATCGCTCCAAATTGCAGTGCGAAATGTTCGACATATGGCGTCACTAAATAACAGATTCCTGCGCTAAGCAGCATCGTTAATAGGTATTCGCGCATATAGCTAATTAATTTCTAAGCGTAGATTGGAAACTTAGATACAAGTTCTTGAACTTCGGCTTTGATTTTGCCATGTTCGTTTGCATCATCGCTCTTAATGGCACGAGTAATTAAATTACCAATTACTTTCATCTCATCAACACCCATTCCTTGAGTAGTAACTGAAGGAGTACCAACGCGAATTCCACTGGTTACTGCAGGTGGATTTGGATCGAATGGAATGGAGTTCTTATTTAATGTAATTCCCGATGCCCCGCAACGTTCATCTGCAACTTTGCCGGTTACGCCAGCGCCAGTTACATCAATTAATGCTAGGTGAGTTTCAGTGCCGCCAGAGATTGCGCGCATACCATTTGCTACCAATTCACCTGCAAGCGCTTTGGCATTTGTAATCACATTCTTGGCGTAGCTTTGGAATGAACTCTGTTGGCATTCATGTAGCGCAACTGCTTTCGCGGCAATCGCAGACATGATTGGGCCGCCTTGCATTCCTGGAAAGACTGCTTTATCGATAGCTGCAGCATGCTCTTCCTTAGAAAGAATCATGCCACCGCGTGGACCACGTAAAACTTTATGAGTTGTAAATGAGACCACATCGGCGTAAGGAACTGGTGATGGAATCGCTTTACCTGCAACTAAACCAATGAAGTGCGCGGCATCGACCCACATAATTGCGCCAACTTCATCACAGATTTGGCGAACTTTTTCAAAATCAACCAAACTCGGATAAGCGGTTGCACCTGAGCAGATCATCTTTGGCTTCTCGCGTTTTGCAACTTCAAGCATCTCGTCGTAATCAATTAGTTCAGTATCTTGGCGAACACCGTAAGAAACGATGTCAAACCATTTGCCTGAGAAATTTACTTTCGAGCCATGAGTCAAGTGTCCGCCGTGAGGTAATGACATAGCCATTACTTTGTCGCCAGGTTTAACGAATGCTGCGTAAACGGCAATATTTGCAGAAGCGCCTGAGTGTGGTTGTACATTGGCATGGTCTGCACCGAATAATTGTTTTGCTCTTTCGATTGCAATTGTTTCTGCGCGGTCGACTACTTCGCAACCACCGTAATAACGCTTACCTGGATAACCTTCAGCATACTTATTACTTAACGGTGTACCTAAGGCAGCAAGCACCGCACCGGAAGTGAAATTCTCGGATGCAATTAATTGTAAACCGCTCTGCTGGCGTTTAACTTCAGCCAACAAAATGCTGGCAATCTCTGGATCTTGTTTCTCTAAAAGTTCGAAATTTGGTCCGTATTTACGCGCATCCGTCATGAGACGAAGTCTACTGCCCCAGCACGAAGCACTTTATGTACCCCAGCGATGGTCCGCACTATGGTACTCGGGAGTCCTTTTCGTAATTTTCCATTGCTAAAGAAGAGTTCTACGCCTTCAGTTGGTACTTCAGAGCTGGCAGTAATTGCAACTTGTCCAACGCTTGCAACAGATGAAGTTGCTAGTGGTCCAGTTTTAGCCAAAATTGCTTTTGCAAATGGTGCAACCGGAACTCTGACTGCCACTTCATCCAATTCATTATTGTCGCCAAGATCCCAATTAAGTAAAGCGCTTGGCAGAACTTGAAAAGTTACTTTGCCAGGCCAATATTTTTTCATCGCTGCAATTGTGCGCTTATCTAAATTCCTTGAAATGCCTTCAGCCATTTTAAAATCACGAACTAATACTTGGGCTTTTGTGCCAATTTCATCGCCACGCAATACATGCATCGCCCGAACTGCATCTTGATTAAATGCATCGCAAATATAGGCATATGCATTTTCCATGGGCACCGCAATTACATAACCATCATTAATAGCCTTAACTGCGCGCGTCACATGGCGCGCCATTTGGCCTTTCTTTAAATCGATAATGGTCATCTCTGCCTTTTGCTATCTTCTAGTTGCGCTGGTCCATCTTGGTCTATCGTTTAAATCATAATGTAATTCGATATTAATGAACATCTCTTCAAGTAAGCCAGATATCGCATGGCCTTGCTCTTCAGTGTGTTCAATTGCTAACACTCCCCCAGATTTCAAAAGTCGCGCTGCGGCATCAATAAATTGCTTCGGAATCTCAAGGCCAGTCTTGCCTCCAAATAGCGCTTCGCCTGGTTCGCGCTTTACATCTTCCGGCAGTTCTTGCCCTTCCGGAATATATGGTGGATTTGCAATAACAAAGTCTGCTTTAACGCCAGGTAGCGCATCTTTAACATCGCTTTCAACTACCCGCATCTCTGGCACATATTTCGCTACATTCTTATGTAACCAAATAAGCGCTTCTTTGCTTCGTTCGACTGCGATTGCACGAACCCGATCACATTCAGTTGAAAGCGCAAGTGCTAGCGCACCTGATCCAGCTCCCAAATCAATCACGCTGACAGCGCCCGGTTTCTGTTCAATCAACGCTAAAAGATAGGAAACCATCAATTCGCTCTCAGGTCTTGGCACCAAAACCCCAGGACCTACCTCAAGTTCCAAATTTCTAAAATGCGCACTTCCAGTTATGTATTGCAGAGGCTCATGCGAAGTTCTGCGATCAATTAATTGATGATAATCCTCAGCGATATCACCAATATCTTCCATCGCTTTTTCTAGTGCAATTGGATTATGTAGTTCCATGCGACTGATACCAAGTAAGTGTGCAAAAAGTATTTCGGCATCTACTTCGTGATATCCCGCTTTCGCTAAATGCGCTTTAGCTTCACGAATTAAGTCGCGGATCATTAATTTCCTGCGAGTTTGGCAGCTTTATCAGCATCAAGCAAAGCTTGTATAACTGGTTCAAGTTCTCCGTTTAAAACTGCATCCAAGTTATTTGCTTTGTAATTTACTCGGTGATCGCTCAAGCGATTTTCAGGAAAGTTATAAGTGCGGATTCGCTCTGAACGATCAACTGTTCGCACTTGGCTCTTACGTTCTGCCGCCGCAACCGCTTCGGCCTTCTCTTGCGCATCAGCAAGCAATCGAGCGCGCAAGATACGTAGCGCCGATTCTTTGTTTTGCAACTGAGATTTCTCGTTCTGACATGAGACCACAATTCCAGTTGGCACGTGGGTCAAACGAACTGCAGAATCAGTGGTGTTAACGCTCTGTCCGCCAGGGCCAGAAGAACGATAAACATCTACTCGAATATCATTCATATTCAATTCAACGTCGACCTCTTCTGCTTCTGGAAGTACCAAAACTCCAGCTGCCGAAGTATGAATTCGACCTTGCGATTCAGTTTCCGGAACGCGTTGTACTCGATGCACTCCGCCTTCAAATTTCAACTTTGCATATGGCGATTGGCCAGGTTCAGTTACACCTTTAGATTTAACTGCGATTGAAATATCTTTGTAACCACCTAAATCTGATTCAGTTACATCAATTACTTCAGTTTTCCAACCTTGCTTCTCGGCATAACGCATATACATGCGTAACAAATCGCCAGCAAAGAGCGCTGATTCATCGCCACCTGCGCCAGCTTTAATTTCCATGATTACATCGCGATCATCATTTGGATCACGAGGTAATAAAAGTTCTTCTAATTTCTCAGCGTTGGCAGCCTCTGCCGCTTCTAACGCTGGAATCTCCGCTGCAAAATCTGGATCGCTCTGCGCCAACTCTTTTGCTGCAGTTAAATCTTCAAAGCTCTGTCTCCACTTACGATAACCAGCAACAACCGGTCCAAGTTGTGCGTAGCGTCGGCCAAGTTTGCGCGCATTACCCGCATCAGCGTGAATGCTGGGATCAGCCATCTGTTTCTCTAGAGCTGCATATTCATTGACTAGATCGATTGCGGTAGCAAATCTCTCGCTCATCTTGGCCTCCTTTCAATTCCTAAATTTTTAGATTTTCATTAATTAGTAAAAATAAAAAGACCGCACTCCAACATTTAGTTGGAATATGCGGTCTTTTAAGAAAGCTACTTGGATTCGCTATTGGACTTCTTACCGAAGCGCTCTTCGAACTTCGCTACACGTCCACCAGTATCAAGGATGCGCTGCTTACCGGTATAGAACGGGTGGCACTTATCGCAAACTTCAACATAGATAGAACCGCTAGTAACGGTTGATCTGGTTTTGAATGATTCGCCGCAACCACAATTAACAGTGGTCTCAACGTACTCTGGGTGGATCTCAGGCTTCATGTCGTATTCCTTTTCGTTTGACCTGGGTCGAGATTTTTCTCGTGAACCAAATCGGGACAGGGGTTAAGGGTAACTTCGTAACATCTTCAACGCAAAATTGAGCGTGAATCAGCTTGAATTACTTCGCTTCGTCAGGACCAACAGTGGTCTTCTGTACCTGCATCAAGAATTCCACGTTGCTCTTTGTGCCTTTCATCTTCTCAAGCAACAATTCGATTGCTTGCTGTTGATCAAGTGCATGAAGTACGCGACGTAATTTCCAAACAATATTTAATTCTTCAGTGCCCATAAGGATTTCTTCCTTACGAGTACCTGAAGCATCGACATCTACCGCTGGGAAGATGCGCTTATCTGCAAGTTTGCGATCAAGTTTCAATTCCATGTTACCGGTGCCCTTGAACTCTTCGAAGATAACTTCATCCATCTTCGAACCAGTTTCAACTAGCGCCGTAGCAAGAATTGTTAATGAACCGCCATCTTCTATATTGCGAGCAGCACCGAAGAATTTCTTTGGTGGATATAGCGCTGCAGAATCAACACCACCGGAAAGAATTCGACCTGAAGCTGGTGCAGCAATGTTGTAAGCACGACCTAGACGGGTGATTGAATCAAGAAGCACAACCACGTCGTGGCCTAACTCAACTAAACGCTTTGCACGTTCAATTGCTAATTCAGCAACACTGGTGTGATCATCCGCAGGACGATCGAAAGTTGAAGCGATTACTTCGCCCTTTACTGAGCGTTGCATATCAGTAACTTCTTCTGGGCGTTCATCGACCAAGACCACCATCAAGTGGCACTCTGGATTGTTCTCAGTAATTGCATTTGCAATTGCCTGTAAAACCATAGTCTTACCAGCTTTTGGTGGTGAAACAATAAGTCCACGTTGACCTTTACCAATCGGTGCAATCAAATCGATAACACGAGTGGTCAAAATATTCGGTTGAGTTTCAAGGCGTAGACGCTCTTGCGGATATAGCGGGACTAGCTTTGAAAAATCTACGCGATTACGTGCTTCTTCTGGTGAAACACCATTGATGGTATCTAGTCGCACAAGTGCATTGAACTTCTCGCGACGCTCACCTTCACGCGGTTGACGTACCGCACCGGTAAGGACATCGCCTTTGCGAAGTGAGAATTTACGAACCTGCTGCATTGATACATAAACATCATTTGGGCTTGGTAAGTAACCACTGGTACGCACGAAAGCGTAATTTTCCAAGATATCAACTAAGCCACCGACAGGTAGCAAGACATCATCATCTGAAATAACTGGTTCGCCGCGATCTTCACGATTACGGTGGCGATCGCGTCCACGGTGGCGATCACGATTACGACGTGAATTTCCATCTTCATCATCGCCACGATCATTGCGATCGTTGCGGTCATTACGATCGTTACGATCGCCGCGTTCTTCGTTTCGTTCTGACTTCTCTTCGTTACGACGTTCTTCACGCTTGGCATCGCGCTCTGCGCGTGCTGCCTCTTTTTCGGCCTTTGCAGATTCACGATTACGCGCCTGTAGATCTGCGATCGCATCGACTAATGAACCTTTGGCCATCTTTGTTGCGCCATCAATTCCAAGTTGGGTAGCAACCTTCTTCAACTGCGGAAGTGTCATCGCAGCAAGTTCAGGGCTTTCGGAGCGCACTTTTGTTTCTTCTGACATTTATATCCTTAATTGTTAACTTCTTATAATTTAGAGATTTCTAAAACACAAAAAGCTTTGATTTTGATTGATTACCAGTTTTTAAGAGCCATATCGGCTGAACTGATGGCTTTAGCGTAGCAGATGGCTTTAGATATTGGAAACTTGATAGCCCACGCTGGAAATATCAAGATTTTCGACGGAAAATCCTGCTCCTGCTGCCTTAACTAAATCTTCTAATTCATGGTTTAGATCGGCATCAACTAATAGCGCAAGAACTGTCGGGCCAGCACCAGAAATAAATGCTGCTACCCCAGCTGCACGTAACTTTGACATTAAAGCAAAAGATTTAGGCATCGCTGGTTCGCGATAACTTTGATGTAAGTAATCTTCAGTGGCAGGTAGCAATAAATCAGGACGTTTTGTTAAAGCTTGAGTTAGTAAAGCTGTGTTAATTGAATTCTTAACGGCATCTTGATGCGGAATCATTTCCGGCAACATCTTGCGCGCTTTTGAAGTTGGCACATTATTTGCTGGAATAAATGCCACGGCAGAAATTCGTGGAGAAACATCTAATTTAATGGCGTCTGAGTAGCTGTCGCCGCTCCATGAAAGAACTGCGCCACCAAAGAGCGCTGCTGCCACATTGTCTGGATGGCCTTCCATTTCGGTTGCAAGCGTAAGAAGATCTTGATCACTCATGCGATCAACGCCACCAACCACAAGTGAACGTGAAAGCACTAAACCGCCGATTATCGCACTTGCAGAAGAACCCAAACCACGACCATGTGGCAGATTGTTAAGTGCTCTTAAAGCTAAACCTGGATACTCTTTCTTTGATAATCCTAGAAATTCCCAACCTTTGTAAATCGCTTTTACAACTAAATTCTTTTCATCTTTAGAGACTTCATCGGCGCCTTCACCGGCAACATCTATATCGAGCTTCTTCTCGTCTAAAACTTGCGCGATATAGCGATCACGTTTTTCAAGTGCGATGGCAAAAGAATCAAAACCTGGGCCGAGATTTGCAGAGCTAGCTGGCACTTTTACTTCATAAGCGCTGGCGCGAAATGTGATGCGAGACATTTAAGCTAAACCTAATTTCTCTGCTGCTACTTTGGCATTTACCGGAACCACAATTGGATCTGCCGCTGATTCCAGCGCCCATTGAATATCTTTCAAACCATGTCCAGTTACGGTAACAACAATACGCTTTCCTTTTGGCAGATCGCCTTTAGCTTGATGTTTCAAAAGGCCGGCAATTCCTGCAGCTGATGAAGGTTCCACGAATACACCTTCTTTTGCTGCAAGCAATCGATATGCGTTCAAAATCTCTTCATCAGTTACCGAATCAATCAATCCGCCAGACATATCGCGCGCATTGTTTGCGCCTTGCCATGAGGCGGGATTACCAATTCGAATTGCAGTTGCGATGGTTTCTGGTTTCTTTACAACTTCACCGCGCACAATTGGCGCCGCACCTTCTGCTTGAAAGCCCCACATCTTTGGTAAGCGCGATGCTTTACGTTCTTCGCGATACTCCAAATAACCTTTCCAATATGCCGTGATATTGCCAGCATTTCCAACTGGCAGTACATGGTAATCAGGAGCATCATTGAGGAAATCAATGATTTCAAAACTTGCCGTCTTTTGGCCTTCAATGCGATATGGATTAACTGAATTAACTAGAGCAACTGGGTAGTTTTCTGACAACTCTTTTGCCAAAGTTAAGCAATCATCAAAATTGCCATCTACTTGGAGAATCTTTGAACCATGAACAACTGCTTGCGCTAATTTACCCATCGCAATTTTGCCTTGCGGAATTAAAACTGCTGGCACCATATTTGCATGTGCGGCATACGCTGCAGCTGACGCTGAAGTATTACCGGTAGAAGCGCAGATAACTGCTTGTGCACCATCTTCTGCAGCTTTAGAAATCGCCATTGTCATGCCGCGATCTTTAAATGAACCAGTTGGGTTTACACCTTCAAATTTCAACCAGATCTCATTGCCCAGAATCTTGGAAAGATTAGTCGCTTCAATAAGCGGAGTACCGCCTTCGCGCAATGTAATTACTGGAGTCTTTTTAGAAACGGGTAAACGATCGCGATATTCCTCAATTACGCCGCGCCATTGGTGAGTGCCATTGGTAGCCCGAGAAAAAATATTTCCTATCTTCACGAAGCAGATCCCTCTACTCGGATAACGCTCTCAACTTCGCGGACCACATCTAAGTTCGAAAGTTTCTTTACAGTTGATTGCAGCGCTGCTTCGGTGCCGCGGTGAGTTACCACTGTTAATTCCGCAGCTTCACCGCGGCCAGTCTGGCGCACTGTTTGAATTGATACGCCTTCTCCAGCAAAGGTATTTGCCACATTTGCCAACACACCTGGCTTGTCATTTACCGAAAGTCGAATTGCATACTTGGTGATTGCCGCTCCTTGCGGTGCCACACCTAAATCAGCGTAATCAGATTCTGCTGGACCTTTGCTGCCGGCAACTAAATGGCGAGCTACAGCAACTACATCGCCTAAAACTGCTGATGCAGTTGGTGCGCCACCTGCGCCACGACCGTAGAACATTAATTGGCCCGCGCCTTCTGATTCCACGAAAACTGCATTAAATGCTTCGCGTACCGATGCCAATGGGTGGCTGCGATCTAGCATCATTGGATGAACTCGAACTGCAATACCTTGATCGGTGCGCTCTGCAATTGCAATTAATTTAATTACTTTATTCATTGCTTTGGCAGTAATAACATCTTGCGCAGTTAGCTTAGTAATACCTTCGCAGTAAACATCTTTAGCAGTTACTTTAGAATGAAATGCTAACCCGGCCAAAATTGCAGCTTTCGCAGCAGCGTCATGGCCTTCAACATCCGCAGTTGGATCAGCTTCGGCGTAGCCAAGTGCTTGTGCTTCTTTCAATACTTGATCAAAAGCCAAACCTTCTTCGTCCATCTTGGTCAAAATAAAATTAGTGGTTCCGTTTACGATTCCCATAACGCGATTAATGTGATCTCCGACCAAAGATTCGCGTAACGGGCGAATAATCGGAATAGCACCAGCTACTGCAGCTTCATAATAAAGATCTACGCCAGCTTTTTCGGCAGCTGCATATAAATCAGCGCCATGAGATGCAAGTAGCGCTTTATTTGCAGTGACTACTGATTTGCCATTTGCCATAGCTTTCAAAATTAATTCTCGAGCTGGTTCAATCCCGCCCATTACTTCAATGACTAATTGAATATCCGGATCTGTTACTACTGATTCCGCATCTGTAGTTAACAGCGAATCCGCTACCCCATCACGCTTACCTAAACTACGAACAGCAATTTTTGTTAGTTCGAGTTTGGCACCGGCGCGCGCTGCTAAATCAGAGCTATTTGATGCCAGTTCACGAGCAACTGAACCGCCGACAACTCCGCAGCCGAGCATTCCGATTTTGATGGTTTTCACTTGGTTATTCTTTCATACGTCCAAGCGGAGTAAATCTTCATAATTTTCGCGGCGGACGATCACTCGTGCGCTGCCATTTAATACCGAAACCACAGCTGGTCTTGGCACATGATTGTAATTACTTGCCATGCTGCGTCCATAAGCCCCAGTTGCAGGTAATGCAATCAAATCTCCAGGTGCAATATCTGATGGAAGTTCGATATCACGAATCAAAATATCGCCAGTTTCGCAATGCTTTCCAACCAATCTAGATTGTGCAGTTTTTGCAGTAGAGGTGCGATTAGCTAAATGGGCTTGATAAAGCGCGCCATATAAAGCTGGACGAATATTGTCTGACATGCCACCATCAACTGAGATGTAATTACGAGTTCCGGAATCTAATTGCACCTCTTTAGTGGTTCCTACTTCATAAATGGTGCACACAGAAGGACCAACAATTGATCTGCCCGGCTCAATTGCCACATGTGGAATCTGCAAACTTCTGGCGGCGCAACCTTTAACTACAGCGCTTTTGATCTCTGAAATCGCAGTTGAAATTGCCATCGGTGCATCTTCAGCGGTGTAGAGAATTCCAAATCCACCACCGAAATCAACATCTGGTAACTCTCGGTTGAATTCATCGCGATAGCGCGCCATGAAATCTAACAATCGATCGATAGTCATGCGGTGGCCATCCATATTAAAAATCTGCGAACCAATGTGTGCATGTACTCCGCGCAGATCTAATTGGGCAAACTTGGCGACTTCTTTAACTGCTTCCCAAGCCATGCCGGTAGCAATTGAAAGACCAAACTTCACATCTTCGTGGGCAGTTGCAATCGCTTCGATGGTATGAGCCTCGACGCCAGGATTTAATCGAATCATTACTGATTGCACTTTTTTGAATTTCTCTGCAGCTGCGGCAACTCGGGCAATTTCCTGCATTGAATCAATCACGATGTTGCCAACTCCAACACTTACAGCGCGTTCGATTTCAGCAACAGATTTGTTATTGCCATGTACCTGAATTCGAGCTGGTGGAAATCCGACTGATAGCGCAACTTCAAGTTCACCGCCAGTTGCCACATCAATACCTAAACCAAGCTCAGAAATCCAACGAGCAACTTCTTTGCAGGTAAATGCTTTTGATGCGTAATAAACGATTGATGAAGAAAAAGCATTGTTCATGGCATCTCGAAATGAAATTGCGCGCGCTTTGAAATCTGCTTCATCTAAAATAAAAACAGGAGTGCCAAATTGGCGTGCCAGATCGGTTGCTCTAACTCCAGCAACCATCAATTCTCCATCTACAAATTTGGCATTTGCAGACCAAACTGAATCTGTCATCACATCCGCTCCGGCGCGCTAACGCCTAATAGTGAGAGCCCATTGTCCAGTACCTGACGAGTTGCTGCACATAGATTTAATCTGGCGATATGTAGGTCACTGACTGGCTCATCGCCCATAGGAAGAACGCGACAATCGGCATAGAACCGGTGATAAACACCGGCAAGTTCTTCTAAATATCGCGCAACTCGATGCGCTTCGCGCAGCTCTGCCGCAGTTGCAACCACAATTGGAAAATCAGAGAGCGATCCGAGTAATTCCACTTCGCGTTCGTGGGTAAGTTCTGAAGTATTAAATTCTCCGACTTTCAAACCCAACTCTTCACCATTTCGCAATACGCCTGCAATGCGCGCATGGGCATATTGCACGTAATAAACAGGATTCTCATTGGTTCTTGATTTCAAAACTTCAACATCCATCACCATTGGCGAATCAGTTGGATAGCGAATCAAGGTGTAACGAGCGGCATCCACGCCGACCTCTTCCACGATATCTTCAAGAGTAATAATGGTTCCGGCGCGCTTGGATAACTTAACTTCTTGGCCATTTTTCATGATTTTTACCAATTGGCCAATTAATACTTCTACTTTATCTGGATTGTCATTATTGCACTGGGCAACTGCTTTCAAGCGCCCGACATATCCGTGATGGTCGGCACCCAATAAATAAATGCAGATGTCATAACCACGTTCACGTTTATTAATGTAATAAGCGGTATCAGAGGTGAAATAGGTATAGGTGCCATCAGCTTTAATAAGGACGCGATCTTTATCATCACCAAAGTCAGTAGTGCGAAGCCAAGTAGCTCCTTCAAATTCGAATACGTGACCTTTTTTAGTTAACTCTTCTAGCCCATGTTCAATGGCACCTGATTCATGCAGCGATCTTTCCGAGAACCAGATATCAAAATAAGTATTGAAACTCTTTAATACTTGTTGCTGGTGAGCTAATTGATATTTGTATGCACGTTCACGAAATTCGTTCTTTTGTTTATCTTCTGAAAGTCTTAAAATATCTGGGTCGGAATCAGTTAAGTGCTTTGCAATATCTGCAATGTAATCACCTTGATATCCATCAGTTGGAATTGGTTGACCAAGAGCCGCTGCCCTGACTGATTCTCCGAAGAGATCCATCTGCACGCCACGATCATTTATATAAAACTCACGTGTTACTTTTGCACCGGCTGCATTCAAAACTCTGGCGAGCGCATCACCAACTGCGGCCCATCTAGTATGTCCAAGATGTAATGGTCCAGTTGGATTAGCGCTAATAAATTCCACGTTGAAAGAAAGTCCTTCTAGGGAATTACTCTTTCCATAATCTTTGCCAAGTGAATTTATGCTCTTTACCAATTCGGCTTGGCTGGATCGATTTAGAGTGAAGTTAATAAAACCTGGGCCGGCAATATCTACTTTGGTTAGGTTTGGTGCGCTCTCGAGCGCTCGCTGCAGCGCTTCGGCAATTACGCGTGGGGGTTTACCTAACTGCTTAGCTAACTGGAGGGCGATGGAACTGGCGTAATCCCCATGCTCTCGATTCTTAGGGCGCTCAAGTGGAATATCGCCTTCGAAGCCTGGAAGTTGAAATACCTCTTCTATAGCCGAGCGGATCTGGCCGGTCAGCTGAGCCTGAGGTGAGGACATTGACTTATTCTACTTGACGCTGCGATTTATTAAATTTTCGTAACAAGTATTCATTATTTGGTCATTGACCCTTAGGTTTAAACCACCTAGATACATAGGTCCCACAGGTTAAAGAGGCCTAACTTATGTATCGACTTTCGAAAGGTAACTAAATGTCAAAGCGTCGTTTAGCGGTCGTTGCTGCAATTTCAGCAGCATCAATCGCTCTAACTGGATTTGTCACAACTTCTGCAAAGGCTGCTTCAGGCTTTGTTGGCGTGATTCTTCCAGATGCTGCTTCATCAGCTCGCTGGGAAACAGCAGACCGTCCATTCCTAACTGCTGCATTTAAGAAGGCAGGCGTAACCGCTGAAATTCAAAATGCAAACGGTGATAAGGCTGCATTTGCAACTATTGCAGATCAGATGCTTACAAAGGGTGCGAAGGTTCTAATCATGGTAAACCTTGATTCAGATTCAGCTAAGGCTGTTCAGGACAAGGCAAAGTCAC
The DNA here is from genome assembly GCA_051006515.1 of Candidatus Nanopelagicaceae bacterium. GTDB lineage: Bacteria > Actinomycetota > Actinomycetes > Nanopelagicales > Nanopelagicaceae > ZLKRG08. The sequence continues at coordinate 21,959 of JBPCTD010000061.1, read as the reverse complement.
AAGGCGTTCCAACAATTGACTATGACCGTTTGACTCTAAATGGTTCAGCTTCTTACTACGTATCATTCGATAACGTTGCAGTAGGTAAGCTACAAGGTCAAGGAATTGTTAACTGCTTGAAGGCTAAGGGCGTTAAGAAGCCACGCGTCGAATATCTAAATGGTTCACCAACTGATAACAACGCAACTCTATTCAAGCAAGGTTATGCATCTGTAGTAGGTCCGTACCTAAAGAGCTCAGGTGGAACACTTGTTGATGATCAATCAGTTCCTGATTGGGATAACGTAAAGGGTGGAACAATTTTCGAGCAGCAGCTAACTAAGGCTGGCGGCAAGCTTGATGCAGTTGTTTCAGCTAACGAAGGTCTAGGACTTGCAGCAGTTGCAGTTCTTAAGAAGAACAAGCTAAATGGCAAGGTCTGCGTATCTGGCCAGGATGCAACTGTTGATGGTCTACGCGCAGTTCTAACTGGCGACCTATCAAATACTGTTTACAAAGCAATCAAGGCTGAAGCACAAGGTGCAGCAGATCTAGCAGTTGCTTTGATCAATGGTAAGAAGGCAAAGACCAATGGTTCAACTGACAATGGAACAATCAAGGTTCCATCAGTACTTCTAACACCAGTTGGTATCACCAAGAGCAACGTAAAGGTTGTTATTGCTGATGGCTTCCAGAAGAAGGCTGACGTTTGCAAGGGCATTGAGAAGCTTTGCTCAGCAAATGGCGTCAAGTAATAAAGTAATAAAGTAATAAGCAGTAATTAGTAGTAAAAGGTCGAGCCCGGGAGTAATCTCGGGCTCGACTTCTATTATTCTTGAATAAGTTTTAAAAACGATCAAAAAACGATCAATAAACGATTAAAAGAGGAATGAAATGACAGAGCCCATCCTCTCCCTTCGCGGGATTGAGAAATCATTCGGACCGGTTCAAGTTTTAAAAGGCGTTAACTTTGATGCCTACCCTGGTCAAGTAACCGCATTGGTCGGGGATAACGGCGCCGGTAAGTCAACGCTTATCAAATGCATTGCGGGTATTTACAACAGTGATAACGGTGATTACTTCTTCGAAGGAAATAAAGTCCAAGTAAATGGCCCACGCGATGCCACTGATTTAGGAATTGAGATCGTCTATCAAGATCTCGCGCTCTGCGACAATTTAGATATCGTCCATAACATGTTCCTTGGTCGCGAAACCAAGAAAGGTATGACGCTAAACGAGGAAGCCATGGAAGCTCTGGCCCGTAAAACTTTAGATGGCTTAAGTGTTCGTACCGTTAAATCTATTCGTCAAACAGTGGCCTCGTTATCAGGTGGGCAGCGCCAAACTGTGGCGATTGCGCGAGCAGTGCTCTGGAATAGCAAAGTAGTAATTCTCGACGAACCTACTGCAGCTTTAGGTGTGGCTCAGACCGAACAAGTTCTAAATCTTGTACGGCGTTTGGCAGATAATGGTTTGGCAGTAATTTTGATTTCACATAATTTAAATGATGTCTTCCAAGTTGCAGATAACATTTCAGCGCTTTATCTTGGAAATATGGCAGCGCAAGTTAAGAAGAGCGAAGTAACACATGCGCAAGTGGTGCAATTGATTACTACTGGTAAAGCGGCGGGGGTTGCTTAAAATGAATTCAGAAGTTATGGCAAACAATCAAAGCACCGGCACTATCAAAGGCGCAATGCAGGATTATTGGGCGCGCGTTAAATCTGGCGATATGGGTGCGTTACCAGGTGTACTTGGTTTAGTCGCGCTCTGCGCGGTATTCGGCGCAATGAGCGATGTCTTTCTTACTCCGGGTAACTTTGCAAACCTATTGACTCAAGCAGCAGCGGTCACCGTAATTGCGATGGGCTTGGTATTTGTGCTTTTACTAGGCGAAATTGATTTATCCGCAGGTTACGCTTCCGGTGTTTGCGGCGCGGTTCTTGTAATTTTGATAACTCGCAATGGTTATCCGTGGTGGACTGCACTTCTAATTAGCATCATAGTTGGCGCAATTTTAGGTTATGCCATCGGAACTTTAGTATCCCGACTTGGCATTCCTTCATTCGTAGTTACATTAGCTACCTTCTTAGCTTTTCAAGGGCTCTTGCTACTACTTGCAGGCGAGGGTGGAACCATCCGCATCGAAGATCCGACAATTCTTTCCGTGCAGAATAACAATTTAAACCCGACGCTCTCTTGGATCTTTTTCTTAGCAGCCGGTGCGCTTTACATATTGGTGGGATTGGCGCGTATTAATTCTCGTCGTAAAGCTGGGCTAAAGTCTGAGTTAAAGAAGTTATGGGCGTTAAAAACTGGTGCGCTATTAGTGATTGGTGCTGGAGCCGTTTGGGCGTTAAATCTTGAACGTTCAAATAATCCAGATTTAGTTAGCTTGAAGGGCACACCATATGTAGTGCCCGTAATTCTCTTACTTTTAGTTGGTGGCACATTTGTCTTAGGTAGAACTGCTTACGGTCGCCACATTTACGCTGTAGGTGGCAATGCCGAAGCGGCACGTCGCGCCGGTATTAATGTAAAAAACATTCGCACTAGCGCATTCGTAATCTGCTCTGCATTTGCGGCAATCGCTGGCATGCTCTTTGCCTCCCGTCAGAATTCAATCTCACCAACTACTGGTGGATCTTCTACTCTGCTTTACGCAGTGGGCGCTGCAGTTATCGGCGGTACTTCACTATTTGGTGGAAAAGGAAAGATGCGAGATGCAGTCCTTGGTGGATTAGTCGTCGCAGTGATTGATAATGGAATGGGTTTGTTGGGCTACGCCGCAGGTATCAAATTCATCGTCACCGGTGCCGTGCTACTAATTTCAGCAGGTGTTGATGCGATATCTAGACGTGGATCTTCAACGAGTTAAATTACTTAACTCCCATTAGATGTTCCATCGCTAATTGATCAAGCACTTCATAGTTGTAGCCACGCTTTCCTGCAGCTTCAACATCAAAGGAATCTTTAGCTAAGTCGCGCCAAGTTTCGCCTGAATTTAAAGTTGGCTCTGTCAGACCTGGAATATTTGAATTCTTCATCGCTTCGATGACGCGTGGATCTTTACGGAATGATTCGGCACGCTCTTTAAGAATCAAATACATCCTCATATTTGCAGTCGCAGATTCCCAGACGCCATTGTCATTTTCGGTACGAACAGGCTTGTAATCGAAGTGGCGCATTCCGTCATAGTTATAACGTTCAAGCAATTCCACTAAGAAGAAGGCGCTCTTTAAATCGCCGTGGCCAAATACGAAATCTTGATCATATTTTGGTCCACGCTGTCCGTTAAGATCAATATGGAATAACTTCTTCTGCCATAGAGCTTGCGCAATGCCGTGTACAAAATTGAGGTTAGCCATCTGCTCGTGTCCTACCTCTGGATTTAATCCCACCAACTCTGGATGATCCAAAGTGCTAATAAAACCTAATGCGTGGCCAATCGTTGGCAAGAAAATATCACCACGTGGTTCATTTGGTTTTGGTTCCATTGCAAACTTAATATCAAATTTATTGTCAATTACATATTGGCCCAAGATGTTAAATGCTTCGCGATATCGTTCAAGTGCCACAAATGCATCTTTTGAACTTTCAGATTCGGCACCTTCACGTCCGCCCCAGCAGACATAAATCTTTGCGCCTAATTCCACAGCTAATTCGATGTTGCGCATTACTTTGCGAATGGCATATCTACGAATATCTTTATCATTAGATGTAAATGCGCCATCTTTGAAAACTGGGTGTGAGAAGAGATTTGTAGTCGCCATCGGCACCTTCATGCCAGTCTCTGCAAGTGCTTTCTTAAATCTATCTATATGTGCGCGACGATTTGTGTCATCTGAACCAAAAGGAATTAAGTCATCATCATGAAAAGTAACGCCGTACGCACCACGTTTTGCTAATTCATTTACTGTGCGCACCGGGTCCAACGCATCTCGAGTTGGATCTCCGAATGGGTCTCTTGCCTGCCAACCAACTGTCCAAAGTCCAAAGGTGAATTTATCGGCAGGTGTAGGCGTATATGACATTTAATTTGGCCCCTTAATGGTTCGGATTTTGATTATGGCTAATCTATAACTAATCTTCTCCCGTTCCAATACATACTTAGGAATTTCACGCGGGAGTGGTGAAACGGCAGACACGCAGGTCTTAGGAACCTGTGCCTTACGGCGTGTGGGTTCAAGTCCCACCTCCCGCACCATAAACAATCTGTAATAACTCTATTAAAGTTAGCGACCTAACTAGTAAGAGGAGTCGCCCATGGCCAAGAAGAATGGTTTCTTCAACTGGGTTGGATACAAAGAAGAATCCGAACCATCGGTGTCGTCAGTTGATCGCATCCGTGAATTGGAATCACAGTTAGCGGATTTACGTTCACGTCGAGATATCCGATCTCTATCCCGCGAAGAATTTGAAATCCTGGCAACAGAGACTGCTGTTGCCATGATTAAGTCGGCACAAATTCGTGAGTCAAAAGCGCAAGCGGCATCAGATCGTTTAGTCAATGAGACTCAAAGACAAGCCAAAGAGGCTATTGAATCTGCCCAAGATAAGGCACAGTCAATACTTAATGGTGCTGAAGCTCGTGGTCGCAAATACATTAAAGCGGCAGAAGATGAGGCAGCGGAAAAATTAGAGCAAGCAGAATTGTCTGCAGAAGAGTTAATTGATCAAAAGAAACGTGAAGGATCGTCACTTCTAACAGCTGCACGTCGTGAAGGCGAACAGATTATTGGTGGCGCCACCAAAGAAGTTTTGGAATATCGCCAATGGCTAAATGGCGTTATGGAAGAAGCTGGCCGACTTTATCGAATTCAAACTCAATCACTCGATGCTGCAGAAGAAGCAATTCACGCTAGTCGTAGCCGTCTAGAAAGCGCATATAGTCGCTTATCTGAGTTACGTAACAATGTCTTGGAAAACATTAAAGATGATGGAAAATTAATTTCCAGCGAACCTATCAAAGTAAAGAGTGAACGAACCAAAGCTGCTATCTCTGCTCCAGCAAAGAAAAAACCTTCATCTAATACTCGGGCAAAAAAGAGCGCCAAGAAAAAATAATCTGTGTCCACCCCTAAGGGGATTAGATATATCCCAGCCATTGATGGCTTAAGAGCGATTGCCGTAATCGCGGTATTGCTTTATCACTTAGGTTTCTCCTGGATTCCAGGCGGCTTCCTCGGAGTAGATCTATTCTTTGTGATCTCTGGATATGTAATTACTCGACTCTTACTTGATTCAATTGCACGTTCGGGTGGTTTAGACCTTAGAGGTTTTTATGCCGGGCGAATTCGCAGATTATTGCCACCGCTACTTTTCATGCTGATTATTACGGCAATCTTTATTGGAGTTTGGGCACCAGATTCCATGAAACGCTTTTTAATTGATACACCATTTGCAATTACTGGGTTGATGAATTGGTGGCTAGTATTTAAGCAGCAAGATTATTTTGAAAGCTTCGGTCGTCCGCCATTGTTGCAGCACACTTGGTCGTTGGGGGTTGAAGCCCAGTATTACTTGTTTTGGCCGCTAATTCTGCTCTTTGTACTAAAGTTTTTTGGCAAAAAAGTAATACCGACAGCTGCGCTAGCGATTGCAACTTTTTCAGGAATTGCGCTCTTCCTTGCTTCACTTCGAGCTGATATTTCCGGCAATCAAGATATCAGCCATGTTTATTTTGGTACGGATACCCACTCAATTGGTTTATTTCTTGGGTCAGCACTTGCAGTTAGTTGGATTCCCCAGAATTTAAGAGTTAATATCGAAAAACGAGCTCAAGATTTTATTGATTTTGTTGGTGTCTTTGGACTCATTGGGCTTTTAGCAGCATTTCTATTTATTAATGAAGCAGACCCAACTTCATACCGAATTGCATTTCCCTTGGTCGGAATCTTAGGTAGCGCAATTATCCTGTCTGTGGTGCATCCGGCTTCTCGTTTTGCACCGCTTCTTCAACATCCAATCATGGTTTGGATTGGTGAAAGATCGTATGCAATCTATTTATGGCACTGGATCGTTTTTCAAGTAACTAGACCAGCGCAAGATCTCTCTGGTTCAACATGGGCTCTCTATCTATTTAGAATCTTGGTAGTACTGGCGCTTGCTGATATTTCGCAGAGATGGATAGAAATTCCATTTAGAAATGGAGTAATCTCGAGTTGGTTTAGAGGAATGAAATACCGAACCAAAGAGGTACAGCGCAGACAAAAAGCTACGATATTTCTGGTGATTGCCACTTTATTTACCAGTATCGGAATAATTAGCAGCAATGCCATTGCAATTGCCGATAAGAATCAAGAAGTTGTTCGCAAAATGTTTCAAGAAGATCAGGTCGCAACGCAAAGCAAAATTCCTGGACTTTGGGTGGTTGGCGATTCAGTTATTTTGGGCATCCGCAGCGTGCTAGACGAAAAACAACATATTGGCTTAATTAATGCGCGAGTTGGCAGGCAAGCGCCAGAACTGCTAGAGATATTAAAGCGCGATAAAGCGAAGATGGCTGGAAGTACCACAATCATTAATTTAGGTAATAACAATAGGTTGTTATCTGCTGAAATAAATGAAATTTTCTCTTTACTAAGTGATCAGCCGTTAGTTATCGTAGTTAACACCGCAGTGCCAAGAGATTGGCGGGATGAGAATAATCTGATGATTGCCAGCGAAGCTGTAAATTTTCCAAACATCAAGATTGTTGATTGGGCCCAAAAATCAGAAAACCATCCGGAGTATTTCGCTCCGGATGGTGTCCATCTGATTCCTAGTGGAATCGCAGCGTACGTGGCTGCGATTGAGTCCTACTTACAACCTTAGAGTCATTTAGACTTATTTTGATTTATTTATATTGACCAGGTAGACCGAAGACTTTACCTTCTGCCTTTTGGCCATCGTTGTATACAGCCGAGATCTTGAAAGAGGTCCATCCTGAAGTATCGCTCTTTGTGATGTCGTACTTGAATACATCGGTACCTACAGTTGCAACTTCACTGAAGCTACCACCGTTTGAGCTAAATTCAACGCTGTAACCTTTTAGTCCATCAGCAGCGGTAGTTGCATTCCAGAAAATGGTTGCGCCAGTTTCTGTGTACTTTGCAACGATGCCAAGAGGCTCTGCAATTGTTGAAACTGCAGTTGAAGTGCTCTCTGATGAAGATGCACTTGCTGAAGGTGAAACGCTCTCAGTTGGAGTTGAAGTATCAGTTGATTCAGTTCCGCTACCACGTGAAAGCACAATTGCACCAAGTGCCAAGATTCCAATAACTACGGCTAACACAATGCGGTTAGAGCTACCTGATTTGCTTGCAGGTGAAACTGGTTTAGTTGGAGATGAAACTGGTGCCGAAGTTGTTTGTGGCTTGCTATCGATACTTTTTGTATTTGTATTTGGACGTGAAACCGGAACTGGTGGCACCACAACCTTGTTAGCAGCAGCACGCTTCGCAGGCGCTTTCTTCGTAACCTTCTTCGCTACAGCCTTCTTGGCTACCTTCTTGGCTACCTTTTTGGCAGGTGCCTTCTTCGCAACCTTCTTCGCTACAGCTTTTTTGGCTACTTTCTTTGCAGGCGCTTTCTTAGCTACCTTCTTAGCTGCAGCTTTTTTGGCGACTTTCTTTGTGGCCACTTAGTTCTCCATATTTCTCTAAGGTTCTCAATAAATGAAAAGAACCACTTTTGATGTTGAAATTTTACCCGATTATGTAAGGCGCGATTGCACGCAACGCGATGCCACGATGGCTTATCTCATCCTTCTGCTGCGCAGATAGCTCTGCGGCTGAGCAACTCAACCCATCTGGTTGAAAGAGCGGGTCATACCCAAATCCACCCGAACCCCTAACCTCATGCAGGATCTTGCCGTAAAAACGCCCTTCAGCTAACTTCTCAAAACCATCTGGCCTGACAAAAGCTGCAACACAAATGAAATAAGCAGTGCGTTTTTCATCAGAAACTTCACGAAGTTCAGCCAGTAATTTCTGATTGTTTGCCGCATCACCATTGCCTGAATAACGTGCAGAGTAAATTCCAGGTGCGCCATCTAATGCATCTACGCAAATTCCGCTATCGTCGGCTAACGCAGCTAAGCCAGTGATCTCGGAAATAGTTCGCGCTTTTAATAAAGAATTTTCTTGAAAAGTATTCCCAGTCTCTTCGATATCACCAATTTCTGGAAAAGAATCCATACCCAAAACTTCTAGATTTGTAGCGCCAAGTTCCTCAAGTATCCTACGAAATTCAATTACTTTACCTTGATTCTTAGTTGCTAAAACTAATTTCATAAAATGTTTAGTGCTTCAATTAATCATTGAATGATAGTTTTTGCAATTTAGCCAATTCAGCACAACCGAAAACTGCTAAATCAAGTAGGCCATTTAATAAATCTCGATTAAACGGTTCGCCTTCAGCGGTGCCTTGCACTTCGATAAAGTCACCATTTCCCGCAATTACCACATTCATATCGGTTTCTGCGCGTACATCTTCCTCATAGCAGAGATCCAATATTGGTCGATTATTGATAATGCCAACACTTACAGCAGCAACTGAATCTTTTAGAACTTTAGCGTCAGATTTGATATGTCCATTTGCTTTGGCCCATGTGATTGCATCAGATAGCGCAACATATGCGCCAGTGATTGCTGCAGTTCTTGTGCCACCATCTGCTTGTAACACGTCGCAATCTAAAACTATTGTGTTCTCTCCGAGTTGATCGTTATCAATAATTGCCCGCAATGATCTGCCAATCAATCTGGAGATTTCTTGAGTGCGGCCACCAAGTTTTCCTTTAACACTTTCGCGATCAGAACGAGTGTGTGTAGCACGTGGCAACATTGCGTATTCGGAAGTAACCCAACCTTTACCTGAATCCTTTAACCATCGCGGAACACCAGGAGTAAATGTTGCAACGCAGAGAACACGAGTATTTCCAAATTCAACAATTACTGAGCCCTCCGCATTGCTCAACCAGTTGCGAGTAAATTTGATTTCACGTAATTGATTGTCGGCTCTTCCATCATTTCTTTGCATCGCTACCCCTGTGTTAATTCTTGATGTTTAACTTTAGCTACCTCTGGCCCCAAAAATCTTCGAGCCAAAACTTCAAATTGATCTGTAGCACCGGTGGCTAGGAATTCATATGTAGGTGCTTTGCCAGTTTCGCTTCGCAAGAGGTTGCTTTCAACCAATACTCGATATAGATCTTTAGCAGTCTCTTCTGCTGATGAAACTAGCGTTACTCCTTCGCCCATTACATAAGAAATAACGCCAGTTAAAAGCGGGTAGTGGGTGCAACCCAAAACCAAAGTATCAATTTTGGCGTCAATCATTGGCTTCAAATATTCACGTGCAATCTGTGTGATTTCAACGCCGCTGGTCTCGCCTCTTTCCACATACTCCACAAACTTTGGGCAGGCTTCTGAAGTTATTTGTAATTGTGGCGCTGCCGCAAATGCATCTAAATAAGATTTGGAATCAATAGTTGCTTGAGTTCCGATAACTCCAACTTTGCCGCTGCGAGTTGCCGCCACTGCACGGCGCGCAGCAGGTTGGATAACTTCAATTACCGGAATTGAGTAGCGCTCTCTGGCATCTCTTAACATCGCAGAACTTGCAGTATTGCAAGCAATCACAATAGCTTTACATCCGCGCTTGACTAAAAAATCGATTATCTCTAAAGAAAATTCGCGAACTTCGGCTAACTTTCTTGGGCCATAAGGACCACGAGCGGTATCACCAATGTAGATAATCGATTCATTTGGCAACTGATCGATAATTGCTCTGGCAACAGTCAATCCACCAACGCCGGAATCAAAGATCCCAATTGGTGCTGAATCTATTGAATTGGGAGATGCGTGGCTCACGCGCTTAACTCTATTAGACCTTCAAATACTTGCGAAGTGTCAGCGTAGAAGCGAGCATCGATACTAGGAATCCAGTCAGAAGAAGCCAACCAGATGCAATCCAAACCTGATTCCAACCAAAGAATTTAGTAAAGGTAAGAAGCGGCGCAATTTTGGTATCGATAACCTGCTTTATGCCCGCCAATAAACCAGTCGCCAAAATCCAACCAATAAATGCAGAGAAGATACCTTCTAGTAAGAAAGGTAGCTGGATTGACCAAGAAGTAGCGCCGACTAACTTCATCACATTTGTTTCGCGGCGACGATTAAATGCAGCAATCCGTAGAGTATTACTGATTAATAGCGCGGCGGTAAGCACTGAAGCTAGACCGACGGCAACTGCACCATCTCTTAGCACTCCTAGCAATTTAAAGAATTTATCAAGAATAGTTCGTTGGTCTTGAACCACATCTACACCGGGTCGACCTGTAAATGCAGATACCACTACTCCGTATTGCGTCGGATCTTTTAATTTAACACGGAAAGATTCAGGTAGTTGATCTGCAGTCACATTCTGTGCAATTGCAGAATCTTTAAAGCGTTCTTGGAATCTTGAGAACGCTTCTGTTTGAGATTCGTAATACACCTCATCTACTACTGGAAGTGCTTGTAGGTCTTGCTGAATTGATAAGCGTTGATCCGCTGTGACAACACCGCCAGCACATGCTGGAGATTCAGAAAGTGAACTGCAAAGAAATACTGAAACTTCGATTTTGTCGTACCAATAATCTTTCATGGCGCGAACTTGAGCATTAGAAAGCAATCCAATACCCAGTAAGCTCAAAGAGATTGCAGTAGTGACAATGACGGCAAAAGTCATTGTGGCGTTACGCCTTAATCCGATTCCTACTTCACTAGCAATAAATCTTGCGCGCATGCTTTACCCCGTATATCCATAAACGCCACGAATTTGATCGCGCACCACATGGCCGTGATCCAATTCGATGACTCGTTTTCGCATTTGGTCCACAATTCCTGAATCATGGGTAGCCATCAAAACTGTTGTGCCATCGCGATTAATTCGATCTAGTAATTTCATAATTCCGATTGATGTGGCTGGATCTAAATTTCCAGTTGGTTCGTCGGCAATCAAAATTGGTGGTTTGGTTACATATGCTCTTGCGATCGCCACTCTCTGTTGTTCGCCACCTGAGATTTCAGATGGTTTGCGATCACCTTTATCTTCAAGCCCAACCAGTTCCAGCACTTCCGGAACCTCGCGGTTAATCTCTTTCTGGGAGTGGCCCAGAACATGGAGCGCGAAAGCCACGTTTTCGGTAATAGTTTTATTTGGAAGTAAACGGAAATCTTGAAAAACCGTGCCCACCTGTCGACGTAGCTCAGGCACCTTATGGTTTGGCAGAGTATTTAAATCTTTACCAGCAACATGAATCACGCCAGTAGTTGGACGCTCTTCGCGTAAGACCAATCGCAAGAATGTGGACTTACCCGAACCAGATAGACCAACCAAGAAGACGAATTCGCCTTTGGTTATTTCGAGATTTACATTATCAAGCGCAGGTCTATCTTGACCGCTGTAAATCTTGCTTACGTTTTCAAATCTGATCATAACTGGGCAAGTTTATGTAATGTGGCAGCAGAAATCGGCTATTTAGGGCTTTTGATTATCAGCATGCCACGCGTAAATTAAATAAATTATGAGAAAAGTGAGATATTACGCAGTTCGGCGCCAGCGAATTCCTGATTCAATAAAGTCATCTATCTCACCATTTAGAACTGCTTGAGTGTTGCCGGTTTCATGGTTGGTTCGTAGATCTTTCACCATTTGATATGGATGCAATACATATGAACGCATTTGATTTCCCCAAGAACCTGAGTTACTTCCTTTAAGCGCATCAATCTTTGCTTGCTCTTCTTGTCTTCGTCTTTCAAGTAATTTTGATTGTAATACTGCCATTGCAGTAGCTTTATTTTGAATTTGCGAACGTTCGTTCTGACATGAAACTACAATTCCGGTAGGCATATGCGTAATTCGAACTGCAGAATCTGTTGTGTTAACGCCTTGCCCACCTGGCCCAGAAGAGCGATAAACATCCACTCGAATTTCTTTTTCATCGATTTCAATATGGTCACTCTGATCTACAACTGGCACCACTTCTACGCCACAGAATGAAGTATGTCTTCTACTCTGCGAATCAAACGGTGAAATTCGGACTAATCTGTGAGTGCCTTGTTCAACCGATAAAGTTCCGTAGGCATATGGAGCACTGACTCGAAAAGTCATTAATTTAATACCGGCCTCTTCACCATACGAGGTATCAAGAACATCAACTTTGTAGCCATGGCGTTCGCAATAACGTAGGTACATGCGGCTGATCATTTCAGCCCAATCACATGCTTCAACGCCACCGGCCTCAGATCTAATGGTGATTAGCGCATCTCGTTCGTCATACTCACCAGATAGCAGAGTCTGTACTTCTAGCTCTCCCAGAACTTTGGTGATTGCATCTAGTTCAATATCCGCTTCGGCAAATGCGCTCTTGTCCCCCGCTTCGGTTGCAAGTTCGAGCAAAACTGGTAGATCTTCGATGCGACGACGTAACGTTACTAATTTATTTATCTGTGCTTGGGTGTGACTTAATTTCGATGTTACTTTCTGTGCATTCTCTGAATTATTCCAAAGGTCAGTTGCGCCAGCTTCGACTTCAAGTTTCTCTGCCTCTATTTTTAACTTAGGCAGATCAAGAACTTCTTCAATTCCCGAAAGCGTCTGACTTAGGGCAGCAATCTCCCCGTGATAATCGCGTTCGGCCATGTCGGAAGTTTAGCGTTCTGGAACATCATCCATTAACGCTTGAATTAAACTCTCTTGTAACCATCCAAGCCAGGTATATACCGCATACACCGCGCGTAACGGATCGTCAGGTTTTAATAGCTCTAAATGTTCTTGATTACTATCTTCGATTTTCAAGCGAACGCCAAGTGCTAATCGAATGTCGTTTAATCCACCAAGCCAGGCCATTGCACCTTCATGATCAATATCAACCACATTTTCTCCTGCATTAATGACATTGCTTCGAATTGTCATGGCATGAGCGCGTTTCTTTTCGCGCAGAGTTGATTCGGTATAGCGACGAAATTCTGAGGAGGCTTGTTCATCTGCATAAGCATTTGGCAGTAAGCGCAATAAGACTTCGTCTTCTGGCGGCGTGTCATGAACCGTAATTCCAACCATTGCAGCAAGTGGATCATCATGTGCATGATCAACCCGTTCAGCTAATAGTTCAATTAACTGTTCACTTAAATTAATAAGAACTTCGCGCTCGGATTCAGAGAAAGTTATTTGATATTCGTTTTCACCGTGGCGATTAAAACCAGTTGTAGCCAATTTATAGCTCTTCTTTCGAGATGGTGGCCCAAAGTCCATACTCATGTAGACGTTGCACGTCACGTTCCATCTCTTCGCGAGACCCATTGGAAACTACTGCTTTACCTTCGTTATGCACCTTTAACATCAATTCAGTTGCGTGCTCTTTGGTGTATCCAAACAACTCCATAAAAACATAGGTTACGTAAGACATTAAATTAACGGGATCATCCCACACTATCGTGACCCAAAGTCGATCATTGCTAAATATCGCTTTTAGCTCTTCATCAAGTTGGGTACTGGTCTTAGCCATGTGCCAATTTTAACTTTTTTTTATTACCTGACAGCAATAGTTACCGCTACTGATTGACCGCCTTTTGAGCTGGTGCGTAACTTAATAAATGGATTCACGCTTGATGAACCTAAACTATATGAAAATTGATAATTTCCATTGATATCTGCGGTGGTGGTCGCAACTTCAATCCACTTACCATCAAATCTTTCTAAAGAGACCTTTGCCTCTTTGCCAGGTGTAACCAGTCCCAAAATGCTCACTTGGCTCTTGGATAACGCGCTACTTGGCGCAGAGATTTTTATCTGTGGCCTGACTGTCAAAGTTTGTAGATTTGAAAGACCTTCAAGGCGCTCCCAAGTACCTTCGCTTCGTAAACGAAGCGCTTGGTTCTTGCCGAGATATAGCTGAAGATTTAACTTTCCATCATTTCCAGTTGTTAACGTTGAGATTTCTCGCCAATTAAGGTCATCATCGCTTTTTACTTCCACTTTAACTGGCAGTGCAGCAATTGGTTGCTTATCGGCTAAAGTGAATATGCCACTTAGATTTATTGGAGTGCCATAAATAAAATCTGATAAATCTGTAGTAATCGTTGAAACTACCTTATCTGGTGCAATAGATAAGGCCACATTTCTAATATTGGTCATCGCAATTGGATCTTCAAATCCCACTGTCCATGCAACTACTCCGCCTAAGCGATATTTACCAACCAACTGCGCTCTAGCTTCAAAAGCCTTTGCATCTTGATACCACGCCACTCTGGTTGCAGTGCAACTAGTAGCTAACCCTGTAGCCGTATTACCGTTGTAAGTTTTCTGATAAGTAAAAGTGGCTTCTTGGAATTTATCGTTATATGTGATGTTTGCGCCATAACCTGCTGCCAAAGTTGCAGCATTTCGCATTAAGAAAGTTGCTGCTTTTGCAGATGTAGAGACCGTCTTTGCCACATCTGCCGGACAAACTCCAACAACTCTAGTTACCCAATCTCTTCCGTATCCAGCCAAGCCCACAAATACTTTGGAAGCTGGCATGATTGAAACTGCATATTTAACTGTGTCTTCAGTCCAACTCAATGGACCAATAGGACCAGGCTTTGCCACAGAAAAGTCATATGTCATGATGCGAAGACGATCAATAAATGGTGCGATCTCTGCCCAGGCATAAACGTAATATCCGCGTTTACCGCTTGCCGGGTCCAATAAATATGGCGTGGTCATTGATAGCAATTTTCCATTTGCCTTCAAAGTTGCACTTAGAAGTTTTACAAATGCCACCCAATTGGGTTTGGTCTTATCCCAAGAGCTGTTACCGTCTACAAACGCAAAACCTTCAAAATCCAAATCAATGCCATCAAAATTATTTGCAAGCACTAAATCATTAATTACTTTTACCGATGCAATTCTTCCACTTTCAGTCGCAAGCAGGTTTGCAAGCACTAATTTGTCCGTGCCATCAGTAATAGTCGGAATGATGGTAAACCCTGCATTTTGCATAGCGCTAAGTGGCTGCGCGATTGGAACACTTGGATTTGCCGGCGAATAGAGATCCTGTATTGAAGGAACTTTGCCGTTGTATTTAAAGGTGTACCAGAATGGCATTACCTCGCGGATTAAATCTGCATTATTTAACGCATGTGGCAGTGAAGTCTTCATTCCGTAATAAGGAATCCACCCACTATAAATTTTTCGCGGTTGCGGGTTTTCTGCAAGCGCAGGTTGGAGGCTGATTGCAATAATTGCCATCAATATAGGTATTGCTCTCCAGCGCTTAAACATAAGTCGGAGTTTACTTTTATCGGTAGAATTATCAGATGAAGGACTTACTTCGCACCGAAGATTTATCCCGTGACGATGTCGAGCTTCTGCTAAATACTGCAGCAAAGTTCGCTGCTGAACCACTTAGTGCAGCAAATCACTTGCAACACAAAACTGTGGCGATTTACATGACTAAACCATCCACCAGAACCAGGTTGGCTTCAGAAACCGCAACCGCACATTTAGGTGGAACACCAATATTTATTAGAGGTGATGAACTGCAATTAGGTCGTGGTGAAACTATTGCCGATACTGCAAAAATAATTAGTGGCTTCTGTGATGCATTCATAATTCGAACATACAAACAGAGCGATGTAGATGAATTGGGTTTGCACGCTTCGATTCCGGTAATCAATGCACTTACAGACGAAGATCATCCAACTCAATTGCTTGCTGATTGGTTGACCATTCGAGAAAAATTTGGCACTGATCTAAAAAATAGAAAGTTCGCATATTTTGGTGATGGCAACAATATGTCACATGCTTGGTTAATAATGGGTGCAATTATGGGCGTACATGTTGTGGCAGCAACTCCCGAAGGAAAGTGGGCACCAGATCCAGATGTAATTAAGAAAGCTGAAAATTTCGCAAAGCAAAGTGGCGCAAAAATAGAGATAACTTCTGATCCAATTGCAGCCGCAAAAGATGCTTCGGTAATTTATACCGATGTTTGGATGTCTATGGGTGATCCAGAATCAGATAGAACAGAGAAATTAAAAGTGCTAGCACCCTTTGCTGTTACAGAGTCACTGATGTCACATTCTGCAAAAGATTCAATATTTATGCACTGTCTTCCCGCACATAGAGGCGAAGAAGTCGCGGCATCTGTAATTGATGGCGCTAAATCTGTAATTTGGCGTGAGGCATATCATCGCCGCACGACCATTCAAGCAATTTTGTATCACTTAACTCGCAGCGAATTAAAGGGAAATTAATCCGCATTCACTAGTGTCAAAGGCTTTCGCTGAGTACATTTGCCACATGCGCGTAGCAGTTCCTAAGGAAATTAAACCTGGTGAGAAGCGCGTAGCGCTCGTGCCAGATGTAATTAATAAATTCACCAAATTAGGCTATGAAGTTCTTATTGAAAGTGGGGCGGGGTTAAGCGCTCAAGCCACCGATAAGGATTACGAAGCCGTTGGAGCCAAGATTGGCAGCAATGTTTTAGCGGATGCAGATGTAGTTCTTTCAGTGCAACCATTAACTGCACAACAAGCTTCACAATTAAAAAATGGTGCTGTAACAATCTCATTTCTTTCACCAACTACTGCGGTAGAAAATATCGACGCCCTCGCAAAGGCAGGTGCCACTGCTTTCTCAATGGAGTTAGTGCCGCGAATTTCTCGAGCACAATCCATGGATGCTTTAACTTCACAAGCGCTTTGTGCCGGATATAAAGCGGCTTTGATTGGTGCGGAATTAAGCCCAAGATTCTTCCCATTGCTAATGACTGCAGCAGGCACTGTTACGCCGGCACAAGTGTTAGTACTTGGTGCAGGTGTTGCTGGATTACAAGCAATTGCAACGGCTCGCCGCTTAGGCGCAGTCGTAAGTGCATATGATGTTCGTCCATCCTCTGCAGATGAAGTTAAATCAATGGGCGCAAGTTTTATTAATTTGAATTTGGAGTCTCTTGCAGGTAGCGGTGGTTATGCCCGCGAGATGACTGAAGAACGCGCCAAGCAACAACAAGATTTACTTACTCCATACATTGCAAAATCAAACGTAGTAATCACAACTGCTGCAGTTCCTGGTCGAACTGCACCAAGACTTATGACAAAGGCAATGGTTGATGCGATGTCGCCAGGTTCAGTAATTGTTGATCTTGCAGCAGAAACTGGTGGAAACGTTGAAGGCTCAGTTGCTGGTGAAGTAATTACTACTTCAGGTGGCGTGATCATTTGGGGCGGCAAAGATGTACCAAGCTCTCTACCATTTCATGCTTCCAGTCTTTATTCACGTAACCTTCTTAATTTATTAACGTTAATCACCAACCCTGCCAAAGAGGGCGAAAAAGTCTCACTAAATATTGATTTTACGGATGAAATTGTTACTGCATCCGCACTTACGCACCAAGGTGCAAGGAGGAATTCATGAGTAATGGATTAGCGCTTCTAGCAATCTTCACGCTAGCGGTATTCGTTGGTTTCGAAGTGGTTTCAAAAGTTTCCACTACTCTGCATACTCCACTGATGTCAGGCGCAAACGCGATTCACGGAATTATTTTGGTTGGAGCAATTTTGGTCGCAGGACATGCCGAAGGTGGTTTAGAACTAATTCTTGGTGTTATTGCAATAGTTCTTGCAACAATCAACATGATTGGTGGCTTTGTGGTCACGGATCGAATGCTTGAGATGTTCAAAGGAAAGAAATAACCATGAGCCGTAATCTTTATGATCTCTTAGGTTTGATTTCAGCTGTGGCATTTATTTTGGCGCTAAAAGGTTTGTCGCATCCAAAGAGCGCTCGTCGCGGTAACTTGATTGGCGCTGCTGGCGCTGGCGTTGCCACTTTCGTGGTTTTCTTCTACAAAGAAGATGGCAAGGGTTTGCAAAATCTGCCATTAATAATTGGAGCGCTTGTAGTTGGTATCGCCGTCGGTGTTCCTGCGGCACGCATGGTTCAGATGACGCAGATGCCCCAAATGGTTGCGCTCTTTAATGGTGTCGGTGGTGGTGCTGCCGCACTTGTCGCAATTGTGGAGTATTTAAATCTCGGAGATTCTGCAACCACACTTGCGGTTATTGCCACTGTATTTACAGTTGTAGTTGGCTGTATCTCTTTCAGTGGTTCGATTGTGACATTCTTAAAACTTCAAGAATTAATGACTACTCGCCCAGTGATTTTCCCTGGTGGGCGCTTTGTAATTGCTGGAACTTTAGTTGCAATTATCGTCAATGCCAGCTACGTGATTGCTCAGGGTGGCAATGGCCTTCTTGAACTGTTAGCGCTACTTTCTCTTCTTTTTGGCGTGCTTTTCGTACTTCCCGTTGGTGGCGCAGATGTACCTATCGTTATCTCATTGCTAAATGCATTTACCGGTTTAACAGTGGCTGCAAGTGGTTATGTACTAGAGAACATTTTGTTAATTGTCGCAGGGACATTAGTTGGCGCATCCGGAACCATTCTTACTCGTTTAATGGCGGAAGCTATGGGTCGATCATTATTCGGCACGCTCTTTGGCGCATTTACTGCAAAGGCAGTTGCTGGTACTGGTGAACAAGAGTCGCGACCAGTTCGAAGCGGTTCACCAGATGATGTGGCTATTCTGCTTAATTATGCGCGGCGAGTAGTTATTGTTCCTGGATACGGACTTGCGGTAGCGCAGGCACAACACACAATCCGCGAAATGGCAGATTTGTTAACTGCAAAAGGAATTGATGTGGCATACGGAATTCATCCAGTTGCTGGTCGTATGCCAGGACATATGAACGTATTGCTTGCTGAAGCAAATGTTCCTTACGAACAGCTAAGCGAAATGGAAGAAGTTAATCCAACTTTTGCACAAACAGATGTTGCGCTCGTAGTTGGTGCAAACGATGTCGTCAACCCTGCAGCAAAGACCACTCCTGGAGCGCCAATCTATGGCATGCCAATTTTGGATGTTGACCAAGCTGCAAACATCATCTTTTTAAAACGTTCGATGCGACCAGGCTTTGCCGGTATTGAGAATGAATTGCTTTATGATCCAAAGACCACTTTGCTATTTGGTGATGCCAAAGCGTCGCTGACAAAAGTTGTTAGCGCTTTAAAAGCTCTCTAGCCATTAACTGTGGTGGTAGATAGTGGATTTGAACCACTGAAGGCGTAAGCCGGCGGATTTACAGTCCGCTCCCATTGGCCGCTCGGGCAATCTACCGTGAAGCGTGGGCTAGGTTATCAGGCTTAACTAAGAGTGAAAAATCGCATGCACGGGTGGTTAAATTAGATAAGTAAGAGCTCTCTAGCCCTTTCAACTGCTCTTTCGCGTCCATCAACCTCTAATTTTCTATACACATTTCTCAAATGAGTCTTCATAGTATTCATTGAAACATGTAAAGAGTTAGATATAGAGCTTATAGGTTTGCCCGTTGAGAGTTGTCTAACAACCTCTAATTCGCGTTTTGTAAGTGGCACAGGTAAGCCCTCCTTGTTGTTTGCAAATTTCAGTTTGATTCTCTCTGCTAATCGACTTGCAAGATTTTCCAAAAGCACTGTTGGTGATTTGGATATAGCTTTTAAAGTGATAGTAGCCAGATCGTATTGGCGCAAAATCAATTCAATCGAACCTGTTTGTTCCACAACTTCGAGCGCCTGTCTCATGTACTCAACTGCGATACTCTCTTTGTCTTTGTAGTAATCAGCAAGCCCAAGTAATTTATAAAGTTTTTCGCGAGGAGTTCGCTCAGGTAAGTTTTCATAAAACTTCAACATATCCTTACCTTTGAGTTCATAAAAAAATGCTCTGATTTGATTAACAATTAATAATTCTGGAACTCTTCCAAGTAAAACTTCCATCCGATCAAAATCGCTTATTAGAAAACGAACATACAATTCGTTTACATCTGGCATAAAATCTAATTCATGCCTAAAATTTACGTCAAGTAACTTAGTTCTTTCGTCTCTAATCATTGCTAAGGCTTCAGGCATTTTTCCTTTGTGCGCAAAATCTCTGCAAATCAAACCATCTGCGATAAAAAACCATGGCCATAAGTTTAATTTCAATGCCAATTCCGAAATTTCTTGAAAAGCTTCTAAGCTTTCCTGGTTTCTTGCAAGAGCAAAAAGGCTACTTGCTGCAACATACATACAATCTATCGGCGCCATCAGCCCCATGTAATTATTTTGCTTGGCAATTTCAATATTATTATTTGCAACTTCTAATGCTTTGAAATACTCCCCCTGGCTTAGTAGGAGCATTGCATAAACAGAGTTAGCCATATAAAAGAGATTAGTATCCGTATGATCTTTCTTGTAACGAGTTACTTCCTTGTAAACATTAGCTAGCTCTTCGTTTTCGTCCATGATTAGATGTTTCTGAGCAAGCAACCTCAAGGTGTCTAAGAATTCACCCTCTTCGAGATTTGGCACATTTTCATGATTCTTCAAAAAATCATTTGCAGATATCTCTAACTCTTTGAAACGACCAAATGCAAAATCTATGTGCGCCCTAGCAAGTGAGGTAGCTTCATCAACATAAATTTGATCTTGAGTATCTCTAAATTTAAATTTGATTGTGGCCAATTTCGCCTCTGCTCCTACGAAGTCACATTCAATTAGATATGCCATTAAATCCAAGACTTCCGAAGCTGCCATACGAGCGGGATTGCGCTCTAATACTGACTGTCCATATTTTCGAAGCTCGTCCGCGCGCATTTGAAATGCGAGTTCTCTGAGATCTGTATGGGGCATGGGCTAAGGGTGATACAAATTCTCACCCTTGGCCACCCAAATTAGGGTGACAAAGGGTGGTGATTATTAAATTTTAGATACCTTTTATCTCTTCCAAGCGTGCGAGGGCTTCAACTCGCTCGGCTTTATGGTCGACGATTGGCGCGATATAAGAAAGCCCGGGCTCATGAATCAGCTCTGTGGATATATTTGAAAGCTCAGGTATGTAACGCCGGATGTAATCGCCTTCAGGATCAAACTTTCTGCCTTGTTCGGTGGGATTAAAAACTCGGTAATACGGCGAAGCATCAGTACCGCAACCTGCGGTCCATTGCCAACCATGTGAATTACTAGCAGGATCGAAATCCACCAGATGCTCCATGAAGAAATTAGCGCCGTGCTGCCATTCAACATGTAAGTCTTTAACTAAGAAAGATGCCACCACCATGCGGGTGCGGTTATGCATCCATCCAGTTTGGACCAATTGACGCATCGCAGCATCTACAAATGGGTAGCCGGTTCGGCCCTCACACCAAGCTTTGAATTTCTCTCCTGGCTCGTCATAACGCATCTTAGAAAACTTATCGATGTAATACTCATCAATTGTGTGCGGATTATGAAATAAGACATCCGCATAAAACTCACGCCAAGCAATTTCTTTGCGGAAAGTATCATGAGCTTTGGTAAGTCCTAAATCTTTCAAAAGAGTTCTAGGGTGAATCTCGCCAAACTTTAAATGTGCGCTCATTTTGCTAGTGCCATCAATTCCAGCAAAATTACGTTGTTCATCGTAACTATCAAGAGCGTTCTTTTTGAACCACTCAAATCTCTTTAGCGCTGCCACCTCTCCAGCTTCTGGGATTTCAAAGTCGCATTTCCAATCCGGAAAATTTCTTTGCGATTTGTTAGGAGTTACAGCGTTTATATCCTTAGGAGCCGCTACTGGTCCGCGCCAACCATGAGCCAGCCAACCTTTATAGAAAGGTGTATAAACTCGATAATTAGTGTCGTCAGGTTTTCTAACGCGACCAGGTGCAACGGCATAAGGATTACCAGTACGGATCAAATTGATTCCTGCAGTCTCAACTCTTTTATCTCTTGCTGCACCATATGGTTCAAACTCTTCGGAAATGTGAACTTCGGCTGCATTAAAGCTCTTCAAAACTTCTACTTGGTCGCCTTCCACAATGTGTAACTTTCCACCAAGTGATTCATCAAGCGCCTTAAGTGAATTGCCCAAATATGCCAATCGTTTTGACCCTGATTGCTTTATTAAGTTC
>JBPCTD010000060.1:0-32959 GCA_051006515.1 Candidatus Nanopelagicaceae bacterium | reverse complement strand
TTAAGTGAGGGGGGTGGGGCTCGAACCCACGACGACCGGATTATGAGTCCGGGGCTCTAACCGACTGAGCTACCCCCTCGTGCGGAGCAAATCTTACTTTGTTCTGGAAAGTGCTTTATCCAGTGCAAAGAAGAGCAGCGCCAAGATATATCCAGCGACATAAATAAAGATTAAAGTCGAGGAAACAGATAGATATCCATATTTGATCACGTCAAAGAAACCATAAGGGTAACGATCAATTATTGCACCGCGTCCAAAGGTATAGACAAGATAAGCAGTGGGAATTGCAAAAACTGAAACAGTCATTCTGAAATTGAAGAATGACCTTGGCCCGACTAATAACCAGACAAGAACAGTGATTACTGGTGTGATGTAATGCTGAAATGCATTGGTATAAACATTCCAGCTTTGAGGGTCAGCAGTAGGCGCTATTAATAAGTGGTACAAAATTCCAGTCATGGTGATCATCAATAACGATGTGCTTCGTAGCCACTTAAATCTCTGGTCATTTCGTCGGGAATTTAAATAGAGCATAGTGACAGTTATTGCTACCAAAGCATTACTCCAGATTGTGAAGTAACCGAAGAGATCTATAAATCTAGTCAATGCACCAGCAGCTCCTGCTGCATGTGGGCCAAATAGATGTGGTTCATATTCATCTTCAGGAACTAAATCAAAGGTATTTACAATTAAAGATCCGCCAAATCCTAACCAGGCAGAGATTGCGTTGGCTCCAAAAAATAATTTCGTCTTAGATGAGGTTCTTAAATCCATGGTTAATTTTAAATCTGAAGTAGCCTTCAACCATGCGTTTTCGCTTCTTTCTAGCTTTGTGCCTCTTAATTTCTATGGCGCCTGTTGCAAATGCGGCACAGAATTACACGTTTCCGATTCCAAGCAGTGATAAGTGCAAGCCCACTTATTCCCGTTACCATCATGATTATCCAGCAACAGATATTTTGGCGAAAAAAGGATGCAAATTCGTAGCGGTGACATCTGGTTATGTCGATGAGATTAGAAAGAGCGATCCATATAACTACCGGAAACCGACTCCGATAACCAAAGGCGGCATCTTCGTTTCCATTGTCGGAGATGACGGAGTTAGGTATTACGGATCTCATCTACAGAAAATTGCACCTGGCATTGATGTTGGAGCTAGAGTAGAAGCCGGAACTTTACTTGGCTATGTGGGAGACACAGGAGATGCCAAAGGAACTTCACCACATGTCCATTTTGGAATTAGTTGGCCAACTTCAGAGTCTGACATTTGGTGGGTACGCAGGGGAATGGTATTTCCTTGGCGCTATTTAGATAAATGGAAAGTTGGTAAAGATCGTTCACCAGCAAGCGAAATTAAAGCGTTATTAGCAAAGACCGGCGAAATTCCGCCGATACCGAAGGTGTGAACTATGAGCGTATTGCAATGGCTTTTTGAAGCGACTATCAATTTTGGAAGTAAATCAATTGCAGTTCGCGAAATAATCGGCGGCACCTTAGGTCTTACTAGCGCCATACTTGGCGCAAAACGTTTAGTTGCAGCTTGGCCAATAGGAATTATTGGTGATGCGTTACTAGTTACAGTTTTTTTGGGAGCAGTATTCTCTTTTGGCGATGAAACTCAGAAAGCAAATTTCTACGGACAAGCTTCAAGAAATATTCTTTTGATAGTCGTGAGTGTTTACGGTTGGATCAGATGGTCGCAACATAAGCGCTTAGGTAGAAATGTACCGGCAGTCGTTCCACGATGGACAACCACCAAAGAGAAGTTATGGTTGGTTCCGACAATTGTCTTATTTTTCATTCTTTCAATGCAGATTTTCAAAGAACTTGGCGAATCTGGGCAATGGCTCTTTGTTGATACTTGGATATTTACAGGTACGGCACTTGCAACATTTGGCATGAGCCGCGGTTATGTTGAATTTTGGTTGGTCTGGATTGCTGTTGATTTAGTGGGAGTGCCGTTTGCTTTTAGTAATGGTTATTATCCAACCGGAACTTTATATGCGATCTATCTACCGTTTGTAATCTGGGGTTTCTTTAACTGGCTTAAGATTTCAAAACAGGAACATGAAAATATTTAGAAAATAAAAAACCTCCGAGAATTTCTTCCCGGAGGTTTTCAAGTGTTAATTTAGTTAGCAGTTACTTGATCAGCCTGTGGGCCCTTTGGACCTTGGACGACCTCGAAAGATACTGACTGACCCTCATTAAGAGACTTGTAGCCATTGCCTTGGATAGCTGAGTAGTGAACGAATACATCTTGTCCACCGCCATCTACTGCAATAAAGCCGAAGCCCTTTTCAGAGTTGAACCACTTAACTGTGCCTGTTGCCATTAATTATTTTTCCTATTTCTTTTAAACTTGACGGAGCCTGGATTTGGCTTCGCCTGTCTTCCTTCTAGCCAAATTTCTTTTAAAAACTAAAGCTTCGAGCGTCCGACTAGTGGCAAGCCTACCTGCCCAATCTGCCCTGACCTAACCGCAGGTGGACAAAAGCAACTTCAAGAGTGGAAAATTAGCCATCGGCTCTGATCGCAAGCGCTTTTGGACTGGGGAAGGTGCATAAAGCATCTTGCTAGGAGCTAGTTCTTATGAATCGTGGATTCTTAACGATCCACTCATGTCCAATGGCTTTGGTTCGCCATGTCGAATGGGCAATTGAGAATGTATTGGGTCGAGTAGAAATTTCTTGGCGCAACCAACCATTGGCGGCGGGTACACAACGTACACAAGTCGAATGGCGTTCAAAATCTGATGTGGCTTCAAATTTAGCAAGTGCTTTGAAGAGCTGGCACTACTTACGTTTTGAAATCCAATCTGGAAGCCACTTCTTTAAATTTACTCCTGAACTTGGTTTACATCGTTCAACAATAGATGAATTAGGCAACGTTTTATTAACGGAGAATCAAGTGAAGTTCGCTATGTCAAAGACCGATGATTCAATGCGAGAGATGTTGGATGTGGCGCTCGGAACAGCGTGGGAAGTAGATTTGGAACGCTTCCGAGGAGTAGATTTACAGGAAGTAACGCAATTGCGTGCTATTTAACTTTTACTGATGATTAGTAATGATTAGTAATGAAAGGTTTAAAAGGGTTTTAAAATGGATGAGATGATTGAAAAGCGTAAAGCCCTAACCATTATTGTGGCCTCAGTAATTGTGGCACTTGCAATGGGACTTGGGCTTTCTCAAGTGGGATCAGGTTTTGCATCTCGCTCCAGCGAAGGAATTGTTGTAACGGGTTCTGCAAAAGTTGAAGCTAAGGCCGATAATGTAGTTTGGACTCTTTCTGTTCAAAACACTGGTAAGACACCAGGAACTGCAGTATCTGGTATCGACGCCGGTATTGATACTCTTCAAAATTACCTTGTTGATGGTGGCGTAAAGAGTGAGCAATTAACTCTTGGCGCAGTTAGCAGTTATCCAACCGAAGAATATATAAATGGCAATCCGACTGGCAGAATTTTGAACTACCGTGCCCAACGCGAAATTACCGTAAGAAGTAAAGATGTCCAGTTGATTTCTAAGTTGAGTCAGAACATTGGTACCGTAATTCAATCCGGCGTAAATGTAAGCAATTACGGTCCTCAATATTACGTTTCAACTTTATCTAAGATTCGACCAGAGCTACTTAAAGAGGCAACCAAGGATGCGAAGTTACGCGCTGAAGCTATGACAGATGCTGTCGGTGGAAAAGTTGGCGCAATTACTTCAGTTAAAGCGGGTCCAATTCAAGTAACAACGCCAGATTCCACAATGACTTCCGATATGGGTATGTATGACACATCCAGTATTGATAAGACTGTTACGGCTACAGTAACTGTTACTTTCAAAACTAAGTAAAAATCAGAATTTAGTTAAATTCAAAGCGGAATATTGCCGTGTTGGCCGCGAGCCAATTTGGATTTCGCAATCACCTTTGCAATTTCAGAGCGAGTGAATCGTGGCTCAATAATTGCATCTACAACACCAATTTCGATTGCGCGTTGAACACCGCCAGAAACTTTCTCATGTTCGGCAGCTAGCTCTAATTCCATGTTTTCGCGTTGCTCACTCGGTAGATCTGCTAATAATCTGCGATGTAAAACTCTAATTGCAGCAATGCTTCCCATCACCGCAACATCTGCATTTGGCCAGGCAAAAACTTTGGTAGCGCCTAGCGCCCGAGAATTCATGGCGACATATGCGCCACCGTATGCATGTCGGGTAATTAATGTAACTCTTGGTACCACCGCTTCACCAAATGCATGCAAGAGCTTTGCGCCTCTTCGAACTGCGCCTTCCCATTCTTGTCCTGCGCCAGGCAAAAAGCCTGACACATCTGCTATAACAATAAGTGGAATCCCAAATGCATCGCACATTCGAACAAATCGTGCAGCTTTTTCGCCGGCGGCAGAATCAAGTGCGCCACCTAGATGTTTAGGATTATTTGCAACTACGCCAACCGTGCGACCACCTAAACGACCAATAGCAGTCAACATATTTGGTGCCCAATCCTTTAAGAGTTCCATAGATTCATCTGGATCTAATAACGCTTCTACCAATGGATGGACTTCATAAACTCTTTTTCTAGATTCTGGAACATATTGCGCCAAATCTAAATCTTTGATTTTCTTGGTGATACTACCTTGATTAGAAAGTAGGGAAGTCAACTTCTTAATGCATTCAAATGCTTCAATTTCGCTATCTGCAATGATGTGGGCCAGTCCAGAATTTTTCTTATGCGCTTCTGGGCCACCAAGATTTGCCATATCAACTTTTTCACCGGTGACACTTTTTACAACATCTGGCCCGGTAACAAAGATCCGACCTTCAGGCGCAAGCACCACGACATCAGTCAACGCTGGTCCGTAAGCACCGCCTCCTGCGGTTGGTCCAAGCACTAGTGAAAGCTGTGGAATTTTTCCGGATGCAGTAATAGATGATTTAAAAATTTGGCCAAATGCATGCAATGAAAGCACGCCATCGCGCAATCTGGCGCCACCTGAATGCCAGATGCCGATAATCGGTACCGACTTTGCAATTGCTAATTTGTAAGCATGCACAATTACGAGCGCGCCTTCAGGACCCAGTGCGCCACCTTGGATACTTGGGTCAGATGCAAAAACAACGACCTTGTTGCCTTTGATTTTTCCAGTAGCGGCGACCACTCCACTTTTATCGCGTGGCGTGATTAAGTTGAATTTTTCATTATCCATCAACTTCGAAATTCGAAGTTCGGGATCTTTTGGATCAATCATTTAGTTGCTCAAAGAGTTTTAAAGACCAGAACTACGTCATGTCCGCCAAAACCAAAGGAATCGTTTAACGCTGCAATGTCTCCATCTGGTAACTGTCTTGGTTTATCGCGTACTACGTCAACCGTTACGGCCGGATCTAAATTCTCAATGTTGATTGTTGGTGGGGCTAATCTTTCTTGTAACGCTTTTACGATGAAGACAGATTCAACTGCACCAGCGCCACCCAATAAATGGCCGGTCATGGATTTAGTTGCGGAGACCGCGACATGATCAGCATCAGCACCAAGTGCGCCACGTAACGCATTTGCTTCGGCCACATCACCGGCGGGCGTTGAAGTGGCGTGAGCATTTAAATGGAAAATATCTTTAGTGGTAAGTCCAGCATCTCTTAGCGCAAATTGCATCGCACGAATTACGCCGCGACCTTCTGGATCTGGCGCTGCAATGTGGTAGCCATCTGAAGTTAACCCTTGACCTGCAATTTCACAGTAAATTTTTGCGCCACGTGCTTTTGCATGTTCGTACTCTTCGAGAACTAAAACTCCACCACCTTCACCAAGTACAAAACCATCTCTATCTGCGTCATATGGCCTTGATGCTTTTTCTGGTGAATCATTTCGGGTTGATAAAGCTTTCATAGCGGCAAAACCAGCCATTGGTAGCGCATCTACGGATGCTTCCACACCACCTGCAATCACCATGTCCGCACGATTATTTCGAATCATGTCGAAGGCATAACCAACAGCTTCGGCTCCAGATGCACATGCTGAAACCGGAGTATGTACTCCTGCTTTTGCTTTGAATTCCAGACCAACATTTGCAGCTGGGCCATTTGGCATAATCATTGGAACGGTATGTGGTGACACTAAACGCGCACCCTTATCGATCAAAGTTCGATATTGCTCAAGCAGTGAAGTGACGCCACCAATACCTGATGCAATCACAACACCTAAACGTTCTAGATCAACATCTGGCGAACCAGCATCTGCCCAAGCTTCGCGTGAAGCAATTAATGCAAATTGCTCGGAACGATCAAGTCTACGAATCTCTACCGGTTTCATAGTTTCACTAGGCTCTACAACAACTTCAGCTGCAAAGTGAACTGGCAGAGTCTGCGCCCATTCTTGTTTTAATAGGCGAGCACCAGATTTTCCGGCAAGCGCGTTAGCCCAAGTGCTTGCAACATCTCCACCTAGAGGTGTAGTTGCTCCTAAGCCAGTTACGACTACGCGACGTGACATTAAACCGTGATCTAAATTTAAGCTGATGCTTTAACTATGAAATTAACAGCATCGCCAACGGTAGCAAGTTCAGATACTTGATCATCTGGAATCTTTACTCCGAAACGCTCTTCAGCTGCGACTACTACTTCGACCATTGATAATGAATCAACATCTAAGTCTTCGGTGAAGTTCTTTCCAAGCTCAATTGATGCTGCTGGGACTCCAGCAACTTCTTCAACGATCTCTTTCAAGCCAGCTAGAACATCTGCCTCATTTAGCGCCATTTTTATTGCTTCCTTTTCCTGTTTTTTATCTCGGTTCTTTCATTAATTCCGCAGCATTGCGCAATTTCGATTCATTTAAATTACTCATTTAAATTACAAAGAGTATTCTGCACTCAAAAATGCGCTACTTTCTAGTAACTCGCGGGTTTCGGCGGTAATTTCACGACTTGCGCTGCATATGCCAACCCTGCGCCATAACCAATTATCAACGCAAGTTCACCGTGCAGCTCAGGGTGATCTGTAAGTAGCGCATCCATTGCCAATGGAATTGAAGCGGCCGAGGTGTTGCCATTTGTTCTGATGTCATCTGCAATCAAAATATTTGGCGCTAACTTCATATCTTTAGCCATTGATTCGATAATTCGTAAATTAGCTTGATGTGGCACAAATGCTTTTAAGTTCTCTGGTTTGATTCCGGCTAATTCAATAGCCCTGCTACCTACTTTGCTCACAGAGAAGACTGCCCAACGAAAGACTCTCTGTCCTTCTTGAACTATGTAAGGCCAAGCAATTTCAGAGGCCGGAACTGGATTATCTTTAAACTCAAGCCAAGATGACATCGTAATTGCATCTCTTTGATCAGAATCAGAACCCCAAGCCGTCGGTCCAATTCCAGAATCCTCACTTGGACCAATTAATACCGCACCAGCGCCATCGGCAAAGATAAATGAAGTAGCGCGATCTTCAGAGTTGGTGAAATCGCTTAACTTTTCAGCTCCTACCACTAAAACATATTTAGCAGTTCCGCCTTTGATTAAATCATTTGCAAGACCCACGCCGTAAGTAAAACCGGCACATGCTGCAGAAAGATCAAAAGCGGCAGCTTTAATTGCACCAATATTTGCTGCAATTCCAGATGCACCACTTGGAGTGTTATGTGGATAGGAGATTGTGGCCAAAATAATTACATCTACTTGACTGGCATCCACTTTGGCGCGTGAAAGTGCTTGAGTAGCAGCGGCGCTTGCCATATCTAAGACTGAAATATTCTTATCAGCAAAACGACGTGATTCAATGCCGGTGCGTTGTTGAATCCATTCGTCTGATGAATCAATCTTTTCAATGATGGCAGAGTTAGGAATCAAATTAGTTGCGCGATAAATTCCTACTGAGAGAATCTCTGCATTTGTACCAGTAGTCGTTTTAAGCATTAGGCACCGTGCTTCCTGACAAATTCATTAGCAGTCGTTAAATCTGCTGGACTCTTAAGCGCAAATGTTTCAATTGAAGGTGTCGCTCTCTTTAATAACCCAACCAAAGTACCAGCAGGTGCCAGTTCGATTGCGCCCGTTACTCCTAATTGGTCAAGAGAATCCATACATAAATCCCAACGAACTGGATTGGCAATTTGATTTACGATTCTCTGCACTGCCTCGCTACCATCTTTTACTACTTGACCATCTTTATTTGAAATCAATTGATACTTTGGATTATTGATTGCTAAATTTTTTGCAAAAATATCTACCTGGCTTACAGCGCTTTGCATATATTTAGTATGAAAGGCACCAGCTACTGCAAGCGCTCTAACTCTTGCGCCTGTTGGTGGGTTTTCAATTAGTTTATCTAGCGCATCTAACGAACCTGCCGCCACAATCTGTCCAGCGCCATTGTCATTAGCTGGAGCTAAATCAAGGTTTGCCAGTGATTTCAATACATCATCGCGATTGCCACCTAGAACCGCAGCCATTCCAGTTTCCACTTGGCTTGCAGCTTTTGCCATTGCTAAACCTCTTTGTCGCACGAGCGCTAGCGCATCGGTTGCTGAGATGACTTCGGAAATCGCAGCGGCGGTAATTTCGCCAACCGAATGTCCTGAAACTAGAGAAAAGTTCTTGATGTTTAAAAGGTGTGCGCTAATTAAGCCGGTAGCCACAATTAGTGGTTGGGCATTTGCGGTGTCTTTTATCTCTTCTGCCGAAGCGGTAGTGCCAAGTCGCATCAAATCTAAATCAATATGTAGAGACCATTTGGCCAAAAGATTCTTGGTATCTTCATTTAGCCAAGGTTCTAACATGCCAGGAGTTTGTGAACCTTGTCCTGGCATCAAGATAGCGAGCATGTGCAATAGTTTAAAGCGATAATTGAATACTCAAAAGTAATTAACGATTTACCAACCAAATTTGTAATGAATGAGGTGAAACTTCAACTTTCTCTGCCGGCTTAGCAATTACTGGGTTGTAGCTCTCTGTGATCTGATATGAGTCAAAGATGCATCTATAACTATCGCCCCAAGCATCATTTGGAAGGGTAAATGTGGTGGTAGATCCAAAAGAATTCATCAACAGCACTATGCCATTCTTGGGTCCTGCTTCAAGGAACACGGTCAATGAACGTTTATCACCATCTGACCAATGCTCATCTTTCATTTCATTACCAGAAAGACTAAACCAGGCAATATCTTTACGTTCGGTTCCAAAATCAATGCGCCCAGTAAAGAATTCAGAGGTGCGATCGGAAAGATAAGTTTTTCGAATCCGATTTAATTCTATAAATGCACTCTGTAAATCTCGGCTATCTTCATCTGGATTCCAATTTAAAGCCCAACCACCATACCAAGCTACTTCTTGATTCCAGTTATATTTATTTAAATCTATCGGCAAAGTAAAGGCGTTGTTAGAACCATGTTGAGTTCTGCCTATTTCGTCACCCATAGTAATCATCGGAACACCGGATGAAAGCAAGAGCGTTGCCAATAAAGATTTTTGAAGAGAACGTCTTATTTGGCGAATTGCTAAATCATCTGTCGGTCCTTCGATGCCGACGTTCCAAGAGCGGTTGGTGTTGTTGCCGTCGCGATTGTCTTCTCCATTGGCTTCATTTCTTTTATCTTGGTAGGTAACTAAGTCATTTAGTGTGAAACCATCGTGAGCAGTAACAAAGTTAATTGATGATGTTGGGCCGCGAAAATAGAAAATATTGCTGGAACCGGCGATTGAAGAGGCGAGAGCGCTAACTCCTTCGCCGTAGCCACGTGCTAAATCTCCGAGCCAAAATTGGCGCACCGCATCACGGTAATAATCGTTCCATTCTCTCCAGGGATACTGGAATTCACCTAGCGCATATCGACTGATATCCCATGGCTCGGCAATTAATTTCAATTGTCGCAAAATCGGATCTGCCGCAATGGCGGCAAAGAGCGCTGAATCAATCATATTTTCGGAGCGATTTAAGGAAGGAGCTAAATCAAAGCGGAAGCCATCGACACCAATAATCTGTGACCACCAACGTAGTGAATCAATAACTAATCGAACTCCGTGGGGTTTACCAGCGCTAAATGTATTGCCGCAACCAGTGTTATCAATGTAATGATTGGTACCACCATGTCGGTACCAATTTCGATTATCAATTCCTTTAAATGAGATGTGTGGTCCGCCAGGCCCACCTTCTGCTGTGTGGTTATAGACCACATCCAAAATCACTTCGATGCCATTTTGATGTAATTTATCAACGGCTTCTTGTAGCTCGGTGATTGGATTATCGCTTGCCGCATATGCGCGATGTGGTGCGCTAAATGCAATTGGGTTATAGCCCCAAAGATTGGCGCGACCACGGGACCAAATTGCAGGTTCCGTAGCATGTTCGTGTATTGGTAAGAGTTCAATCGCAGTAATACCAATTTGTTTCAGATAATCAATGGTTGATTGATGTCCCAAAGCTTTATATGTACCGCGTTCTGATTCTGGAATTTCTGGATTTGCAAAAGTTAAACCTTTTACATGTGCTTCATAAATGACTGTATCTTGCCAATTAGTTCTGGGATGATTAATTTCTCGGGAGTTAAAGTCAGTAACGACCGAAAGCGGTACAAAATTTGCAGAGTCACGATCATCTATCTGATTTGTATCGCTATTACCAAAGCCATTACTTGAATGATGACCATAAATCTCTGGTTGATATTGCAGCGCTCCGGCTAAATGATGCGCGTAAGGATCAATTAATAATTTGTTTGGATTAAATCTGGCCCCGCGTTCTGGCTCCCACGGTCCATAAACTCGATACCCATATCTTTGGCCAACTCTTACCCCTTTTAAATATCCGTGAAAGATCGGTCCATTTCGATGGGAGAGTGAATATCTAGTTTCAACGAGTTTGCCATTGACCTCATCGAAGAGGCAGAGTTCGACCGCATCAGCTGCCTCCGCCCAAATAGCGAAGTTGGTGCCCTCCTCGGTAGGAGTAGCGCCTAAGAAACGCGGGTCGGCTTGGAGCATGGAGAGAGTCTGCCTTGAAAGTTTCGAAAATTGGTTAGGCGGCAATACTACCCACCAGTAACATGGCGCTGTGAAGATTGCAGTAACGGTAAAACAGGTTCCGGATTCGTGGGCAGAGAAGAAATTTGTATCTGGTCGCGTAGATCGCGAGAGCGTTGATGCAGTTCTAAATGATTTAGATGAATATGCAATTGAAGAAGCGCTTCGTATCTGCGAAGCAAATGGTGGCACTGTTGATGATGGTGGCGAACACACAATAACTTTAATTTCTATGGGACCAGCACGAGCTCAAGAAGCAGTGCGTAAAGGTCTTTCAATGGGCGCAAGTAGCGCCATTGTGATTACCGATCCGGCGCTCGCAGGTGCCGATGCCATGGTGACTTCTGAAGTTTTAGCAAAAGTTATCGCCGAAGGTGGATATGACTTTGTGATTTCTGGCGTTGAAAGCACCGATGCCAGAATGTCAGTAATTCCAGCCATGGTAAGCGCACGTTTGGGCCATGCACAATTAACTTTCGCAAATAGAGTAAATGTCGATGTCGCGGCCAAGAAGATTTCAATTAACCGAATCACTGATACGGGAGAATCGGAATTAGAAGCAAATTTTCCTGTGGTAATTAGCGTCGTAGAAAAGATTAATGAACCACGTTATCCATCTTTTAAAGGAATAATGGCGGCAAAAAAGAAAGAGATTGCAAGTAAAGATTTAGCAGCAATTGGCGGCGCAGGTAGCGCTTCATGGACCGAAGTAATTGAAGCAAATGCCAAACCACCAAAAGCTGCCGGAACTAAAATTGAAGATGATGGAAGTGCCGCCGCAAAATTGGTAGATTTCTTGGCAGAGCGGAAATTGATATGAGCAAAGTATTAGTAGTCGCAGATAATCCAAAGAACACTGCAGAATTAGTAAGCGCAGCTAGCGATGTAGTCTTGGTGGAATCTAATTCCGCCAAAGCTATCGCCGAATATGCAAAGAGCAATGGCATCGCTGCCGTTTTAGTTGCCGCAACCATGGATGGCAAAGAACTTGCTGGAAGGTTAGCTGTTGAATTGCAATCCGGAATCATCACTGATGCCATTGCCGTAGATGAGAATTTCGTGACAACTCAATCGATTTTTGGCGGTAGTTACACCGTAAAAGCAAAAGTGTCACGTGGAATCCCAGTGATTGCGATTCGTCCTAATTCATTAACACCAGCGGCATCTGTTCCAGAAGCTATCAAATTAGAGGGTAACGATCATTCACTTGTTACCGTTAAATCAACGAAGCCAAAGAGCAAAGGTGCTCGCCCTGAATTAGCAGAAGCAAAAATTGTGGTTTCTGGCGGCCGTGGAATTGATGGCGATTGGAGTGCAGTCGAAAAATTTGCAGATTCGTTAGGCGCAGCAGTTGGCGCATCTCGTGCTGCGGTAGATGCCGGCTGGTGTAGTCATGACATGCAGGTGGGGCAGACTGGTAAAACAGTTAGTCCAGATCTATACGTAGCATGCGGTATCTCAGGTGCGATTCAACATAAAGCTGGCATGCAAACTTCCAAGACGGTAGTGGTGATAAATAAAGATCCAGAAGCACCACTCTTTGAAATAGCTGATTTTGGCATTGTGGGCGATTTGGTAAGCGTGCTAAATCAGGCGAGCGAGTTAATTCAAGCACGCAAGTAGAATTGCCTAATGGCAATTTACATGGATCATGCGGCTACTACGCCGATCACTGATATTGCCCTTGCCGAATTCAATAGACAGCTAAAAGAGATTGGCAACCCATCTTCACTTCATATTTTTGGCCGTGAGACTAGACGTGCGCTCGAAGAAGCACGCGAAAAATTAGCTAAGTACTTATCTTGTGCGCCAAGTGAGATTATTTTTACTGCATCTGGAACTGAAGCAGATAACTTGGCAATCAAAGGGCTTTTCTGGAAATCTGGCAAGAAATTAATTCTGGTCTCTGCAATTGAACATCAAGCAGTGTTAGATCCCGCAAAATGGTTGGTTGAAAAAGAAGGTGCGGAGTTAATAGAAATTCCAGTGACCAATTCGGGCATTATTGATTTAGATTTTCTAAAGGAGATTATTTCTAAGCGCGGCACAGAAATCGCTTTGATCTCTGTGATGCACTCCAACAACGAAACCGGTGCGCTACAGCCAATCAATAAAATCATTGAATTAGCCGGATCGATTCCAGTTCATTCAGATGCCGTGCAATCTCTGCTCAAAGTTCCAGTTAGTTTTAATGGTCTAACTGCGCTGACAATTAGCGCGCATAAAATTGGTGGACCAGTTGGCGTCGGTGCTTTGGTACTAAAGCGCGGTATTGATATTCCTGCGCTTCTCCACGGCGGTGGCCAAGAACGTGAAATTCGAAGCGGCACTTTAAACGCACCAGCCATTTGCGCCTTTGCCGCAGCGATAACCGAATATCCTTCGGAGAAAATTGCAGCACTTCGCGATCAATTGATTAATGGAATTACAGAGTTAATTCCAGAGGCAATTATCAATACGCCGAAGGAAGCGCTACCTGGCATCGTAAATGTAACTTTTCCTGGCACAAAAGGTGAAACACTTTTGTTGTTAATGGATATGGAAGGAATTGCATGTTCAACTGGCGCTGCATGTAGTGCGGGAGTTCATCGTCCAAGTCATGTATTGATTGCAATGGGTAGAAGTGAAGCAGATGCCATCGGCACTTTGCGCTTCTCTTTAGGCGCACAGAGCACAGATAGCGATGTACAAAAAGTTTTAAATGTGCTGCCTGATGTGGTTAAACGAGCTCGGGAAGTTAAATGAAGTTAATTGCAGCGATGTCTGGTGGTGTTGACTCTGCCGTTGCCGCAGCCCGCGCAGTAGAAGCTGGTCATCAAGTGGTGGGTGTGCACTTAGCGCTATCTTCAAATCCGCAAAAATATCGCTCAGGCGCACGCGGCTGTTGCACCATCGAAGATTCACATGATGCAAGACGCGCGGCAGATGTAATCGGTATTCCTTTTTATATCTGGGATATGGCCGAAGAGTTTCATGAAGGAGTCGTAGAGAACTTTCTATCTGAATATGCAGCTGGTAGAACACCAAATCCATGTTTACGTTGCAACGAAAAAATCAAATTTGCCGCAGTTTTGGATCGCGCAAAGGGAATGGGTTTTGATGGCGTTGTTACTGGTCACTATGCCAATATGCGCGAAACTAATGGCGAAAGAACTTTGCATCGCGCAATCGACAACAGCAAAGATCAATCATATGTTTTGGCAGTTTTAACTCGCGAACAATTACAAGGCGCATATTTTCCATTGGGTGATACTGAGAAAGTTGATATTCGAAAAGAGGCAGAGGCACGTGGTTTAGCTGTTGCTAACAAGCCAGATAGTCACGACATATGTTTTGTTCCAAGTGGCGATAATGCTGGATGGCTACGCGATCGTTTAGGCAGTGAAGTAGGTCCGATCATTGATCAAAGTGGAAAAGTGGTTGGACAACATAAAGGCGCATACACCTACACGATTGGCCAAAGAAAAGGTTTAGGTATCACCGTTCCCGCTGCAGATGGCAATCCAAGATTTGTTTTAAAGATTGAACCAAAAACCAACACTGTTGTCGTAGGTGCCAAGGAAGATTTAGCAGTGACCAAGATTGTCGGAGAGAAGCCTGTTTGGTGTGGATCTAATCCAGGTGAAGATTGGATTGAAGGTTTAGTGCAAGTGCGTGCCCATGGCCAAGCACTTGAATGTAGCTATCGCCAGAGTGCCAACGGAGTAGAGATTGAATTAAAAGCGCCATTATTAGGTTTAGCTACCGGTCAAGCCGCTGTTATTTATGATGGTGATCGCGTGGTGGGTTCAGCAACAATTTGTGAGACGGCATGAATCCACGCCAAAGAATTTCGCAATTAACAGAAGAGATTCGCGATCACATCTTTAAATATTATGTTTTAGATAATCCAACAATTACCGATGCACAATTTGATGCATTAATGAAAGAGTTAACAGAGTTAGAAAAAGCGCATCCAGAGTTACGCGAAGCAGATTCACCGACTTTAGGTATCGGCGGCGGTTTTGCTACAACATTTGAACAAGTTGATCATCTAGAAAAGATGATGAGTTTAGATAATGTGTTTGATAACGATGAGCTAAACACTTGGTTTGATCGGGTAGAAAAAGATGCTCCTAAAGCAAACTGGCTTTGCGAACTTAAAATCGATGGACTTGCCATTAATTTAAGATATGAGAAAGGTGTGCTTACCAAAGCGCTAACGCGTGGTAACGGCACCACTGGTGAAGATGTCACTCTAAATGTAAAGACTATTAAGGATTTGCCGCATCAGTTAAAGGAAAGTAAAGGCGCTAAAGTGCCAGATTTAATTGAAGTGCGCGGTGAGGTCTACTTTCCAATTGCCGCATTTAATGAACTAAATGAATCCCTTGAAGAATCTGGTAAAGCAACTTTTGCCAACCCTCGTAATGCTGCTGCCGGATCATTGCGCCAGAAAGATCCAAGAGTTACCGCATCTAGGCCGTTAAGTGTTTTGGTACACGGAATCGGCGCAACTGCGACAGAGTTTGCCAATCAAAGCGATGCCTATGAACTGCTAAAAGGATTTGGGCTTCCAACAAGTCCAAATTACAAAGTGTTGAAAAATCGCGAAGAGGTAAAGAAGTACATACAGAAATACTCTGAACTGCGCCATGATTTAGAACATGAAATAGATGGCGTAGTAATTAAAGTAGATCAAGTCGAATTACAGCGAAAATTGGGCGTTACCTCTAGAGCGCCAAAATGGGCGATTGCTTATAAATATCCACCAGAAGAGGTGGTAACAAAGCTGCTTGATATAAAGGTGAGCGTTGGTCGCACTGGCAGAGTTACGCCTTTTGCCGTTATGGAACCGGTAGTAGTTGCAGGTTCTACCGTTACTCATGCCACATTACATAATTCGCAAGAGGTAGAACGTAAAGGCATTCTCATCGGAGATTTTGTCGTAATTAGAAAAGCTGGAGATGTTATTCCTGAAGTTTTATCTGCAGTTACCGATAAACGAACTGGTAAAGAAGTGGCATTTAAGATGCCAAATAAATGTCCCGATTGTGGCAGCAAATTAGTTGCACAGAGCGAAGGAGATGTTGATCTTCGTTGTCCAAACGCCCGAAGTTGTCCGGCACAATTGCGTGAACGGCTTTACTACATAGGTTCACGCGTCGCTTTAGATATCGATATTTTGGGGTACGAATCTGCAAATGCGCTCCTTGATTCAAAGATAATTACCGATGAATCAGAATTATTTGATTTAACTGAAGCAAAGTTAGCTAAGTCAGATTTCTTCAAGAAGAAAGATGGCAGCGCTGCGGCAAATGTTAAGAAGTTATTGGATGCGCTAGAGCTTGCCAAATCACGTCCACTTTGGCGAGTCATCGTTTCTTTATGTATAAGACATGTTGGCCCAACTGCCGCTCAAGCTCTTGCAAATCATTTTAAATCTATTGATGCTATCTCCAAAGCAAACCCTGAGGAGTTGGCGACGGTAGATGGTGTGGGAAATGTAATTGCAGAATCGATTATCGAATGGTTCCAAGTAGATTGGCATAGAAACATCGTGAAGCGTTGGCAAAGCTCTGGCGTAGTAATGCAATTGCAAGAAGAGCAGAAAATGCCGCAGTCGTTGGCTGGTTTAACTTTTGTGGTTACTGGCGGTCTGGAATCCTTCTCAAGAGATGGAATAAATGAAGTAATTACTGCGCATGGTGGAAAATCGAGCTCTTCCGTCTCAAAAAAGACTGACTATCTTCTAGCAGGAAGTGATCCAGGTTCAAAACTTGCTAAGGCGCAAGAGCTTGGCGTTCCCGTTATTGATGAGGCAAAGTTCAAAGAACTCTTAGCAGGTAGATAGGATTACCCACATGTCAGCGCTATTTCATTTATCAGAGGCAACTCGCGAACTCCCACAGAGCCCAGTAGTTTTTGGCGTGGTCGCATTTGGAATCTTAAGTTTTCTTCTTTACTTAGTTTTGCGTTTAGATAAATAAGATTCGGGTTAAGGTTAAAGAGCTAGCTTGAAAATTGGTTTATACGGCGGGACTTTCGATCCAATTCATAACGGACATCTTCGCGTGGTCGTCGAATTGATTGCTCGTAAAGTTGTTGACCTAATTGTTTTGATACCAGCGGGTGAGCCTCAATTACGGCAAAGCTCACCTAAAGCCGATGGTACTTCCAGAGTCCAGATGTGTAAGTTAGCAATTTCAGATCTACCTGCTGGCATAAAAGAATCGGTCACAGTGAATGAGATTGAAATCAATCGTGATGGTCCAAGTTATGCCATCGACACTGTCGAATCATTAATGAAAGAGCAGAAATCAGACGCTAATGAGTATTTCTGGATTATTGGCAGTGATGCTTATCAGAAGATTGAACAATGGCATCGCGCTAAAGAGTTGCAAGAATTAGTTAGTTTTATAGTAATTGATCGCCCAGGCGATAGTGCAGCAGAAGATTTGGATGGTTTAGATATCGGCGCACTTGATATCTCTGCAACCCAAATTCGAAACGATGTTTCAGTAAACGGAGTATCTCCATCAGTCCGTAAATTCATAATGGATCGGAAGTTATATGCCAGTAAGTGATTTGGTTCGTAAAGAGTTAGATGTTGCAGCCCAAGCAGCGGTAGATAAATTAGGTACAGATTTGGTGGCGATTGATTTATCTGAGCAGAGCTTGTTATCTGAGGCATTCCTAATCGTTAGCGGACAGAATCCTCGCCAGGTAGAAGCTATCGCCGATGAGATTGAAGAGAAGTTAAAGGCAATCAATGAGAAACCAGTTCGCCGCGAAAATGGTGAGGAGTGGATTCTGATTGATTATTCAGATTTAGTCGTGCATATCCAATCTGAGAACCTACGACGTTACTACATGTTGGATCGACTCTGGAACGATTGCCCTACTATTCCATTGCACGTAGACGAGAAACGATAGAGAATCGCCAGAAAATGTCAGATATTCACAAGCACCCACATAACAAAGTTGTCCTATGGCGCCACGGTCAAACCGATTGGAATATTGCTAATCGTTTCCAAGGGTCAACCGATATTCCATTAAATGAAAATGGTTTAGCTCAAGTTGCCCGTGCCGGAAAATTACTTACTGGACTTTCGCCAACACAGATCATTTCTAGCGATTTATCTCGCGCATACACAACTGCCAAGGCGCTATCAGATCTAGTTAATTTAGAAATCTCTAAAGATAAACGACTTCGCGAAACTGACGGTGGTAATTGGGAAGGCAAAACCGGAGATGCCATCCGCGAAACAGATATTGAAAATTTTATTCGTTGGATTGATGGAGACGATAATCCTGCTGGCCAAGTTGGTGAACGTCGCAGTGAAGTTGCGGCTCGCGCAACCGCGGCAATTTACGAAGCGTTAGTAGGGAAGAGCAATCACACTTTGGTTGTGGCAACACATGGTGGAACTGCACGTTGCATTATCGGTTCGTTGTTAAATCTACCAATGACAACTTGGGGTTCAATTGGTGGATTATCAAATGCTGCTTGGTCGATACTTTCATCAACACCAAAAGGTTGGAATTTAGTTGAACATAACTCGGGATCACTTCCAGAGCCGATTTTTGGTGAAGAATCAGGTGGCGAGCGTTAATTTTCACCTGCAAATGGCGGAAATTTAAAGTTTAATCACAATATAGAATTACGCGCTGTTAGGGCCTGTGGCGCAGCTGGTAGCGCACTTGCATGGCATGCAAGGGGTCAGGGGTTCAAGTCCCCTCAGGTCCACAACTGAAGATAACTGAAGATGAATTATTAATTTAAAGGAGAACCATGAGCACCGAACATCAAGCGTATGACTTCGCTTATGTTCAAGAGAAATGGCTACCAATCTGGGATGAGATTGCACCATTTCGCTCTGGACGCTCCGATGACCCAAGGCCAAAGAAATATGTATTGGATATGTTTCCTTATCCATCGGGTGATTTACATATGGGCCATGCAGAGGCTTACGCACTTGGCGATGTAATTGCACGTTATTGGGCGCAACGCGGTTTCAACGTGATGCACCCAATTGGTTGGGATGCTTTTGGTTTGCCCGCTGAAAATGCTGCGATCAAACGTGGTGTAGATCCTGTTGGTTGGACATATGAAAATATTGCGGTTCAGAAATCTTCTATGCGTCGCTATGCCTGTTCATTTGATTGGGATCGAGTTTTCAACACTTGCGATCCTGAATATTACAAATGGAACCAATGG
The DNA here is from genome assembly GCA_051006515.1 of Candidatus Nanopelagicaceae bacterium. Taxonomy (GTDB): domain Bacteria; phylum Actinomycetota; class Actinomycetes; order Nanopelagicales; family Nanopelagicaceae; genus ZLKRG08. Next base: position 13,762 of record JBPCTD010000060.1, on the reverse strand, counting down.
CTCTTCCTGAAAATGTACGAACGCGGTTTGGCTTACCGCAAAGATTCTGCAGTCAATTGGTGCCCAGATTGCCAGACAGTTTTAGCAAACGAGCAGGTAGTTGCTGGGCTTTGCGAACGTTGTGACACCGCTGTAACCAAGAAGAAATTAACACAGTGGTATTTCAAAATTACAGATTACGCTGATCGTTTACTTGATGATATGGCGCAGCTTGAAGGTAAGTGGCCAGAGAAAGTTTTGACCATGCAGCGCAACTGGATTGGTCGCTCATCCGGCGCCAATGTAACTTTCCAAATTGAAGGTCGCGAAGAACCAATCACTATTTACACCACCAGACCAGATACCTTATTTGGAGCCACATTTATGGTGGTGGCAGTGGATAGCGAATTAGCTACGGAACTAGCTGCGGGCTCTGCAGCCAAAGCCGAATTCGAAAGTTATTTAGAGCAAGTACGTGCGGCCTCTGATATCGAAAGGCTTGCAACAGATAGACCAAAATCTGGCGTTTTTATGCAGCGCTATGCCATAAACCCAGTAAATGGTGAGAAATTACCGATATGGGCTTCAGATTATGTTTTAGCTGATTACGGAACTGGCGCCATCATGGCGGTGCCAGCACATGATCAACGCGATTTAGATTTTGCTCGCGCAATGAAATTGCCAGTGCGAGTAGTTGTAGAAACTGGCGAAGAAGATCCTGCAATTTCTGGAATCGCAACAACTGGCGATGGCAAATTGGTTAATTCGGATGTATTAAATGGTTTAAATAAGGTTGAAGCAATTGCCAAAATTATTTCTATCCTGGAAGAGAAAAAATTAGCTAACGCTTCCAATAACTATCGTCTTCGTGATTGGTTGATTTCTCGTCAACGTTATTGGGGAACTCCAATTCCAATTATTCACTGTCCAAAGTGCGGTGAAGTTCCGGTGCCACTTGATCAATTGCCAGTTAAATTACCTGCAGCCTCAGGCTTAGATTTAAAGCCAAAGGGAAGCTCACCACTTGGCGCAGCATCTGATTGGGTAAATGTGCCTTGTCCAAAGTGTGGCGAAGCTTCAAAACGCGATGCTGACACCATGGATACTTTCGTGGATTCTTCTTGGTATTACCTGCGATATGCCGATCCCACAAATACTGATGCGCCTTTTGATCCAAAGAAAATCGAAGAGTGGTTGCCCGTTGATCAATATGTTGGCGGCGTAACTCATGCAATCTTGCACTTGCTATATAGCCGTTTCTTTACCAAAGTCTTATTTGACATGGGAATGGTTAAATTCAATGAACCATTTACCCGTTTGCTAAACCAAGGCATGGTAATTATGGATGGCTCTGCCATGTCGAAAAGTCGTGGCAACTTAGTTCGTCTTTCAGATGAATTACAGAATCATGGCGTAGATGCCATTCGCTTAACTATGGTTTTTGCTGGCCCACCTGAAGATGATGTTGATTGGGCTGAAGTTTCTCCATCAGGTTCAGTTAAATTCTTATCTAGGGCGTGGCGTTTATCTGGTGATGTAACAAGTGAACCTGGCATTGATTTTGCAGGCGGTAATTTGGAACTCCGCAAATCAACTCATAAAGCGCTTCATGATGCAGCTTTCGCCGTCGAATCATTTAGATTCAATGTGGCAGTTGCGCGCATCATGGAATTGGTAAATGCGACACGTAAAGCCATCGACTCAGGTTGTGGCGCGGCAGATCCAGCAGTTCGCGAAGCCACCGAAGCTATTGCAATTATGTTGTCTTTGATTGCGCCATTTACTGCAGAAGAGATGTGGGAGCGCTTAGGTCATAAACCTTCTGTAGCTCTTGCTGGTTGGCCAAATGTGGATAGCTCACTCTTAGTTGCAGACAATGTAACGGCAGTTCTACAGATTAACGGCAAAATCAAAGAGCGCATAGAAGTAAATCCAGAAATCTCTGAAAGTGAATTGGAATCACTTGCGTTATCAAATCCTGGGATTGTGGCTGCGCTAAATGGATTAATACCTACCAAAATCATTACCCGCGCACCAAAACTTGTAAATATAGTTATCCCCAATAATTAACTCCTTGTAAATTTAGTTAACCGCTAATTGGTATCAATTAGCCATGCAAACTAAACCAATTGATGCGCTACGACTCTGGTGGCGCGATATAAATTTCACAGAGAGTCAACGAAAAGCTCTTGCAGCCACCGCAATAATTGCAGTTGGCATTAGCGCTTTCTATATATTCAAACCAAATCACGCCGAAGCCATTCCAACTAAACCGGTAATCATCAAGCCCGCAATGCTGATAGTTGATGTTGCTGGCGAAGTAATCAAACCCGGCGTGTACGAACTAATTCCTAATTCAAGAGTAATTGATGCAATCAAAGCAGCAGGTGGTGCAAAACCTAGTTCTGATCTCTCTTTATTGAATCTGGCCAGACCACTAAAAGATGGTGAGCAGGTTTATATAGATAAAAAGATAGGGCAGGGCAGCATTCGCAATTCCGTAAGGCGAAGCCCAGTAAACGCAATTCTCAACATCAATCGAGCTTCTGCAAAAGAGTTGGAATCCTTGCCCGGAATTGGTCCAGTACTTGCTTTAAGGATTGTGGAATATCGCAGCGCTAACGGTCCATTTTTAGCCATTGAAGACTTGCAGAAAGTTCCCGGAATCGGCGGATCGAAATTAGAGAAATTCAAAGAGAAGATTCGTATTTAGATTTTCGCTTAATTGTTGTTGGGAATTGCATCTGGCTTGGCGCGCTCCTTCAAAGTTGGATTCCAGCATGGCGCATCTGCTTAGTCGCAGGTGCACTTCTGGTTTTTGTTTTAACTTTCAAAAGCAAGTCTTCATATGTTGCGTTGATTGCGTTGATAGTTGGCAGCTCGGTAATGAGCATCAGACAAGTTTCATTAGAACAGAGTCAGATACATCAATTAATCGGAAGTAACAAAACTTTAGAATTTACGGTAGTTAACGACCCAAAAGTTATTGCTGGCGGGAAGATTAGTTTGATTGCCAAAGCTAAAGGTGTGCCAGTTCGAGTGATTGGTCGGGCAAACGAACTTTTACCCAGTGTCAAATTTCTTGCCACGGGCCAACTTTTGGAGAGTAAAGAACCAAGAGTCGCTGCGCTATTCCTAACTTGGAAATCATTTACAAATATCGAGTCTCCTAATTCTTGGCAGAAGCAGTTAGGAGATATTAGAGCTGGCCTAAGAGAGAAAAGTAAGGATGCGCCATTGATTCCTGGAATGGTTCTAGGTGATACCTCCTTGCAGAGCCCAGAGTTTTCTGACGCGATGCGGCGATCTGGGTTAACTCACTTAACTGCAGTTAGCGGTGCAAATTTTGCAATCGTTAGCTCTTTCTTGCTTTGGATTCTCCAATTTCCAATTCGAAACATTCGAATTCGATTAACTATTACCTCCATCTTTTTGATTGCCTTTATTGGATTAGTTCGACCATCTCCATCAGTGCTTCGAGCTGCAGCGATGGCAGCGGTAGTAATTTTCGCTAGATCACATAAGGAGCGTAGTGATTCGCTGCCGGCGCTTGGTTTTGCCATCGCAATAGTGGTGATTGCAGATCCATGGCAGTCAAGAGATCCTGGTTTTGCGCTATCTGTACTAGCAACCGCTGGGCTTCTCTTGATTGCTCCAAAAATTAAAGCGCCAAGTTTTATCGCAGAACCGATTGCGGCCAGCTTGTTATGTGCGCCTATTATCGTCGGGTTAAGTGGTTACTTATCAATCTCTTCAGTTATGGCAAATGTATTGGCTGCGCCTTTTGTAGCGCCAATTACGATATTTGGTTTCATCGCAACCATCGCGCCAATATTTGCACCCTTTTTGCTACCACTTGCCAAGCTATTTGCATCAGTGATTACCAAGATCGCATTTACTGCAGCCCAGGCACCAGTTATTCAGATGCGAAGCGCGCTTCTATTTTTGGTCATAGCAATTCTCCTAGTTTTATTTCGAAAACACTGGCCTTACTTGGTTATAGCAATTTTAATTCTTTCCTATTTTCAAAGATGGCCAAATAATGATTGGCAGATTGCCAATTGCGATGTGGGCCAAGGAGATGCTCTAGTATTAAAAGTTGGCGCACATAGTGGAATGCTTATAGATACCGGACCAGATCCTAAACTGATTGACAGTTGTTTGAAGTCACTAGGCATTAGCCATATTCCACTTTTAATACTTACGCATGGACATGAAGATCATATTGGTGGATTGACCGGTGCATTAAGGAATCGTCAAATAGATCAGGTATTAAGCGAAGCAAGACAAGGAGAAATTCTTCAAGTCGGACAATTGAAAGTGGAAATTTTATGGCCCGATGCCGGTAGCCATTCTTTTACTGAAATTGGAAGAACAAGTGGCGGTGAGGGAAGCCAGATGAATAATCAAAGTATCGTGGCGCTTATAACTGCACCTGATTACACCTTGCTTGCAACTGGAGATATAGAACCAGATGCACAGCGACAAATCTCAGTAAGGAAAGTAGATTTCCTTAAGGTTGCGCATCATGGGTCTAAATATCAAGATATTAATTTCAATAAAATTGCGAACCCGGAATTAGCTATCATTAGCGTTGGCAAAGGGAACAAATATGGCCACCCAGACCCAGAAACTTTGGTCCTTTTTAAGCGGGCGCTACGCACCGATGAATTAGGCGCGATAGCCATCGATCCTAAACAGTTTTCGATCTCTTCTAGTAAGGTCGGTGTATTCGGTTTACCAGTTCTATGGAGGGTTGCTTGAAGGATATCTATCTGATTCTCGGCGCAGAAGCTGCGCTATCAGATCGCGCACTCTCTAAATTAATTGCGCAATTAAAGGAAGAGCGTGCAGAGATTAACACCCTCTTTGCTTCGGAAATATCTGCTGGTGAAATCACTGATGCGCTCTCACCATCGCTATTTTCAGAACGGCGCGCGCTAATAATTAGAGATTTACAAGATTTAGCAGAAGAATCCAAAATTGAAATCACCCGATATTTGGATAACCCAGATTCAACACTCACTTTAATTTTGGTGCATAAAGGTGGAGTAAAAGGGAAAGCGCTTTTAGATCAAATCAAGAAAGTTAAGCCAGAGTTAATTTCCTGTGATCCTTTAAAGAAGGAATCTGAAAAGGAAGAGTTTGTAAAAAATTTATTCTTAGATTTAGGTAGGAAGGCATCTCCTGGTGCAGTTAGCGCGTTGGTAAATGCAACGGGCACGGATCTTCGAGAATTAAGCGCTGCCGTTTCTCAATTAGCATCGGACTCACCAGCTGGAGTTATTTCGGAAGAACAAGTAAATCTTTATCACCAAGGTCGTATTGAAACTACTGGTTTTGATGTGGCGGATAAAGTAATGGAAGGCGATATTGCGCAAGCTTTGATTACGTTGCGCCATGCACTTACAACTGGAACAGATCCAGTATTGATCACCAGTGCAATTGCTTCTTCACTTCGGGGTATAGCTAAAGTTTCTGGCATTAATCGTGGCCAGAAATCTTTTGAATTAGCCGGCGAATTAGGCATGGCTCCTTGGCAGATTGATAAAGCCCGTCGCCAACTTTCAGGTTGGAATGCGACGACTTTAACGATGGCGGTAGTTGAGATCGCTAAATGTGATGCCCAAGTTAAAGGTGGGGCGAGCGACCCGATATATGCCCTCGAGCAGGCGGTCAGCAGAATTGCGCTGCTACGAGAGGGAGCTAGGGTCGCTAGCCGATAATGCGCGAATTTGAGTCGCAATAGGCGCGCTGGTAACCTTTGCGACCTGCCCGCACGTAAAAAAATACGTGAGCGGCGAAAAATCAAGGAGATAAAGTGGCAAACATTAAGTCGCAGGTTAAGCGAATTAAGACCAACGAGAAGGCGCGCCAACGTAACAAGGCAGTGACTTCAGGCCTAAAGAGCGCTGTCCGTAAATTCCGCGACGCAGTTACAGCTGGCGATGCTGCCAAGGTTCAGACCGAACTTCGTAGCGCTTCCAGACTTCTTGATGTTGCAGTTGCTAAGGGCGTAATTCATCGCAACCAAGCAGCTAACAAGAAGTCAGCAATGGCTAAAGCTGCTGCTAAGAAGTAATAAAAATTAGTTAGCCGCCATGCCGGCAATTTCCTTAAGTAAGGCGCCACAGCCTGCTTCCACCGATCCTGCGCAGATCCGAAATTTCTGCATCATTGCGCATATTGATCACGGAAAATCAACGCTTGCCGATCGCATGCTTCAAATTACTGAAGTTGTGGATCCGCGCCAGATGCGTGCTCAGTATTTAGATCGCATGGATATCGAACGCGAACGCGGAATCACAATTAAATCTCAAGCAGTTCGTCTTCCTTGGCGCTCCGGTCGCGACGGTAAGGATTACATCCTCAATATGATTGATACACCCGGTCACGTTGACTTTACATATGAAGTTTCTCGCTCACTAGCAGCTTGCGAAGGCGCAGTTTTATTGGTGGATTGCGCGCAAGGAATCGAAGCGCAGACTCTGGCAAATCTCTATTTAGCCATGGAGAACAACCTTCAGATTATCCCGGTGCTAAATAAAATCGATTTGCCGGCAGCGCAACCAGATAAATTCGCAGCAGAGTTAGCAAAATTAATTGGTTGCGATCCTGAAGATGTATTACGCGTCTCTGGAAAAACTGGAGCAGGCGTAGAAGAGTTACTTGATGAGATTGTGGCGCAAATTCCACCGCCTGTAGGACAGAAAGATGCACCAACTCGTGCATTGATCTTTGACTCTGTTTACGATGTTTATCGTGGTGTGGTTACCTACATTCGAGTTGTTGATGGAAAACTTTCACCAAGAGATCAAATTCAAATGATTTCTACTGGCGCTCGCCATGAATTGCTTGAAATTGGTGCGATTTCACCAGAACCAATTGCATCTCAAGGTTTAGGTGTAGGTGAAGTAGGTTATTTAATTACTGGCGTAAAAGATGTGCGTCAATCACGCGTTGGTGACACGGTTACTTTGTATCAAAAACCTGCGAAAGAGCCACTTGCTGGTTATAAAGATCCAAAACCAATGGTTTTCTCTGGTTTGTACCCTATCGATGGCGCAGATTTCCCAATGCTTCGTGAAGCGCTAGATAAGTTGCAATTAAATGATGCGGCTTTAGTTTACGAACCAGAAAGTTCAGCTGCCCTTGGCTTTGGATTCCGCTGCGGATTTCTTGGGCTACTACACATGGAAATTGTGCGCGAGCGTCTTGAGCGCGAAGCTGGTCTTAATTTAATTTCAACTGCGCCGAACGTGGTTTATGAAGTAACCATGGAAGATGGCAAGCAACTAACTGTTACCAACCCTTCGGAATTTCCAAATGGCAAAGTAGACGAAGTTTTAGAACCGATAGTTAAAGCAACTGTCCTTGCGCCGAGTGAATTTATCGGAACAATTATGGAGCTCTGCCAAGATCGCCGCGGCACATTATTAGGTATGGATTATCTATCTGAAGATCGCGTAGAGATTAGATATGACCTCCCACTTGCAGAAATCGTCTTTGACTTTTTTGATCAATTGAAATCTCGTACCAAAGGTTACGCTTCATTGGATTATGAAGATAAAGGAAATCTTCCAGGAAATCTAGTAAAAGTTGATATTTTGCTTAATAGTGAAACTGTTGATGCATTCAGCTCAATCGTGCATCGCGATAAAGCATATGCTTATGGCGTCATGATGACACAGAAGCTACGCGAGTTAATTCCAAGGCAACAGTTCGAAGTGCCAATTCAAGCTGCAATTGGTTCAAAAATTATTGCGCGTGAGAACATCAGAGCTATTCGTAAAGATGTTTTAGCTAAGTGCTATGGCGGTGACATCACTCGTAAGCGCAAACTCCTCGAGAAGCAGAAAGAGGGTAAGAAGCGTATGAAGATGGTGGGCCGAGTAGAAGTTCCACAGGAAGCTTTCGTAGCCGCACTTGCAACAGATGCGGATATCGAAAAGGTTAAAGCTGCTCGCGAAAAATAGAGATAAATTCGGATAAAAATGTCTAATTTATCGTTTTACATTCATATTCCTTATTGCACGAAGCGCTGTGGCTACTGCGACTTTAACACTTACACTCCAAATGAATTGCGTGAAGGCGGCACCCTTGAAGGGGTTTCAGCAGGTTTTATCGATTCACTAATCGCTGAAGTTACATTTGCTGCGCGCACGAATACCACAACAATTCCCACAATCTTCTTTGGCGGCGGAACTCCATCGTTGATTCCGGCCAAAGATTTAGGGCGAGTTATAGATTTATTAAAGCAACGATGGGAATTTGCACCTAATATTGAAATCACCATGGAGTGCAATCCCGATACTCTTACTTTGCAATCCTTAGAAGAGTATCGCGCTATTGGGATTAACCGAATCTCAATGGGTATGCAATCGGCTAATAGCCGGGTATTGAAAGTTTTGGATCGTACTCATAATCCCGAAAATGTGGCAAAGTCCGTAGCAAATGCCAGAAGCGCAGGTTTTGATAATGTCTCGCTAGATTTGATTTATGGCGCTCCTGGAGAAACGCTAACTGAATGGCAGGAAACAGTAACAACTGCGCTTTCATTTCGGATTGATCATTTAAGTGCTTATGCGCTGATTGTTGAGACTGGTACTAAATTAGCTGCACAAATTAAACGAGGTGAAATCGAAAAACCAAATGATGATTTGATGGCTGAGATGTATCTAGAAGTAGATAAATTAGCAAGCAACGCTGGACTTAATTGGTATGAGTTAAGCAATTGGGGTAGGCCAGCTGAACACAATCTGGTTTATTGGCGTAATCAGAATTGGTGGGGCTTAGGCCCAGGAGCTCATTCTCATATTGATGGCGTTCGCTGGTGGAATGTAAAGCATCCAACTAAATATCAATCTCAATTGGCAAATTTTGAATCGCCAATGCAGGATCGGGAAACTCTGACTGCAGATCAGAAGCGCGATGAAAGTTTTATGTTAAAAATACGACTTCGAGAAGGGCTAGCAATTTCCGAACTTAATCCAGCGCAACTTAGAGTGCTAAAAGATTTTCCAGAAGAGGTAGAGCAAATCGATGATCGACTGGTTTTGACGAGCAAAGGGCGCTTAATTGCTGATCGAATCGTGCGCACCTTGATTATGGCTTAAAATTCGGGGATTCCATGAGCAGACGTTTAGATATCTTAAGAGCGATAGTCGATGAGTATGTAGCTACTCACGAACCAGTCGGCTCTAAAGTCTTGGCCGAAAAACATAATTTGGGAGTTTCGCCTGCAACTATTCGCAATGAAATGGCAGTTCTGGAAGAAGAGGGATTGATTGCCCAGCCTCATACCTCTGCCGGAAGAATTCCAACTGATTTAGGTTATCGTGCTTTCGTTGACCAGCTGGCAACTGTTAAACCTCTTTCGACTCCGGAACGCAGAGCTATTGAGACTTTCTTGGAAGGCGCGCTTGATTTAGATGATGTTGTAATGCGTACTGTTAAATTGTTAGCCGATGTGACTAAACAAGTGGCAGTAGTGCAGTACCCATCGTTAGTTAAATCTAGAGTGCGTCACGTTGAATTAGTTCTACTTCACCCTATGCGCGTGATGTTAATTCTGATTACCGATACTGGCCGAGTCGAACAGCGCATGATTGATTTAGCCACTGAAGTAGATGATGAATTCTTAAATAACATGAGAGTTAAACTAAATAACTCTATTGCAGGGCAAAAATTACCTGAGGTAGCAGAGCGGCTTACAATTTTGATGGATTCTCTTTCAGCAATGGATCGCAAAAATATGGCGGTAGTAGTATCAACGCTGATTGAAATGGCACTTGAAAAACCAGAAGAGAAAGTTGTTTTGGCAGGCACAGCAAACTTAACTCGATTCCGTGAAGATTTCTCGGCTCAAGTACACCCAATTCTCGAAGCGCTTGAAGAGCAGGTAGTACTACTTCGCTTACTAGGCGGTGCCAATAATGGGGTACCTGGTTTACAAGTTAAGATTGGTAGCGAACAGTCAGATGCAAATCTGCGTGAGACCAGTGTGATTTCAACTAGTTACGGTGAAGTTGGAGCGCTCGGTGTCATCGGCCCCACACGAATGGATTACGCCAGTTCTATGGCTGCCGTTAGCGCAGTTGCAAATTATGTAAGTCGTTATTTACAGGAGCAGGCATAAATGGCTGATTTATATGAGACTTTAGGTGTTTCGAGAGATGCCAATGGTGATGAAATCAAAAGAGCGTATCGAAAACTCGCTCGAGAACTGCATCCAGATATAAATCCAGATCCGCAGGTACAAGAACGTTTCAAAGAGGTAACTGCGGCATATGATGTTTTAAGTGATCCACAGAAACGTCAGCAATATGACATGGGCGGAAGTTTTGGTGGTGGTTTCGGCGGTGGGTTTAATGGCGGCTTTGGTTTCAATGACATTATGGATGCATTCTTTGGTCAAGGTGCATCATCTAGAGGGCCGCGATCCAGAGCACGTGCCGGACAAGATGCGCTAATCAGAGTTGAAATTGATTTAGCAGAAGCTTGCTTTGGCACTGAACGAGAAATCACAGTTGAAAGCGCAGTGTTATGTGAAAAATGTTCTGGCAGCGGTTGCCAAGATGGCACCAATCCAAGTGTTTGTGGAATCTGTAAAGGTCGCGGTGAAACACAACAAGTAACTAGATCAATTTTAGGTCAAGTAATGACATCTAGACCTTGTGCGGCCTGCCAAGGTTACGGAACTGTAATCAGTAATCCTTGTCGCGAATGTAGCGGTGACGGAAGAGTCCGTGCGCGACAGACAATAAAAATTGAAATTCCAGGTGGCGTCGAAACCGGTAATCGAATTCAATTATCAGGTCGCGGTGAAGTAGGTCCTGGTGGCGGACCAGCTGGCGATCTTTACGTTGAAATCATTCAAAGAGATCATGAATATTTGGTCAGAGATGGCGAAACTCTTCACTTAGCACTATCAATTCCATTCTCTGCTGCCGCACTTGGCACAAAAGCAAAGATAAATACTCTTGATGGCGAAGAAGAGATCGAAATTAAGGCCGGAACTCAATCAGGCAGCAAAATCTCGCTTAAGAATCGGGGAGTAACTAGATTACGTGGCAATGGCCGCGGTGACTTAATTGTTCATATTGAAGTTATAACTCCAACTAAGTTAAATAGAGAAGAAGAAGAGCTGCTACGTAAATTTGCGGAACTGCGCGGAGAACATGGCGACAACTCAACCATTAAAAAAGATGATGGCTCAATAATGGCAAAATTACGCGGAGCGCTTAGGTTTTAATGTTACAACTCTTCTTTGTTTCTAATCTAGAGCACCCCGAATTAACTGGCGATGATGCTCATCATGCATCACGTGTTTTGCGTATGAATATTGGTGAAGAGTTATTGGTATCTAATGGCACTGGAGGTTGGGCGCGTTGTGCGATTACATCAATTACCAAAGCCCAAGTTTCATTAAATATTCTAGAAAAAGGTAGCGAAAGAAATCACCCTTCAACGATTTCTGTGGTGCAGGCGATACCAAAGAGCGATCGCGCCAAAGAAGCAGTTGAGCTACTCACGGCATCTGGTGTCTGCGAAATAATTCCTTGGAGAGCAGAACGTTCAATCGGTAAAGATAGCGAAAAGTGGGAAGTTGCTGCAGTTGAAGCAAGTAAGCAGAGTCGTAGATTTGATATTCCGAAAGTTCATAGCCAATTGGAAACTGCGGCAGTTTTAGATTTATTTTCGAATTATGAACAAGTGTTGATCTGTCATGAATCTGCCACTAACCAAATCTCAGAAGTGGTAAAAGCTGCAACTTCAACTTTGATCATCATTGGCCCAGAAGGTGGAATTTCAGATAGTGAATTGGCAAAGTTCACTTCCGCAGGTGGCAAAACCATAAAACTTGGCAGACCTGTCTTGCGCTCTGCACATGCTGGTTTAGCAGCAGTTAGCGCAGTTAGCGCTTTGATGAAGGTATGGTAAATCCATGGCGTTAGATCCCAACTGCATTTTCTGCAAAATCATCGAAGGTGAAATTCCAGCTGATATTGTTTATAAAGATGAAAATGTAGTTGCATTTAATGATCTCAACCCACAGGCACCTACTCATGTGCTTTTAGTTCCAACTCTGCATGTTGAAAATGCCGCAGCCCTAGCCGATGCAAGTGCAGTAGTCACAGCAGCGTTATTTAAAGCGGCAAAGATAATTGCGTCAGAACGAAACCTTCCGGGGTATAGAACTGTTTTCAATACTGGTGCAGCAGTTGGTCAATCGGTATTCCACGCTCACTTGCACCTGTTAGGTGGGCGTGATTTCACTTGGCCGCCCGGCTAATACCAGTTAAAACGGAACCATTTCTTTTCGGTAGAATAACGACCACATGGAACGAACCCTTATTACGGTCCCGACCGCCATTCCAATGGTCGCTCTTGTAGGTCCAGCAGATAAAAACTTACGCGAAATCGAAGCTGCTTTTCCTAATGTTTCATTAACTGTGCGTGGCAATGAAATTGCACTTCGCGGTGATGTTGAAGAATGCGATCGCGTCGAACAATTAATCACAGAGCTACTTGTGGTGCTTCGCTCTGGCCAAGACATCAGCCCGGATGTCATTAAGCGTTCAATTTCAATGCTTAAATCCAATCCACAGAAGCATCCAGCTGAAGTGCTCTCGCTAAACATAGTTAGCAATCGTGGCCGCACCATTAGACCAAAGACTGCAAATCAAAAGTCTTATGTTGAAGCTATTGCAGAGAACACCATTACTTTCGGAATCGGTCCCGCAGGTACTGGTAAAACTTATTTAGCAATGGCTAAAGCAGTCGCTGCACTACAAGCGCGCGAAATTAATCGCATAATTCTTACCCGCCCAGCGGTAGAAGCTGGCGAACATTTGGGATTCTTGCCTGGCACATTAACTGAGAAGATTGATCCATACTTAAGACCACTATTTGATGCGCTACATGACATGTTAGATCAAGACGCTATTCCTAAACTGATGCAAAGTGGTGTAATTGAAGTTGCGCCGCTTGCATATATGCGAGGTCGCACACTCAATGATTCATTTATCATTCTTGATGAAGCGCAGAACACAACTCCAGAACAGATGAAGATGTTCCTCACCAGATTAGGCTTTGGCTCAAAGATGGTAATCACTGGCGACGTAACACAGGTAGATCTACCGAATGGCAAAAACTCTGGTTTAGCAACTATTCGTAAAATTCTCCAAGGAATTGATGACATCGCATTTATGGATTTGACGGCCGAAGATGTGGTTCGCCATAGATTAATTAGCGACATAGTTAGCGCATACGAATCGTACGATGAAGCGAAGAACGCTTCCGTATCGCAGACGCGCCATATCCGATGATCGAAATTGAAAACCGGTCAGGACAATTAGCACCTGAATCCGATGTGCTTAAATTGCTGCAATTTTCAATTAAAGAATTGGGGCTTCATCCAGAGTGCGAATTAACACTTGCATTTATAAATGATTCCGAAATGGAAGAGTTGCATGTTAAGTGGATGGATCTTCCAGGCACTACAGATGTAATGAGCTTCCCAATGGATGAATTAAGACCAAATGATCCAGAACCAGGAATTTTGGGAGATATTGTGATTTCACCATTGGTTGCGCGCAGCCAAGCCGAGAAAGCTGGGCATAGTTACGAACATGAAGTAAAGATTCTTGCTGCACACGGATTGCTACACCTACTTGGCTATGATCATCAAGAGCTAGAAGAGGAACGAGTTATGTTTGCATTACAAGAAGAGTTGGTCAGGAGATCTGCATAAATGTCACTACTAGTGATTGTCTTGCTC
>JBPCTD010000059.1:0-2757 GCA_051006515.1 Candidatus Nanopelagicaceae bacterium | reverse complement strand
CTGACAACAAAGCGCCACCAATCAATATGGAAAGCAAAGTTCCTTTGATGGTATCTGTAATAAAAGTTTTCGGTGTGGTCTTATTAAAGCCATAGCGTTCTTCAATACCAAAGATTGAATAGAGCTGAAAAGGTAAATTTAGGACCCAACTAATCACGCTAAGCGAACCAATAAAAGCCAGGGAAATCACAATCTGATTATCAAATCGATCTCGAACCCAATTATCTACCTTGGCAAACCAACCTAAACCTAAAGCTAAAATCATGATTGCCGTCGAAAATGAGGACGAGTAGAAACCTAATCGTGACTTGGTTGCGCTGTATTCGATTGAACGTTCACGCTCTTTAGGATCATATAAATTGGCAATCTTGGGATCCAATGGATTTCGGGCCGTACTTTGATTTAAATAATCCAGCCAAACTTCAATAAGATAACCAAGAATTACAATAATAATTAAAATGTTCAGCAGCATTTGTCGAGGCTAGCACGGTTAAAAAGAGTTACCAAGGAACTACTTCGTTATCCTCCCAAAGTAAACCGGTCTCTGTGGTTCCTGGTATCAATTCACGAGTAGCTAACCAAACAGCGGTTGCTGCGCCTTCTTCGGCCGAACGTAGAGCGTTTTCACCACCCATATCTGTGCGCGAATGATTAGGACAGATGGCATCCACCCAAAGACCACGAGATCCGTGACCAGTTTCGTGCGCTAAATTTCTAACTAAAGCATTAACACCAGCTTTTGAAATTCGATAAGGCGCAAGCCCACCGGCGTTACCTGGCCCTGACATACGGCCAAGACAAGCGCTATAAATAATTATCCGCCCATTTCGCGCATCTGCCATTTGTGCACCAACTTCATTAACAATGGTGAACACAGAATCTAAATTAATCGCCATGACTCTGCGCCATTCAGCATCATTAGTTTTTAGCGTTTTGGCCATGCGATCTGACATCACGCCATGTGCCAACATCAAAACATCCGGCACGCCATATTTATTAACTGCCTCGTTAAAGACTTTTCTAGTTTCTTCAATATTCTCTAGATCGACGATTTCATGCCGGGATCCAAGTTCATTTGCCGCGCTTGTTAATCTTGCTGGATCTTTAGCAAAGAGAACCACTTCGAAGCCTTGGTTCTTAAGCGCTTTCGCGGTGGCATAACCCAAACCACGCGAACCGCCGGTGACAAATGCCAGAGCCATTGAATTAGTTAATCACTTAATGGAAGCCAACATGGACTTCATCAATTCAATCTCAGCCTTTTGAGTTCTGATTATGGCTTTACCAAGCGCTGCCACTTCAACGTTCTTAGAATCGTCAATCATTCCAGCCATATCAATTGCACCTTCGTGGTGCTTAATCATGCCCTCTAAAAATAGTCGATCAAATTCTTTGCCAGTTGCAGCTTTTAGATTATTAATTTCATCTTCATCAAGCATGCCCATCATGGTGTGGCCCATGTGCATTGAAGCATCTACGCCTTCCCAGCTCTTCATCTGTTCAATCTCTGGCGCTTGTGCAACTTTGATTTCTCTTGCCAACTTTAAAATTTCAGGGTTTGTGGAATTTGAAAGCGCTAAATCTGACATCACAATCGCCTGTTCGTGATGTGGAATCATCATCTCAGCAAACATGATGTCTTGCGCGCTGTATTGGCTATCTTTAGAACTAGCAGAACATGCAGCAAGCGCAATTGCTATCAAAAATAATGATAGGAATTTAAAATTACGTGAAATAGATGCCATCGAATTTCTCGTCAAATTTCTTAGCCAACTGTGGCCACGCCACGGCTTACTTTAATTGGTACTCGCACCAAACGAGTGGTAGCTGGACCCATAACTAAATCGCCATTGGCTTTAAATTCAGAACCATGACCTCCAGCATCTGGATCACAGATCCAACCAGATTCAGTTTTAGTTAATTTTACATTCTGATGCGGGCAATTCAACGAAAAAGCAGTGTAAGAGGAAGTGCCAGTCCTTGTTATAGCAACTGGCGCTCCCTTTACATTGCCAATACTTACAGAGCCTCCCACTTTGGATAACTCTGGGATTCTCTTTAACTGAACCGATAGTCGACCATTTGCTAACTTTTTTACTGCGCTATTTGCTGCAGCCGGAATCTCACCCAAGCCACTTAACAAAAGAATTCCGCAAGCACCAGTAATCGCAGTACGTCGACTAATCGCTTCCATTTAAGTTCCTAACTTTCTGGTTCTATTACTTTCCAGTTGTCTTGGAATACAAGGTCACATCAGCTGTTGCAAATGCTAACCCTTCAGGAATAGATCCTTCAGGCAGTCCTAACAAACTAGTTAAGGCCGCTCCAATTCCAGGTGCTAACGATAGTTTGGCACCGGCATAAGCGCTAGTGCGTAATTTAGCTTTCTTATCGTTTGTAACTTTAGGCTTAAGTTCTGAAGCGTTAGTGATTGTCAAAGCTGCCATCGACTGACTATCAGCCTGAGGAATGCCAGCATTGACTACACCGCTCTTTAGATTAATCAATGGATTGCGCAATTGAACAAACTTATTGTTCGCGGTATTGAAGAAGACGATGTTGCTTCCCACATGTTCAACTCCAGTTTTTGTTCCAGTAATTGGAATATGAAATACCATTTTGCTCTCTGGATCGCTGATGGAATCTCCGATGATTGCTGCGGTCGCACCACCTTGGACGTACATGATGACTCCAGCACCTTCAAGTGTGGAAGTTATTCCAGACACAGTTTTAATGTGAGTCATGCTCTGTCCAGGT
>JBPCTD010000058.1:0-1587 GCA_051006515.1 Candidatus Nanopelagicaceae bacterium | reverse complement strand
GATAAAGAGACCGGCAACCACAGAAGGAACACCGGACATGGCCTGCACGGTAAATTGAATGAATCTTGAACCTGGTCCCTTAATTTCAGTCAGATAAAGCGCCGTTAAAATTCCGGTTGGTACCGAAATAATCACAGTCAAGATAATCAAATACAAAGTACCGACGATTGCATGGAGCAAGCCGCCATTGTTGACTGGATCCAAATAGGATGCAGAGAACATACTTTCCGTAAATAGTGATGCATGTAGTCCCGGAACACCTTTTACAATTGTTGAAAACAGAATGCTAACTACTGGCATAAACACCAAAATTGCCGCAGTTAACATTACGGTAGAAGCAATCGAATCTTTCGCTGCCTGCTTTCCACCAGTTCGGTAGTGGTACAAAAATAGTGAAAGTCCAGCAAAGAAAAAGTAGAGCGCAAAGTAAGCAAGCTTCCCCGCAAAACCTGTAGTAGCAACTGTCAAGAAAGTTGCCAAGGCACTAGCCACAAGCAGAGCTGCTGGCACCATCTGCTCTCTTGGGGTGCGCTTCCATGGTTTCTGCGGTTTTACTGTTTCGATCATGCCTTGCCTGACTTAACTGCACGATTGACAATGTAATCCGCAACGAAATTCACAAATAGCGTTAATAAGAAAAGCACGAATCCTGCAGCTAGCAGCGCTTTAGTTTCAATTGGAGATGCTTCGCCCCACTTCAACACAATCATGGAAGCTACGTTGCCGCCCATTCCAAAGAGAATCTGCCAATTGGGTTTGAAAACGATATTAAGAATTGAGAATACTGCGACAGTTTCACCAAATGCACGACCAAGTCCTAGCATCGCTCCGCCCACTACACCACTTGAGCCAAATGGCAGCACAACTGTTTTGATCATGGACCAACGAGTTGCGCCTAACGCATACGCTGCTTGGATTCGATCAAGCGGCGCTTGTGAAAAGATTTCTCGTGATACAGAAGTAACGATTGGCACAATCATTACTGCCAAAACTATTCCAGCAAGAAATGGTGATCTTTCAAAAAATGGTTGTGGCACATCAAATACTGGTATCCAGCCCAAATATTTATGAAGCAATTTCGACCAATAGATGACCATTGGCATTACAACGAAATAACCCCATAATCCATAAAGAATCGATGGAAATGCGGCCATCAAATCAATGACTGCTACCAAGAACTTTTTGATTCGTTCTGGTGCATAGAAATTCAAGAAAAGCGCTGTAAGAACTGAAACTGGTACTCCAATAACAAGCGCTGTAAATGCAATAAGTATTGTGCCAAGCAACATTGCCGCAATACCGAAGGTATAAGTTTGATTTCCAGCATCATCAGTAACCACATTCCAATCAGATGTAGTTAAGAATTTAAATCCTTCAATCTTAAATATTTGGAAGCCACGTAAAGCTAAGAATGTTCCGATTAAAAGAAGAACTGCGAAAGCCACGAGCCCGACCGTTGAGACGATAAAGCGAAAAACTTTGTCGCTTCGCCTTGGGTTGGTCGTGATTTCACGCGCTTGGGCAACCGTCTCCACGCTCGTATCTTGCGCCAAAAGTTCCGCGAAAGGCCCTGCTTTTGGTTAACGG
>JBPCTD010000057.1:0-28280 GCA_051006515.1 Candidatus Nanopelagicaceae bacterium | reverse complement strand
GCTTGGTTGGAATTTGAATTAAAAGAAGAGGGAGGAAAGGTCATAGCAAAACAAGTTGCAACTTTCCAACCACGAGGACTTGGCGGTCAACTTTATTGGCGCGCTATTGCGCCGTTTCACTGGCTACTTTTCCCAACTATGTTAAAAAATATCTGCAAAACCGCAGAGCGGGAAAGTAGTCGAAGTTAATGTGCATTCTTAACGGTATTTAAAGATTCTTGAACAACTACGTTAACAGAAACCCACATTGGCGCATGGCCAGATTTAGGAAGAATTTTCCAAACTGAGTGTTTGGGAGATAATGAACGCTCTTGGCAACTATCTTCTGGCAACGTGTAATCAGTATCGCCAAAGAGAATTGTTATCGGTATCTGTTCAGAAATTTGTTGCTCAAAACGCTTTCCTAAAAAAGCATCCCACAATGAGTAGTAACCCGATGCTGAACCCCTTGCAATCGCAGCATCGGCGCAAGTATCTGGTGAGAACTTCTCCCACTGCGGGCTGACTAATTTAAAGCCTATTGCACGCATAAATTTAAAGTGCGCGATTTGATGTGCGAATTTATAGGTCGCGCGAGCCATATACCGACTGATTGCTAATTCACCATTTCGATGAGTCTTTGCCTTTAACCATAACCCGGCAGGGGCAACACCAGTTACTGTTAATACGTTTTGCGGATAGCGCGCTGCCATCTCTAAACAGATCCAACCACCTAACGAATTACCCATTAAATGAAATTTATCTATGCCGTTAGCAAGTAATTCATCTTTGATGATCTCAGCTAACCGCGCAGGGCTCATCTCTGTATTTGCTTTCATATAGGCAGCGCCATGCCCAGGCAAATCAATTGTGATGAATTCCAGATGTTTAGCAAACTCTGGTCTTACCAAATTCCAAGCGCTACTACCTGAACCAAGACCATGGATTGCTACAAGTTTGGTATCGCCACTGCCATAACGTTGGATATTTAAGTTGTTACTCAAATTTCCCCCTGAGATAGACCTTTAAGAATTCGCTGGCTCTCGACTTTAACTTTGTCGAGATCTGACAGTCTTTTCAACCCACTCATCTGCTGAAACATTCTATGGTTCTTTGTGAACTCTGCCTCATTTTCAGATAGGAAATTCCAATATAGATTGGTAAACGGGCAAGCGTTTTCACCCGTACGGGATTTGGGATCGTAGCTACAACCTTTGCAGTAATTACTCATCTTAGAAATGTAAGCACCACCAGAGATATATGGCTTGGTCGCCATCTTTCCGCCATCTGAATGCATGCCCATGCCAATTACATTTGGCACCATCACCCAATCGGCTGCATCAACAAATACCTCGCGCATCCAATTTAAGAACTCCTCTGGTTTGATTCCGGTTAATAAGGCTAGATTGCTCAACACCATTAATCGCGGGATGTGATGAACCCACGCCCTTGCGTGAATATCCTTAATTTGAGTAGCCACACAGGCCATTTTTGTTTTGGTGGGATCTTCGAATAAAGGCAGCAACTTTCGCTCTAAATTGAAGTGATTGGAGCTTCGATAGTCTTCACCAAAGAACCAATAAACGCCATTTATATATTCGCGCCAACCAATAACTTGGCGGACAAAACCTTCACATGAAGCAAGCGGAATATCACCTTTTTGAAATCTAATTCGGACTGCTGCCAGAATTTCTTCGGCATGCAACAAACCGATGTTCATATATGGACTTAAAAGTGAGTGATGAAAAGCCCAGTTCTCCGAAACCATAGCATCCTCATAAGGGCCAAAGTTTTCAAAATGGTTTGTTAAGAAATTATCTAGTTGTTCAAGCGCGGCTGCGCGAGTTGTTCCCCAAGTTTGATCAGGATCTGATCCCCAAAGATTTAACTTAGAACTTTTTAGTTCATCCAATACTTGATTATCTAGTTCATCCATTTCGTGTGTCAGATATGGTGGGTAGTAGTAACTCTTTGGTGGTGGCAATCGATTCTCTTTATCAAAATTCCAAGTACCACCCAATGGTTTATCGCCATTTTCCATCAGTATGTTGAGTCGTTTACGCTGAGTACGATAGAAATTCTCCATCAGCAAACTTTTTTGGCTTGTTGCCCAATTAATAAAATCTTCTTTGTTTGTTAAAAAGAAATCATTTGGAATCAAAGTTACTTTACCTGATAGATCTGAAAGCAATTTGTAGGAATTAGGTTCAGCCGCCACGACTTCGGTTAGCTTTTGTCCTTTAATTACCTCTTCAATACCTTGCCAAGTGCTTTCGCTCTTCAAATAATGAACTTCAAAACCTTGGCTCTCTAAATTTTTTGCAAAGTGGCGAGCGGCAGAGATCATGAACCAGAGTCTTTGGATATGCCAGTTGCGACTTCGAAGCATGCGCTGGCTTTCAACCAGAAAAATCAAATCTCTTTTGGGATCTGCATTTTTTAGCGCGCCATAACCAGTATGCAATTGATCAAAAGCTACGTAGATGCCGCGTTTCACGGCGTTAGTTTCTCACTAAACTAACGTCATGTATCGCGGCAGCAATTACGACCTATTTCTTCAGAGCTTAAGTGGCTTCTTGGTCATTGCCTTGATTTTTATCCCTATTCTTAAATGGGGATTTACGACACGTACCGATAAGAAAGTAAAGGCAGATCGGCGCAAGTTGCGTAGAGATTTAAGACGTTTACGAAGAAAATAGCTGCGGTCGGCTCTGTAAAGCAAACTAGAATTCAGGCTATGACTGGCGACAAATTTCCGCACGATAAGTTTGATGATTTGTTGGCCGCCAATGTCGAGTACCAAAAGAGTTTCAAATATTCAGAGCTAACTGGAGTAGCAAAAAAAGGCTTAGCCATCGTCACGTGCATGGATTCCAGAATTAATCCGTTATCAGTGGTTGGCATGCGAAGTGGCGATGTAAAGATTCTGCGCAATGCTGGCGCACGTGTAACTGAAGACGTTCTTCGTACCTTAGTTCTTGGAACTTATTTATTAGGTGTTGAGAGAATTTTGATCATGCCACATACTGATTGCCGTATGGCTAAGTCAGAAGAATCGGAAATTCATCAATTGATTTCGGAAGAGTATGGCGTTGATACCCGTTCTTTGGAATTTAGAACGGTATCCGATCAACTGAAAGCGTTGACAGTCGACGTACAAAGAGTTCGTTCCTATCCATTGATACGTAAAGGTGTCTCTGTGGCTGGCGCTATTTATGATGTGTCCGATGGTTCGATTACCGCGATAGATTGCTAAGTAAATTTTCGGCGCTATGTATCTAAAAATCGTTCTCTTAAAAGCTAAAGCGATAGGCGCGCTTTCCAGGTTAATTGGTAAAGGAAGCGGCATTGTTATCGCTGGCCGTTTGATTATGGCGCTAGCACCCAATGCGGTAGCGAAGCTCGCTAAAGGTAAGCGCATTGTTTTGATCTCAGGCACCAACGGAAAATCCACTACTTCCAAGTTGATTGCGGCAGCTCTTGGTAGCAAATACTCAATTGCTCATAACCATACTGGCGCAAATCTCTTCTCAGGTATTGCGGCAGCGCTTGGCGCTAATCCAAAAGCTGAGGTAGCAGTACTAGAAGTAGATGAATTGGTGCTTCCGTGGGCGATTGAAAAAACAAAACCAGAGATGATTGTGTTGTTAAACCTTGGCCGTGATCAATTAGATCGGCTATCGGAAGTTCGGATAGTTTCAAGTAAATGGCGGACGGCACTTGCTGCAAATAACCAAAGTAATTTGAAAGTTTTAGCATCAAGTGATGATCCATTTGTGGTTTATGCGGCTAAGCGTGCCAAATCAGTAATTTGGTTTAGCGCCGGAGAGCGCGGACATATTGATGGCGCTACCTGCCCAGAGTGCGGTGCATTACTAAATTGGAGCAATAGCGGCGAAAGTTTTAAATGCAATTGTGGCTTTACGAAGCCAACCGCTGATTGGAATTTAGTAGGTAATGAATTAATTCCAAATAACCAAAACCCAAAGAATGTTGAAGTGAAGACTTCAATTCCAGGAAAAGCGGCGCTACAAAATGCTGCTCGTGCGCTAATTGTGGCGGAAGAATTTGGTTTACAAATCAACGCAGCAAGTAAAGCGATCGCTGACATCAAAAGCGTCGACGGCCGCTTTGCAGTCAAACAAATTGGCCAAACTAATTTCCGTTTGCTGTTATCTAAAAATCCTGCCTCATGGCGCGAAACTTTGCAGACAAGTAGCTCCAGTAATCTGAAGAATGTCCTACTGGTTGTGAATGCCAATACCCAAGATGGCAAAGATACGTCGTGGTTATGGGATGTAGATTTCAAAGTATTAGCTGGGCGAAATGTAATAGTTACGGGCGATCGCAGAATTGACGTAGCGGCTAGATTGACGGTAGATGGCATCAGCCATCAAGTAGTTACAGATGAACTAGCCGCTGCAAAGATGTTTGGCGCAAGTGATGCCGATTTAATCGCTTCATATACTGCTTTTCATAGGTTGGCTAACAAATGACCAGCAGCGCCAAAAAAATTCGAATCGTCAATTTGTTGCCTGAGCTACTTGGTACTTACGGTGACCAAGGCAATGTGGCAACGCTGTCGTGGCGTTTAACTGTTCGCGGAATAGCAAATGAAGTAATCAACGCATCTGCTTATGAGAAGTTACCAACCGATGGAGATTTTTATCTTTTAGGTGGCGGTGAAGATGATGCCCAAATCGCAGCAGTGGATTTACTGCGCAAAGATTTAACTTTAAATAAAGCGCTGGAAAACGGAGCACATCTCTTTGCAGTCTGCGCAGGTTTTCAGTTATTGGGCCAAAGCTTTCCCGCATCTGGCGGCAGAACTATCGCTGGTTTGGAATTGTTACCAGTGGTTACCGAATCCGCGGCTAAGCGCAGCGTGGGTGAATTACTTTTAGATTCAACTCTGGGAATTGGAAAGTTAACTGGGTTTGAAAATCATGCAGGTCAAAGTCGATTTACTGAGAAGCTGCAACCACTAGGCACTGTAGTTAGCGGAATTGGCAATCATCAGAACGAAGCTTCTGATGGCGCAGTAACAAAGCAAATTATCGCAACTTATATGCATGGCCCAGCGTTAGTTAGAAATCCAGAGCTAGCAGATTTATTCTTAAGTCGAAAGTTAGGGTCACTTTCACCAATTGCTACTGATAGCGCAAAAGTATTTACAGATCTTCATGCGGCTTGCGTCGCACGGGCATCAAAGTAGCTGGGTATTGGTGGTTAAGTAGGAAATTTCTAATCACATTATTCAAGAGTTCAGGCTGATCTTTATCTATTAAATGTGAAGAGCCCGGAATGATTGCCAATCTTGAATTCTTGATTGCTTCATAAATCTCATTGGTATGTTGAATCGAAGCCATATCATCATCGGCCGCGATAACTAGCGTCGGGCAAGAGATAGTTCTTAGTTCAGCCAGAGTCATATTCGGTTCGGTATGCCAGATATGAACCATCTTCGCAATCTTCTCATCCAAAGTATGAGGTGGATCAGGTGAGAAGTTGGCATATTTGGCGCGAGCTTCATCAGTTGGAATCCAAATATCAGGTGCGGCAAATCCGGTATCCGAGTTGTAATTAGCACCAATTAAAGTAATTGTTTCAATTAAATCAGGGCGATTGATGGCCACAAGTAGCGCAATGATTCCACCATCTGAAGTGCCAATTAGGTGTGCTGGTGTTTTAACTACATCTTCCAGATAAGAAATCGCTTCGCGCATTTGAAATTCAAAATGAAAAGAGCCTTTTTGATCTGGAGAGCGTCCATGGCCTGCGCGATCGTAGGAGTAAACATGAAATCCTGATACTGCCGGACGCAAACGTCCATCAAAGCCTTCGCTTTGAGACATGCCACCGTGAAGAAGCAGCACCGGCACTGAACTCACTTTTGAAAAACGTGGCTTAGATTCGGATGACCAGATTTGTTGGCCGCGAAGTGAGATATAGCTACGGCGATACGCGCTATTACCTTTTAGAAAATTTACCACAGGAGCAATATAACCAAGTTTGCTTGAGTTGCTTAAGTTGCGCATTGACCAGAAATCCAATCTCACTAAACATATAACCAAATAAGTAATTTAGTGGCAGAATTTGCAGGTGCATAAATTTAATGCTGAGGTGCAAGAGGTAGCAGATGAAATTCTGGCCTACGCACTAGAACGTCTTCGTTTAGAGCCGCCTCTTGATGGCCCATTAACTGCACAAGAGTTATATGAGAAAGTTGGCAATACCATTACGGCAAAAGGTCTAGGCGGTTTGCCAACACTTGAAATCTTTAAAGAGGTATTAGCTAAAGCATGTATCTCAACGGATCACGAACGTTATTTAGCTTTTATTCCAACTGCGCCATCTGAGTATTCATCACTCTTTGATTTAGTAGTTTCCGCTGCTTCTATTTATGGCGGTTCATGGCAAGAAGGCGCTGGCGCAGTATTTGCCGAAAACCAAGCGCTACGTTGGTTAGCAGATTTGGCCGGATTTCCTGCAGCAGCTGGCGGCGTATTTGTATCTGGCGGAACTATCGGAAATCTTTCCGCGTTAGTTGTAGCGCGCGAAGATGCCAGACGAAATCATCCAGAACACAAAGGTAAGTGGGCAGTGGTCTGCGGCGATCAAGCACATTCATCAATTGCAGGTGCGGCCAAAGTTATGGATGTTGATGTCGTAAAAGCAGTTCGTAGCGCTGATGGAAAAATTTATGGCGATGCAGTTGAGAAGGCGATTGAAGATTACGAAAAATCAGGCGGCAAAGTATTTTGCATCGTAGCTACTGCCGGCACAACAAATTTAGGAATTATCGATCACTTAGATTCAATTGATGATGTGGCAGTTGCAAGAGATATCTGGTTCCATATCGACGGCGCATATGGATTAGCAGCGCTCTGCGCTCCTTCAGTTCGGGCAAAGTTTGATGGCATCGAACATGCAGACTCTTTCATCGTCGATCCGCACAAATGGCTCTTTGCACCATTTGATGCGTGCGCACTTATTTATAAGGATCCGACTATCGCCAAAGATGCGTTGGCACAACATGCAAGCTATTTAGATACTTTGCATGAAGGCGATGAATGGAATCCATCTGATTATGCAATTCATCTGACACGTCGCACCCGCGGTCTTCCTTTCTGGTTCTCATTGGCCGCCAATGGCACTGATGCCTATCGCGATGCGATGGAGTACACCATGTTGATTGCAAAGAAAGCGGTGGAGCTAATAAAAGTCCATCCAAATCTAGAGTTATTAATGGAGCCAGAACTATCTATTGTGGCCTTCACTAGAAAAGGCTGGAATAAAGAGGATTATCAACGATGGTCCGATAAATTATTAAAGGATCAAATTGGATTTGTGACGCCTTCGTCACATGAAGGTAAACCCATATTGCGTTTTGCCATCGTAAATCCTTGGACCAATGTCGACGATTTAGAGAAGATTTTGGAGACGCTCTAGTAGGCTTCTGCATATGTCAGCGATTGAACCAATTGACACTGCTAGCGGTTTAAGTGGCGGTAACGGCCTAAGCGATCTCGAAATCAAAATCCTAGATTTTGAACGTTCTTGGTGGCGCTATGCCGGAGCAAAAGAGAGCGCAATCAAAGAGCTCTTTGATCTGACCCCTGCGCGCTATTACCAATTATTAAATGATCTAATTGATCGCGATGATGCGCTCGCAGCTTCACCGATTCTGGTTAAGCGACTTCGTCGTTTACGCGAAGCGCGCACCACAGCTCGCTTCTAATTTTTATTAATCTTTAATTAATTCGCTCAGAAAATTCAAAACCTTCTAAAAACGCCTCTGCCTCCAGGTGCCTTGGATAGCGATGAAGGAATTGGTAGAACTCTTCGCCATGATCTGAGTGCTGCAGATGAATTGCTTCGTGATAAAGCACAAAGTGGAGAACATAATCTGGCGCTTGCTGTAATTTCGTGGCAATTCGGATGGTGCGATCCACTGAGGTGCAAGAACCCCATCGCTCATTCATTGTTCGCCAGCTGACAGATTGCGGTCGAATCGCGATTTCCGGGGCGTAAAGGTAAAGAAGTTGGTCCACCAACTTCATTAACTCAGATTCTGGTGCTGCCACCTCTTGAGCTTTGATTTTGGCAATCATCTCAGGGACAACTTGGCGCTCTTCGGCCTTGGTAAGGCGGGCAGGTATCGAAATTACTATCTTTCCGCCCTGTCTAAAGGCTGCGATGTTCCGTTTTCTTTTTTTAGAACGGATTACAACGATCTCACCCTCATCGATTCCAGGTAGCGTCTGCTCAAAATCGCCATCGATGCTCTTACTTACCGATTTTTCACCGAAAGTATCAACCACAACTTTATTGTGACACATGCGATATTGGTTTGCACTCAATGGGCTAAGAGTCTAAGTTTTGCCACAGCAAGATCCTCGGATAACTTAATTAATAGCTGCAAGGGGAAGGCAGTTAATAGTTATGGACCCGGGGATCTTGTCCTTTTAAAGCTAGATATATTTCTAAATCTTTATTACAGCCCGCTCAAATCATCTGGAATTGAAGTGGAGCTTAAGAATCCAATTGGATCGGTTAAATCTTTAGCAGTTGGCAGCAAGCCTGACCAGATTTTGTCGCGTGATGCGATTGCGCTGTTGCCGGTATCGCCATTTTCATTTGTTGCAGCGCTAGCCATTCTAATTTCGCTCCAGAAATTGCTTGCTTCACGAATCTGGCGTGGTGAAACTTCAAGATTAAAGAGAGCTTTAAAGAGTTGTTGAATCGGAGAGTTAGATACGCGCTCGCGACGAAGCAGTTCACTTAACTGTGGCAGTGATGGAAGTCGATTTCCGGCGGCCAAAGTAATAACCTCTTCGATCCAACCATCAATTAACGCAAGTGCAGTTTCAAGTTTCTCTAGCGCTGCTGCTTGTTGTGGCGTTTCTTCTGGAGTAAATAGACCATTATTTAACGCGATAGTAAAACCTTCTGCGCTCTGCTCATCACTATTTCCAAAACCTTCCATGTTGCGCATCGCTTCTTCTGCTTGGCGTTGAATCGCATCTAAATCAATATGAATTCCTTTTCCATATTCAGCGATTGCGGCATTCATATATGAAACTAACCAAGGATTGCTTTCAAAAAGTCTGACAGTTGCTAATTCACGAAGCGCAAAGTAGATCGCAATTTCAGTTTCCGGAATCTCAATATCGGCGCCGAATTTACGTAGAGTTTGCGGCAAAAGTGAAGGCTTGATGCTGCCAATTGGCAGCGCCGCATCGTGTGTGCCTTTTGAAGCGCTAGCGAGCGCGCCAATGGTCTGTCCCATCTGGGTCGCAAGCATCGAACCGATGAAGGTGCGCAAGATATGAGCCATCGGACCCATCTGCGCCATCTGAGAAGCCATCGCTTGGCCTTCAGCAGAATTTGGATCTTGTTGTAATTCATTTTGCATCGCAGTTGATGCCTCTTCGATTAATCTAGTGATCGCGCTAGCAAGCCCTGCTGCAAGTGGCTCAAAAGTTGAATGCCATCCATCGACGGTGTTGTTTAACCAATCAATAGGACTGATTGCCGGATGATCAGAAGCTACCTGCGGAAATACTGTTGCTTGATCTAGCCAAACATTGGCAATTGATAACGCCTCTTCACATCGCGCTTGATCATTTGCGCCAACTGGCTGGCTACCTTGTGCCTGAATAAATCTCTTAGCAACTTCGCGAATCACATCTTTTGGTAAGGCGCTCTGATTTTGATTTCCGGAGTTACCAAGTTGCGAGAAGAGAGTTGCGGGATTTAAAAATCCAAGTGGTGTGCCAGGAAGAATCTTTTGAAACTCAGATTGCATTTGGCGCATCATCTCGTTTAGATCAAAAGCAGAGTTATCATCCTTTTTATTCTGGTTTTTATCCTCGCCATCGTCTCCATTATCGGCAGGGCCAAAACCAAAGCCGAAGCCTGAGCCAGAACCAGAACCGGAATTAGAGCCGGAATTAGAGCCGGAATTAGGAGGAGTCATGTATTGGCTAACCACCTTCGCTGCTCATGTATTCCATTTATATTCCATATAAATGTGACTTACCTGTGGCAGGTTACCCTGCTTAAGGTGCGTAGTATTGCCCCATGTCCGCAGCCGCCTCAGCTCTAATCTGGTGGATTGTCCCTGCATTGGGGCTTATTGGTGCGCTCGGCTATGCGGTATGGGTCTCTAAATTCAAGGATAAGTACGAGAACGACACCCTCCGCTCCACTGCAAGTTTCAAGAAGTTCCAGGATTCTTTCCGCAAGTAAGTCAACAATCTACTAAGGAAGCATTTTTGAGAGCTTTTTGTTCTATCTCCTAATAGCTTTAAAACCTAAGGTATGTAAGAACCCCAGTAATAAACCCAGTAATAAACCCAGTAATAAACCGAGCAGTACCTAACAGATAGGCCATCAGATGTCATTTAATAACTTCGGAAATCAGTTCGGAGGAAATTTTGGCAATAACTTTGGTAACAATTTTGGTCGTGAAGCAGCGAAGTTAAGACGTAGCCCGCTAGCCCTGACTGTTATTGCCTTATTTATTCTGATCACCGGATTCATTTCAGTCAGCTCTTTCTATGCTGATCTGCTCTGGTTTAGATCAGTTGGTTATACCTCTGTTTGGCAGACCACCTTATTTACCAAAGTGGTGCTCTTTATCGGAGCCGGTTTGATTACTGCACTTGTAGTTCTAGCTAACGTGATCATTGCTTATCGCAATCGCCCGGTTTATGCCCCGATGGCAGTTGAAGTAGATAACCTCGAACGCTATCGCACCCAAATCGAACCGAAGCGTCGCGTTTTTGCAATCGCACTATTTGTTCTGGTCTTTTACATGGCAGGTTCTTCTGCAACTCCGTTCTGGTCACAGTGGTTGCAATTTACAAATGCCACAGATTTCGGGGTGAAAGATCCACAATTTAATTTAGATATCTCATTCTTTGCCTTTAAGTTACCTATTTATCAATCGCTAATTGGTTTTATTACAACTATTTTTGTACTTTCATTGATTGCATCAGTTGTAGTGCATTATTTATATGGCGGAATTCGTATTCCGACACCAGGTCAAAGACTTGATTCAGTGGTAACTGTCGCCGCACGTGTTCAAATTTCAGTGCTTATTGGTTTTATAGTTCTAGCCAAAGCAGCGGCGTATTGGTTTGATCGCTATGGGTTAGCGCTAAAACAAAACCGCTTAATTACCGGTCTTACATACACTGATGTAAATGCATTGCTGCCAGCGAAAGTAATTTTGGCTGGAATTGCTCTGGTATGTGCTGGTCTATTTTTTGCAAATATCGTTCGCAAGACTATTTCGCTTCCAGTTCTAGGTATTGGTTTACTTGTAGTTTCATCACTTCTAATTCAGACTATTTATCCAGCAATCATTCAACAGTTCCAGGTTAAGCCAAGCGAATCTGTTAAAGAAGCCCCATATATTCAGCGCAACATTGATGCCACCCGCGTGGCCTATGATTTAAATGGCGTTGAAATTAAAGATTACAACGCAACTTTAAATGCAACTGCTGGTCAGCTTGCTAACGATGCAAATACCATCGCGAATATTCGCTTGATGGATCCAAATGTTCTGTCAGCAACTTTCCGTCAGCTACAGCAGATTAAGCCTTACTACTCATTTGCTGATTCATTAGATATTGATCGTTACAAAGTAAACGGCGTTCAGCGCGATACCGTTGTGGCAGTTCGCGAATTGAACATCGAAGGAAATCCAGTTCGTAACTGGATTAATGATCACTTGGTCTACACACATGGATTCGGATTTGTGGCAGCTTTTGGTAACACCGTAGATCCAGACGGCAAACCAAACTTCGTAGTTGGCGATCTGCCACCAACTGGTGGTTTAGGAAAGTTTGAACCGCGCATTTACTTCGGCGAAAACGTTCCTGATTACTCAATCATCGGTGGCAAGTCAGAGACTCCCGTCGAATTTGATTATCCAGATGACACTTCGCCAAACGGTCAGAAGAACACCACATACACCGGTAAGGGTGGCGTGCCTGTTGGTAGCTTGTTCAATCGCTTGGTCTTTGCAATTAAGTATCAAGAACAACGAATCTTGCTATCTAATTTGATCAACGCAGAATCAAAAATTCTCTTTAACCGTAATCCACGCGAGCGTGTCCAGAAAGTTGCTCCGTGGTTAACTCTTGATGGAGATCCATATCCAGCAGTAATTGATGGCAAAGTTCAATGGATTATTGATGGTTACACCACTACAGCTGGCTTCCCATATGCGCAGAAGACCACGCTCTCAAATGCGACATCCGATGCGCTTACTACTCGTAGTAGTGCAGTAGTTGCACAAGCAGATAAGACTGTTAATTACATCCGTAACTCAGTTAAAGCAACCGTTGATGCATATGACGGCACAGTTTCACTCTACGAATGGGATGTCAAAGATCCAGTATTAAAAACTTGGAATAAGGCATACCCAGGAGTGGTAAAGCCAAAGAGTGAAATCTCTACTAATTTAATGGATCATTTACGTTATCCAGAAGATCTCTTTAAGGTTCAACGCGATGTACTCTCTCAGTATCACGTAAAGAGCGCATCAGCCTTCTATGGAGGTCAGGATTTCTGGCGCGTACCTCGCGATCCATCAACATTCGGTGGCAATATCGCGAACCAACCTCCTTATTACACAACGATGCAGTTACCTGGCGAGAAGGATGAGAAGTTCATGCTTACTACTCCCTTTGTGCCACGCGGTGGTCGTGAAAACCTCTCCGCATTTGCAGCGGTAAATGCTTCTCCTGGTAAGGATTACGGAAAGATCACCGTATTGCAGTTGCCACGAAGCACAAATATTCCTGGACCAACTCAAGTTTCTTCGAACTTCGAAGCAAAGCCTGAAGTAGCAACAACGCTTTCACTACTTCGCCAAGGTGGTTCTGATGTAGTTCTTGGTAACTTGTTAACTCTTCCTGTAGGTGGCGGTCTACTTTATGTACAACCGGTTTATGTTCGTGCAACTGCAAACGCTGCGGCTTATCCATTGCTACAGAAAGTTCTAGTCTCCTTCGGTGATCAAATCGGTTTCGATAATTCACTAAAGGGAGCACTTGATCAAGTATTCGGTGGCAACTCCGGTACATCTGCAAGCGGTACATCAACTGGTGGCGCAACCGGTGGCACTGGCACTTCAAGCGCATCATTGAATGCGGCGCTAAATAGTGCAAAGCAAGCACTTGCAGATGCACAACGCGCATTGGCAAAGGGAGACTTCACTGCATACGGTCAAGCACAAGATCGTTTGAAGTCTGCAATCAATGCAGCTATTGCAGCGCAGAATCAGAATAAGAAGTAATTAAGAGAATCGGAAGTAATTAGCATCTGTTTTAAAGGTCGCTAATTACTTCCGATTTTTTACTTCTATTAGCTATTACTCGAAATTAATGGGCATAACTATCAATTTTGCGTTACTGATGTAATTACACTAAAGTTACGCATACCGACGCGGGGTGGAGCAGCTCGGTAGCTCGCTGGGCTCATAACCCAGAGGTCGTAGGTTCAAATCCTGCCCCCGCTACTATTTACTTAAAATTCACTTCGGCATTCCTAAATATTTCTATTTATAGGGTACTTTCTGGCCAATTGATGATTCTAATATTTAGTTTTAGTTAGGGATTTATGAGGAAGTACTTAGCAGAATTCACTGGCACTTTCTTTCTTTTAACCGCTGTGGTTGGTTCGGGGTATATGGCCACCAACCTGACATCCAATATTGCTCTACAACTTCTAATAAACGCCTTGGCAACGATTGCAATGCTGGCAGTGATAATTTCTGTATTTGCAGATGTCAGCGGTTCTCATTTTAATCCCGTGGTTACTCTGTATCTCTTGATTAAAAAGAAGATTAAGCCAGCTAACGCTCTTGGCTATATTTTGTCACAAATTCTCGGGGCGATTCTTGGAACAATTACAGCGAACTTTATGTTTTCCAGTAATTTCATTGAAATATCCACTGAAGATAGATTCAACTCTGGAACATTTATCGGGGAAGTATTAGCAACTTTTGGCTTATTGCTGGTGATAATTGCCAAACCTTCAAAAGTAAATTATTTAGTGCCCGCATGGATTGCCACCGCTTACTTC
Organism: Candidatus Nanopelagicaceae bacterium; assembly: GCA_051006515.1. Classification (GTDB taxonomy): domain Bacteria; phylum Actinomycetota; class Actinomycetes; order Nanopelagicales; family Nanopelagicaceae; genus ZLKRG08. The sequence goes on along the minus strand of JBPCTD010000057.1, from coordinate 14,198 downwards.
TTTACAGCATCTACTTCCTTTGCAAACCCAGCAGTAACTCTAGGCCGGATTTTTACTGACTCATTTGCTGGAATTGCTCCTGCATCAGTTTTAGGTTTTATTGGCGCACAACTCATAGCCCTCGTACTCGTTGCTTGGTATTCAATTTCTATGAAATTAGATAAATCATGAGCAAAGAACCAACAGTGCTCTTTGTTTGTGTACATAACGCTGGCCGATCTCAGATGGCTGCAGGATTCATGGAGAAACTTTCAGATGGCAAAGTGACAGTACTATCTGCAGGTTCTGCGCCAAAAGATTCCATAAATCCAATTGCCGTTGCGGTGATGGCTGAAGTTGGAATCGATATTGCCAACAACACTCCAAAAATACTTACTAACAAAGCAGTGCAAGAATCTGATGTCGTGATCACAATGGGTTGCGGCGATACCTGTCCATTTTATCCAGGTAAGCGCTATGAGGATTGGGTGCTGGAAGACCCAGCTGGTAAAGACATTGAAACTGTTCGTAAGATTCGAGATCAAATCAAAGCAAAAGTAAGTGAATTGCTAAGTGAAATAATTTGAATGTTTTGAGTAGTTAGGCACGAAAAACAGTAAGCATTGCCGCGACTAAATGGCAGATAAAAGCCGCCGCAGTTAGCGCATGAAAGAGTTCGTGAAAGCCAAACCAATTAACGTTGAAATTAGGTTTCTTTAAGGCATACACAACTCCGCCTGCTGTGTAGCAAATACCTCCAAGCAAAATCAAAATGAAAACTAAAACTCCACCGCTTTGATAGAAAGTTGGAATGTAAACCAAAGCTGCCCAGCCAAGGAGAATATATGCAGCGACATATAACCAACGCGGCGCTTTAAGCCAAACTATTCGTAAGAAGGCAGTTGTTAGCGCGCCAACCCAAACAGCAGTAAGCAGAATATTGCGCTGCGTTGGAGTAAGAAGGAATACCGCAAACGGGGTATAGGTACCGGCAATAAGAATAGGAATATTGGCATGATCAATACGGCGCCAAAGTCCACGGTATTTATCGCTCCATTTAATTCGATGATAAAGCGCACTGCAAGTAAAAAGTGTGACTGCAGTTAACGTAAAAATACTTAAAGTTACACGGCCACGGAGCTCAGATGCTGCTGAAATCATAACTAGACCAGCCACTAAGGAAATTGGCGACATTACTAAATGGATTACGCCGCGAAGTTTGGGCTTAGCAAGTCCTGCGTTATTTGTCTGCATGATTCTTGATTCCCAACACTTAGATTCTGGTTACTTAATCCGGAGCGAATTAGTAACAACAAATAAGCTAGAAAGCGCCATTGCAGCTGCCCCATACATTGGATTTAGTAAGCCAAGGGCGGCAACTGGAATTCCAATTACGTTGTAGATAAGGGCCCAAACTAAATTACCGCGAATAGTGCTTAAAGTTTTCTTCGATAAATCCAGAGCATCAGTTACTGATTTCAGCGCCGGATTAGTTAGCGTGATATCAGCAGTAGCAATCGCAGTATCTGTGCCGGTTCCCATTGCCATTGAGAGATTGGCTGCAGCAAGAGCAGCGGCATCGTTTACGCCATCACCAATCATTAATACTTGCTTGCCTTCGGCTTGCAAGCTCTTTATAAGTGAAATCTTCGCTTCCGGTGAGGCGTTAGCAATTACATGATTCTCATGAATTCCAACATGGTGCGCAGTATTTAGTGCTACATCACTGTGATCGCCTGTAAGCAGCCAGACATTAATGCCACGTGAATTCAAAATTGAAACAGTGCTCTGTGCATCAGCTTTGATGGAATCGCCGACTGCAAATACTGCAACTGCAACACCTTCAATTGCAAGGACTGAAACGGAAAGACCTGCGGCTTCATCATCAGCGATAGCCATTGCAAGTTTTGGATGGAAAGCCATTGAAGAATGTGCAACAGCAGCAGGCGATCCAATGATTGCAATTGCGCTCTGATCGCCGATTGTCACTCTGCCGGCAGCGCCAGCACCAGGTGTTATTTGAAATTCGGTAACTGGCAACGGTTTTTCAATTTTGGCATAACGAACAATTGCTTCTGCAATTGGATGATTATTCTGGGATTCAATAGCAGCAGCGATATTTAAAATCATCACTTCTGTAGCAACCGAGCTCCAGGAATCTCCTAATACTTTTGCAGCTTCCGGAACAATTGTTGCTTTCTCAACTTTCATAACACCAGTAGTTAAGGTGCCAGTTTTATCCAGCACTACATCGGTGATATTTCTAGCAGTTTCAAGAGCTGAAGGTTTACGAAGCACGATACCTCGTAATGCGCCGCGACCTGATGCCACAAGTAGCGCAACTGGAGTAGCAAGACCAAGTGCGCAAGGACAAGCAATTACTAATACTGCAACCGCAATTTCAATGGAAACTGCAAGGCTTTCACCATTTGTAAAGCGCCAAAATACGAAGGTAGCAATTGCTAACGTAGTAACAATTGGCACGAAGATGGCTGAGATCCGATCAGCTAATCTTTGAATCGGCGCTTTCTCGCCTTGTGCACTGATAACCATCGCAGTAATTCGAGCGAATTCCGTATCTTTTCCAACGCGGGTTGCACGTATCTCTAAGCGACCATTTTGATTTACCGTGGCACCGATTACGCGATCACCAGGAGCAACTTCTACAGGTACGGATTCGCCAGTAATTAATGAGTTATCAATACTTGAAGTCCCTGAGACGACAACGCCATCTGTAGCAACTCGTTGACCTGGGTTCACTATAAAGACATCTCCGATAACCAACTGATCTACTGGAATCAGTTGTGGCAAGCCACCACGAACGACAGTTACCTCTTTAGTTGAGATTTTTAGTAATTCAGAGAGCGCATTACTTGCACTGCGCTTTGCGCGAGATTCTAAGTAGCGTCCAAGGATTACTAACGTCACGATTGAGGCTGCGACCTCTGTATAAACATAATCTAAATCCCAGAGAGCTGCATAAATAGACCAACCAAATGCCGTTAATGAGCCAAGCGAAATTAAATTATCCATCGTGGGGTGGAAGAAGTTACGAAGCGCGGCGCGATGAATTGGAAAAGCGACTATTAATACAACTGGCGCACTCAGAATTACTAGCGCAATATGAACTAATTGATGGAAGCTAGTTGTTGGCAAATCCCAATTAAAGAATTTAGTTAGCTCTACCAGCCAATTTCCAAATTGCATTTGAAGATTCATGAACATAGAGAAAAGCGCAACAGGAATGGTGAAAATTAGAGCAAAAATCAAAGCAACAGCAGATTTCTTACTGTGTAAAGTGATGGCTTCGTTATCGCCAATTTCCTTGCCTTTGTAACCAGCAGATTCAATCTGTTTAATAATTTCTTTACCAGTTATTTCGGCTGGAGCTAAGACATGTGCAGTTTCAGCTGCAAAGTTAACTGTGGCCGAAACGCCGGGCATAGAATTTAATGATCGTTCAACTGAATTAACGCAGGCATTGCAAGTCATTCCTGTGACTTTGAAAGTCCTAGGTTCTAGCGCAGCACGAGATTTTTCGTTTACCTCAGCCATTTAACCTTGCCACAACTTCACTTTGCAGTAGCCCATTAGTTGAAAGACCACTTTTACCAAAAGGTCCATTATTTCCGGCTAAATCAGAGAAAGATCCGCCAGCTTCGCGCAACACAATATCTAGCGGCGCCATATCCCAGAGCGCAAGTGTTGGTTCGATTGCAACATCCATAACGCCTTCTGCTACCAACATATGTGACCAGAAATCGCCAACTGCGCGCGTGCGCCAGGCTTCATTAACCAATGATTGAAAACCATTTAGCTTTTCGCCAAATCCAACATAATCTGAATAGCCCAAATGTGCATTCTTGATTTCATTTACTTTAGAAACTGAAATTTTGCGTGGCTGACCTTTATTTAGATCATGCTTGGAATCAAAGGTGGTAAATGCACCGCCACCTTTACTTGCAAACCAAGTTCTAGAAAGCGCTGGGGAAGAGACCAAGCCAACAACTACTTCGTGAACTTCTTCATTCTTATCATTTGTATTCACTTCAACAAGCGCTATCAAAGTAGACCAGACAGGTAGACCGCGCAAGAAAGATTTTGTGCCATCAATTGGATCAATTACCCAATAGCGTTTCTTGCCTGAAATATCTGCGCCAAATTCTTCACCCAAGATTCCATCATTGGGTCTTTCGCTCTCGAGAATCTCGCGGATTGCTTTCTCGGTTGCTTTATCGGCATCTGTTACCGGTGAAGCATCGGGTTTAGTTTCAATAACTAAATCTTGCGCTAAGAATCTTGCCATTGAAACGGCATCAGCACGTTGACCAATTTGTCTAACTAAATCTAGATCTGCTTGGTAAGCCATTTGCCTATTCTAGCCCCGCTGCAAGCAAGGCTCTTAAACTTGTAACGCGCGCTACACGTTCTGGAATCTCAACTCCATTTGGTGCCATCCATTCATTAAGCGCGCAATCTGCTTCATTATGAGAGCAATTAGTCATGCAGGAATTTGTGATTTCCAATAAGTCATCAAAAGCAGCAATAATTTTTGATGGATCAAGATGTGAAAGTCCAAAGGCACGAACGCCAGGAGTATCTATTAACCAGCTATCAACACCTGCTTTTTCTCCTGGAAAATCTTTTAACGCTACGGCATACGCAGAAGATGAAGTGTGGCGACCTCTGCCAGTTACATCGTTCACATCACCAGTTGCACGATCTGCTTCAGTTAATTGATTTAGTAAAGTTGATTTACCAACACCGGAGTGCCCAACCATTACTGAAACTTTATGGTTTAACGCATCATGTAATGCACTTAGGTCTCCACCTTTTTGAACTGCAAAGCATGTAACTCCGATTGATTCATAATCCTTGATAAAACTAGGAGGTGCTGCTAAATCGCATTTAGTGAAAACTATAATCGGATCAATATCTTCCGTGAATGCACTTACTAGAAAGCGATCAATTAATCCGCGTCTAGGTTCAGGATTTGCCGCAGCTACCACAATTACTAATTGATCTATGTTTGATGCAATAGTTCTTTCAAATTGCGCCGCATCATCAACTGTGCGTACTAAAACAGTGCGACGTTCTTCAATACCGACGATACGCGCTAAAGAACCTTCCGCACCACTGGTATCGCCAACTAATCGAACATGATCGCCTACTACGACAGATTTAGGACCAAGTTCTCTAGCTTTCATCGCCGTAATTTGAACTCCATCAGGCAAAACACAAGTTGTTCGTCCTCTATCAACTGTAATTACAAATGCATTTACTGCATTATCGTGGCTTGGGCGATCCTTGGTTCTTGGTTTAGTGCGACGACTTGGTCGGATCCGCACATCTGATTCATCATAGTTGCGACGGGTCATAGCAAGCTATTCCAAAGCGCAGGAAAATCAGTGATGGTCTTACGAGTAGTTGCGATATTTTCTACTTCAATACCTTCGACAACTAAACCAATAGTGGCACCAGATGTCGCTAGGCGATGATCTTCATAAGTATGAAAGACACCAGAATGCAGCGGCTTTGGATTAATGCGTAGCGCAGTTGGTTCTTCAACTACATCGCCACCTAAACCATTTAATTCAGTGCGTAGCGCAGTTAAACGATCAGTTTCATGGAGTCTTAAATGGCCAATTCCGCGTAAATATGAAGGGGAATCAGCTAGGGCGCACAACGCTGCGATCGCCGGCGTTAATTCGCCAACTTCATGTAGATCAATATCAATACCCTTTATGGAATTACCGCCAGTTATCTTTAGCGCGCTTGTTCCACCTGCATTAACAAAATCTACTTTGCTTCCCATCTTGGTGAAAATATCGCGCAGTTGGTCTCCAGGTTGCGTGGTCTTTTTTGGCCAATCTAGAATCGTTACTGATCCGCCACAAACCATTGCGATTGACATAAAAGGTGCCGCATTAGATAAATCAGGTTCGATAGTTAAATCTTGTGCAATTAACTTTCCTGGCGCGACTTTCCAAATGTTATTCTGCTTATCGACATCTACCTGCGCTCCGAAATCTCGAAGCATTTGAACTGTCATTTCAATATGTGGCATCGAAGGTAGTGCACCACCAACATGTTTTGCAGTAATTCCAAGTTCAGTGCTTGGCGCAATTAGTAGTAGCGCAGAAAGAAATTGAGATGAAGCGCTGGCATCAATTTCTAGCTCGCCGCCACGAATTTTTCCGCTATTTTTATTCTCTAAGGTAAGCGGTAGGGCATAACGACCGGCATGATCAATTGAAATTCCCAACTCTTCTAAAGCTTTGATTACTGGGCCAAGTGGTCTTTCATGCGAACGCGCATCGCCATCAAAAGAGATTGCGCCATCTGCAAGCGCTGCAAGTGGTGGCAAGAAGCGCATTACGGTGCCGGCATTTCCGACATCAATCTTTGCGGGGCCTTTTAATGAACCACCAGTTACTTCAAATATCAGTTCTTTAGATTCTTTATTATCTGTACTTTCATTACTCTCTTTAATTTCTATGCCAAGTGCACGAAGACCAGCAATCATCAACTCTGAATCGCGTGAAACCAATGGCTTTCGAAGTTTAGATGTGCCTTCTGCTTGGGCAGCGAGAATCAATGCTCTATTAGTTACAGATTTAGAGCCAGGAATAGTTACCTGGACATCTACTGGTTTCTTTCCACGAAATGGCGCGCGCCAAAGCGGCTGATTATTCTGACTAGACGAATGATCGCCATTGCTCGCTGAAACCATATGCTTAATTCTATCGCGTATGGATAGCTGCCAATTTTCATTAAATCATTAGTTATTTGTGCGAAAGCGGATTCTCCACACAAGTATTTTGCTGGTTATCATTGCGTTATGTGTGGTCGCTATGCGCAGACTCAAGAAATGCGTGATTTAGTCGAAGAGTTCGCGGTCACCGGAAAATTTCCTGAAAATGCACTTCCAGCAAGTTGGAATATTGCGCCAACCAAAGAAATTTATATTGTCAGAAATGATGCCCAGAATCATCGTGAATTAGCAACTGCATCCTGGGGAATGATTGGCCATTGGCTAACTGATGAAACTGAAGCAAGGGCATCGCAATCACGGGCCATCAATGCACGTTCTGAATCAATTTTTGAGAAGCCAACATTTCGAGACTCATTTAAATCTCGTCGCTGTTTAATTCCAGCTGATGGCTATTACGAATGGGCCACTGAGTTAGGTCTTTACAAAACTAAACAACCATTCTTTATTACAAGTAACGATAGCCATCCACTTTCAATTGCTGGAATTTGGAATACTTGGCGTTCACCATCAGGAAAAACAATTTCGACCGCATCAATTATTACCCGTGAAGCGGTTGGTGAACTAGCGAAGATCCATCACCGGATGCCTGTAATGATTCCTCGTGAAAAGTGGAACGATTGGTTGGATGTTGGCGAACATTCAACACACGAGTTAATTGATTTGATGAAATCTGAAAAACCAGATGCAAATCTCCATCCAGTGCCGGTTAGCGATGCAGTCAATAAAGTTGCCAATGACGGGCCAGAGTTAGTAATCCCAATCTCGATAACAGAACCGGAGACGCTCTTCTGATTTCGGCGAAAAACTGAGCTCGGATAGGGCCAGGTTCCTATTTTTAATGGTTTGGGAATACAAGTCAGGTCTGTAGGGTTTTAAAGGGGCGATGGTTACAGATAAGGGCAGCGAGCTAGAGCGCTCCAGGCGAAAGGCTGCGAAGAGCGTTCTTGAAGCCTTGCCAGTAGTCTTATCTCAAATGGCATCCAAAGAATTAGTTAAAGAGAGCGAAGCTGATCGCAATGCGCGCTTCGAACGCGATGCCATGCAATTTGCAGATCAACTTTATGCCGCCGCACTTCGCTACACCAGGAATCCTGAAGATGCCAAAGATTTAGTGCAAGATACTTACTTAAAAGCTTTTGCTTCCTTCCATCAATTTCAAGAAGGCACAAATTTAAAAGCGTGGCTTTATCGAGTTTTAACCACCACATTTATTAATAATTACCGCAAAGCTCAGCGCCAACCACAGTTAACTGCTGATGCCGAAGTTGAAGATTGGCAGTTACATAAATCTGCATCGCATACTTCGGATCAGGGAAAATCAGCTGAAATTAGCGCACTAGAAAGTTTGCCGGATTCAGATGTTAAACGCGCGCTACAAGAAATCCCAGAAGAATTTCGCATGGCGGTTTACCTTGCAGATGTCGAAGGTTTTTCATACAAAGAGATTGCTGAGATTGTCGGCGTTCCAGCCGGAACTGTGATGTCTCGTCTGCATCGCGGCCGCAAACAGTTACGAGAGAAGCTAACTGATTACGCGCGTGAATTAGGTTATGTCAAAGGTGGTGAATCATGAGCCACGAACTTCCTTGCGAACAGGTAAAGCATGCCCTGCTTTTACTTGCAGATGGTCCGCAATTTTTCGAAGAGAATAATCTTGATCCAACGTCTGTCGATCGCCATCTAGAAAAGTGCGCACCTTGCAAACTTGAAGTAGAGACCGAAAAAATCGCTCATGAGTTCATGCGCACCTTGCTTCAGCGCAGCTGCTGTGAAAAAGCGCCAGAATCTTTGATCAACTCAATTCACCAACAGATCCAAGTAGCGATCTGGCAGCAGAATTCACCTCAAGTTGTGACGGAATTTCGAATGAGCCAAGTCTCAATTGAAATCGATGAATTTGGCCAGGTCGTGCAACGCGAAATTCACATTGAATCTACCCAAGAATTCCACGATCCAGATAAAAACTAAGTTATAAATAGGGCATGAGCACCGCCCAAGTTAACGAGAATCCCAATAGCTTTGTTGGCGCGCTTGGCTTTGCCTCTATGACTGTTCGCCCTGGCGATACTGCAGCTGCAAATGGCATTGGTGATTTAACTGTTGTAAATAACTCAGTGCTCATATCTTTGATGGAATCAGCAGCAATTGCAGCGATTAATGAGTTCTTTGAGACTGGCATTTCGACATTTTCAACTTCGATGAACACCAATTTTTATAGCAGCGCAGCAATTGGCGCAGAGCTACAAGCAAGCGCGCAATGTATTGCGCAGAATGAAAATGACTTAGATTTCAATATCGAAATTTACGAAGGAGAGCGCTTAGTTGCACAATCAACTCAGCGCCGCCAAATAGTTGATCGGGTTACCTTCTTAGCTCGCACCGCTGCGCAGAGCCTCTTCGAAGCAAAGTAATCTGGGCATAAAAAATCCTCCGATCACTTTCTTCGGAGGATTTTTGAAAGAGCAATCTACTTCTTAGTTGCCCAGAAGATTTCTGCAATCTCGTCGATCTTTGCGATCAACTTATCTGCAACTGCTACATCTTGAGTGCCCTTTGTTCCTGCAGCGCCTGCAAGCTTGGTAGCTTCGTTAAATAGATTGTGAAGTTGTGGGTATGCCTCGAAGTGATTTGGCTTGAAGTAATCAGTCCAAAGCACCCATAAGTGTTCTTTAACTTGATGTGAACGCTCTTCTTTAATTGCTACTGAGCGTGACTTGAAATCTGCATCACTTGAAGCTGCATACTTTTCCATGCAAGCCTTTACTGAAAGCGCTTCGATGCGAGCTTGGGCTGGATCGTAAACGCCACAAGGTAGATCGCAATGTGCCTTAACAACCTTCATCTTTATCTCCGTTTCCAACTTAGCAAAGCCTTAATTAGGCTTAGGTGCTAAAGGTTACTCGGGAAGGTTTCAATGCGCATCTTCGGCTTTGAGCTTATGAAAGTAAGCGGCAACTCCATGCTTCCGACCTTCGCACCAGGAGATCGCATTCTGGTTAAGTACCGAAGCTCTGACCTGCAACCGATTCATACTGGCGAAGTAGTGCTCGTCGAGCGCGAAGGTGAATTGATGTTAAAGCGAATCGTGCGTTATGAAATTGGTGGTCATACCGGTCAAGGCATGGTTACGGTAGAAGGCGATAACAAAGAAGAATCGATTGACTCTAGACATTGGGGTGCGATTCCTTCGCGATTCGTGAAAGCTAGAGTTATTAGAAAACTCAGCGAGTAAACGCTTCCTGCATCAGAGCTTTCTGCTCATCTTCATGCAGGTGATGATTTCCAGTTGCAGGTGAAGCTGTTGCGCGTCGAGATACGCGACGAAGTGTGCGACCGCCAAAGCCAGGACCGCCAAATTGTTCTGCAGTGCGAAGTGCGATGAATGACCAAGGACCTTGATTTGCTGGTTCATCCTGAACCCAGAGCAGACTTGCATTTGGATGCTTTGCCGCAATCGCTGCCATTTCATCTGCAGGAAGTGGGTAAAGCAACTCTACTCGAACAATTGCAGTTGATGATTCCTGTAACTTCTCGCGCTCTGCAATTAAATCGTAGTAAACGCGACCAGAGCAGAAGATCAAACGTGATGCATTTTGAACTTGCGGATCATCAATTACTTTCTGGAAAGAACCATTAGTAAATTCTTCAACTTTAGAGGTCGCGGCCTTTAAGCGAAGTAGCGACTTTGGTGAGAAGTAAACCATCGGGCGCTTAGCTGGATTCTTAATGTGCCAACGCATTACATGGAAGAACTGTGCTGGTGTAGTTGGTTGTACGACTGTCATATTCTGCTCAGCGCATAGCTGTAAGAAACGTTCAATGCGAGCAGAAGAGTGATCTGGACCTTGTCCCTCATAACCATGCGGCAGTGCAAGTACTACTGAAGAACGCTCGCCCCACTTTTGTAGCGCAGAAGATACGAATTCATCGATAACTGTCTGTGCACCATTTACGAAGTCACCAAATTGGCCTTCCCAAATAACTAACGCTTCAGGGCGAATTGTGGAATATCCATATTCAAAGCCCATCGCAGCATATTCAGAGAGCAGCGAATCAACTACGAAGAATTGGGAATCATTACTGGTCAACGCACGAAGCGGCGTCCATTCGTTGCCATTTTCTTTATCAATTACCACTGCATGGCGATGGCTAAATGTTCCGCGGCGCGCATCTTGTCCAGCAATTCGGACCGGATGTCCTTCAAGTAGAAGTGAACCGTAGGTAATGGTTTCACCCATTCCCCAATCAATTGCACCATCCTTAACCATATCAATGCGCTTTTGTAACTGCGGCATAAGTTTTGGATGAACTGTAAATCCTTCAGGCACTGCAACTTGAGTTGCCGCAATCTTGTTTACAACATCAGCAGCAATATTTGTTGGATTATCGTGCGGTTCGGCAGTCTTTGGAATCTGCCAGTTTGGAGATTCTGGTTCGACATTGTGAACTGCAGCAAAGATTGCTTCTAACTCTGCTTGGAACTGCTTAGAGATTGCTTCATTCTCTTCGGCAGTGATATCACCACGACCTACTAGAGCTTCAGCATAAAGAGCGCGAGTAGTGCGCTTTGCATCAATTAACTTGTACATCTGTGGCTGAGTAAAGCTTGGCTCATCACCTTCGTTATGTCCACGACGGCGGTAGCAAACTAGATCAATCACTACATCTTTATTAAATGCTTGGCGATATTCAAAAGCCCAACGCGCAACGCGTACACATGCTTCAGGATCATCGCCATTTACATGGAATACCGGCGCATTGATCATCTTTGCAATATCAGTTGCATAACGCGCAGAACGTGAAGCGTTTGGCGAAGTAGTAAAGCCAACTTGGTTATTAACCACAATATGCACGGTTCCACCGGTGCGATAGCCACTTAATTGGCCCATCTGCAAGGTCTCCATGTTTACGCCTTGACCGGCAAATGACGCATCTCCGTGTAGCAAAATTGGCATTACGCTAAATGCATTCTTCACATTTAATTTATCTTGCTTGGCACGCACAATTCCTTCAAGAACCGGGTTAACCGCTTCTAAATGTGAAGGGTTTGCCGCTAGATAAATCTTGGTAGTTGCACCAGATTTTGCAGTGAATACACCTTCATTACCTAAGTGGTACTTCACATCGCCAGAACCTTGAACTTGATTCTCTTGGTAATGACCTTCGAACTCTTGGAAAATTTGGCCGTGTGGTTTGCCGGCGATATTTGCCAACACATTTAAACGGCCGCGGTGTGGCATGCCGATGCAAACTTCATCAAGATTACGTTCTGCCGCAGCAGAGATCATGGCATCAAGAAGTGGAATTACAGATTCGCCACCTTCTAGAGAGAAGCGCTTCTGTCCAACAAACTTAGTCTGCAAGAATGTTTCAAAAGCTTCGGCGCTATTTAATTTCTGCAATACATGAATCTGTTCATCTTTTGGCAATTTAGGTGCGCCAACTTCAACCATCTGCTGAATCCACTGGCGCTCTGTTGGATTATCGATGTACATATATTCAACGCCGATAGTGCGGCAATATGAATTACGTAAGATGCCTAGAATTTCACGAAGCTTCATAAATGGTTTGCCACCGAAGCCACCAGTTGCAAAAGTGCGATCCAAATCCCAAAGAGATAAACCATGAGATCCAACATCCAAATCTGGATGTGAGCGCATCACGAATTCCAGCGGATCAATATCAGCCATTAAATGGCCATTTACGCGATACGCGTTGATTAGCTCAAGAACGCGATCTGATTTATCGATTGCATCTTGATCTACTTCAACATCTTGTGCCCAACGTATTGGAACATAAGGAATGCGTAACGCCTGGAAAATATGATCATAGAACTCATCAGAAAGTAGCGCTTCATGAATTCGCTTTAGGAAATCTCCAGATTGTGCGCCTTGAATGATGCGGTGATCATAAGTAGATGTCAGCGTGACAACTTTGCTAATTCCTAATTTATTTAAAGTCTCTTCGCTAGAACCTTGGAACTCTGCTGGGTAATCCATAGCGCCAACGCCAAGAATCAAACCTTGTCCTTGTACTAAACGCGGAACTGAGTGAACTGTGCCAATCGTTCCTGGATTAGTTAGCGAAACGGTGGTGCCAGCAAAATCTTCAACTGTTAGCGCACCATTACGTGCTTTCTTCACAGTTGCTTCATATGCAGACCAGAACTGCGCGAAATCCATCGCTTCGCAGCCCTTAATAGATGGCACTAGAAGTTGGCGTGAACCATCTTCTTTCATCAAATCGATTGCAATACCCAAATTAATATGTTCAGGATGTCCAACTGCAGGCTTACCTTCTAGTTCGGTAAAGAAGGTATTCATCTCTGGCATCTGCTTGATTGCTTCAATCATCGCGAATGCAATTAAGTGTGTAAATGAAACTTTGCCACCGCGAGTGCGCTTTAAGTGGTTGTTAATCACGATGCGGTTATCAATTAATAACTTAGCTGGAATTGCGCGAACACTTGTCGCAGTTGGTACGGAAAGCGAAGCTTCCATTGATTGCACCACACGACCTGCAACGCCACGAAGCGCTTCAACTCTTGCAGAACTTGGCGCGGCTACAACAGGAGCTGGTTTAACTTGTGGATCTGCTGGAGTTGGCTCAACTCGGCCACGATCTTTCAAAACTTCTTGTTGTACTAATTGCTGTGTAACTGGTTGTGCAGTTTGCGCAACTGGTGCCGGAGTAACTGGTGCAACAGGCGCTGCAGCTTTTACTTGTGCTTTTGGTGTTGGTGGAACTCCACCATTAGGTGCACCAGCAACTGGAGTACCGACTGAATTATTAACCGGATTGCTAACTGAATTATTTACAGAAACATTTGGGTTAGTTGTAACTTGCTGTGGAACCCCTGCCACGTTACCGCTAATCATTTGCTTGGACAGGAAGTACTCAACCCAAGCTGGATCAACAGAGTTAGGATCTTTTTGATACGCCTCGAACATCTCGTCTACGAGCCATTCATTGGCTCCGAGATCGCCGTTGGTCACGAGGTGATATTACTAAAGTTTCACATGGTGAAAAAATCTAGGCGGAGAAAATCCCATATTTTGATGGCTGATCAGACCTAGAAGCTAATTCCCGCAAGTTAAGAATGTGGCGCGAGTTACTAATTCATTTATCTTCTGGAATTACCGAAACTGCAGCAACAACCGCTGAACCTGCAATCAAGGTTGTAATGATTCCAAGCAGAATCAAACCTTCACTAAACATGTAATAAGCCATGCCAAGAAAAATTAAATTCAACAAAGTTGCAGGCGCTCTTGAAAATCTGCGGTTTGTATAAAAACCCCAAGCAAGCAGAAAGAGAATCGCAGCACCTGCAGTTACATAAAGAATCTCTCCCAATAGCGCGTGACGATCTTCCACGTTGTCGGCGATGAAGTTCTGAACAATCAGGTACAAATCTAGGGATAACACCACAACTCCCTCTAAGAAA
>JBPCTD010000056.1:0-8950 GCA_051006515.1 Candidatus Nanopelagicaceae bacterium | reverse complement strand
CAGAAGCGCAAACGGGTATTGGCGCAAATATTGGTAGCACGTGGCTATACCGAAATCCTCAACTTCCCATTTGTTAATCGCGATCTTATTGATCGTATGGGTTTTGTAAGCGCTAGGGCAGAGAGCTACAAAATTGCTAATCCAATGTCTGAAGATCAGCCTTACCTTCGTCCACATTTATTGCCGGGTCTATTGGATGCAGCGCGCAGAAATTACAGCCGCGGTTTTAAATCTTTTGCGCTCTTTGAAATCGGCGATATTTTCCGCAAATCAATTGAGCTAAAACCTGGCATATTCCCAGAACTTGGAAAACGCCCAACCGACAAAGAGTTAGAATCAATATTTGCTTCAGTTCCAACTCAACTTTCCTTTGTATGTGGAGTCCTTGTTGGCCAAGTTCATAATGAAAGTTGGCAGAGCAAAGCTCCTACTTATCAATGGAGTGATGCAGTAGCGGCTGTGGAAGTAATATTGAAGCTACTTGGACTTGAATACAAAATCGAGAGATCAGATTTAGCTCCATGGCATCCAGGAAGATGCGCCGAATTCATTGTAGATGGTAAACCAGTTGCGCACGCAGGTGAATTGCATCCAAGAACTATCTCCGAGTTCTCTCTCCCTGAAAGAAGTGCAGCATGGGGAATTAATATAGATGCACTTCCAGCTTCGCCATTAGTTTCACCAAAGCCAGTGGGAGTAATGCCAGCAGCAGTTCAAGATAATGCATTGATTGTTGATCAAAAAGTAAACGCCTCAGATCTAATGCAATCACTCCGCGAAGGCGCTGGTGAACTCTTAGAATCTATTGAACTTTTTGACCGATACGACAAGATTGGTGATGGGAAAGTTTCACTTGCCTTCACTTTGACATTCCGCGCTTTAGATCGAACTCTAAAAAGCGAAGAGGTTTCTGCCGCCCGCGAAGCTGCAACTGCTAATGCGGCAGCTCGATTCGGGGCGGTATTAAGAGCTTAGAGTGCATAAATATGCATGTTTTTGCATAATCTTGCATTGAGCGTACTTGAGCTTTAGAATGCACTTATGAAAATCGGCGTGGTGGGTGCTAGCGGTTATGCCGGGGGAGAGTTGCTTCGGCTATTGGCGGGCCATCCTTCTTTTGAAGCAGCGGTGATTGCGGCTGGCAGTAACGCTGGAGAAGAGATCACTTCGGTTCATCCACAGTTAAATAATTATGCAGGTCGGAAATTTGAAAGTACCGAAATTTCCAGGCTAAAAGGTTTAGATCTAATATTCATCGCGTTGCCTCACGGCGAATCTGCAAAGTTAATTAACCAGTTAGATATCAAACAGAAAGTTGTCGATCTCGGCGCAGACTTCAGGTTGAAATCTGCTGCGCAATGGCAGAAATATTATGGTGGGGAACATGCTGGAACTTGGGTATACGGATTGCCTGAGTTACCAAATCAAAGAGCGTTAATCCAAAGTGCAACCAGAATTGCAAACCCAGGCTGTTATGCCACCGCGATTGCACTTGCTTCCGCACCGATGATTCCATATGTAGAGAAGGATGATTTAGTGGTTGTCGCCGCTTCCGGAACGACAGGAGCCGGAAGAACGGCAAAAGTAAATCTCATTGGCAGTGAAGTTATGGGCTCCATGAGCTCCTATAAATTTGGAGGAGTTCATCAACACACTCCGGAAATTGAACAAGCACTTGGTGCGCGGATTTCTTTTACTCCGATTTTAGCTCCGATGCCAAGGGGAATCTTGGCTACGGTAACTGCCAAGATCAATAAAAATACTGACTTTAGGTCTTTATACCTTGATGCTTATCAGACTGAAGAGTTCATTTGGGTATTGCCAGAAGGCCAAATGCCTAAAACTTCTGCAGTTTTGGGATCAAATAATTTGCAGATGCAAGTAGCGGTAGATGAACATAGTAATCGCGTGATTATCTCTGCAGTCATAGATAATTTAGGAAAAGGTGCCGCTGGTCAAGCAATTCAAAATGCCAACATAATCTCTGGTTTATCAGAATTTGCCGGCCTTACCGGGAGTGGGTTAGGTGCATGAATTTACCGAAAGGCTTTGCAAGTGGAGCTATCGCCGCTGGATTAAAAAGTAGCGGCGCATTGGATTTAACAATTATTCAAAATTTAGGTCCAATGAACTTTGCCACTGCTGTTTTTACCAGCAACAAAGTTGTGGCAGCTCCGGTTATCTGGTCTAGACAAGTTATTAAAGAGCGCAAAGTAAGTGCAGTGGTACTTAATTCTGGTGGCGCCAATGCCTGTACTGGCCCACAAGGATTTATAGATACTCATAAAAGCGCAGAGCTAGTTGCCAAGAAACTTAATCTCTCAGCGGGAGAAGTGGTGGTCTGTTCTACTGGGCTAATCGGTGAACTTTTGCCAATGGCAAAAATTGAAAAAGGGATCGAGGAGATCACTTTGTCAGCAGAGGGTTTTGCCGAAAGCGCCAAGGCAATTATGACAACTGATTCTGTACCAAAAATGGCAATGGTTAACAAAAACAATGTCACTACATCTGGAATTGCAAAAGGAGCGGGCATGCTGGCGCCAGCCCTTGCAACCATGCTTTCAGTTGTCATGACTGATGCATTGATAGATAGTGCTGAAGCTGAGAGCGCTTTTAAAAGAGCCGTCGAACTCACGTTTAATCGCATCGATTCAGATGGTTGCACATCCACGAATGACACAGTGCTATTTATGGCCTCAGGTGCTAGCGGAGTTGAACTTAAAGGTGAAGCGTTATTTGAAGCGCTCTTGGAAGTTTGCAATTCACTAGCTTCTCAATTGATTGCTGATGCTGAAGGGGCATCAAAGACCATAGCTATAAAGGTAATTAACGCGGCATCAGAATTGGATGCGGTAGCAGTTGGAAGAGCTAATGCTCGTAACAATCTTTTAAAGTGCGCCATCTTTGGCGGCGATCCTAATTGGGGCAGAGTGCTGGCAGCTACCGGCACTGCCGATGCAACCTTCGATCCGCTCTTCGTTGACGTTAAATTGAATGGTATTCAAGTTTGTAAAGCAAGCGCCCCTTTTGAAGATAGAAATTTGGTTAATTTTGATAATCGCTTAGTAGAGATTGAAATCAATTTGAACGCAGGTACAAATAGCGCAACTATTTTGACCAATGATTTAACCCATGATTACGTACATGAGAATTCGGCTTACGCCACATGATCGTAATTAAATTTGGCGGACATGCCATGACCGACACCAGTGGCGCTTTCGCTGAAGTTATTCGTAGCGCCATTACAAAAGAACCATGTGTAATAGTTCATGGCGGCGGGCCGCAGATAGATGCAGCGCTTAAAACACATCAATTGGACTCTACCTTTGTGGGGGGCTTCCGCGTTACTACGCCAGAAATCTTTGCCGTAGTGCAACAGGTTTTAAGTGGCACAGTTTTACGAGAAGTTGTTGGCCATTTGCGTACTCATGATGTGCCAGCAGTTGGTATTTCAGGCAGAGACGGTGGCACATTGCAAGCTACGATTTTAAGAACTTTATTAGATGGTAGTGAAGCGGACCTAGGTAGAGTCGGAGAAGTGGCTCGGGTAGATACTGCTCTGTTAAATACCCTAATTGCTGCTGGATTCACACCTGTAATTTCGCCGATTGCGGTCGAATACGATGGTGAAGTTGAAGTTTCACAGCATGGCCTAAATGTAAATGCAGATTTAGCAGCTGCTGCTATTGCAGGCGCGCTAGATGCTTCAAGTTTGATTTTCATGACTGACGTACCTGGAATTTATAGCAATTGGCCAGATCGCAACTCAATTATCTCTGAAATTAAAGCTGATGAACTAGAGAAAATCAAAGACCAATTTGATGGTGGGATGGCGCCAAAAGTAAAGGCATCTTTGGATGCAATTGCACAAGGAGCGAAAGTAGTAAGAATTATCGATGGCCGAGATCCAGCAGCTCTTGATGGAGCGCTCAATGGTTTTGGCGGAACAAAGGTTTATGCATGAGCGTTGAAAAAAACTGGGAATCGGTATTTCAAAGCAGTTACGGTACGCCCAAAATAAATATAGTTAGTGGAAAAGGTTGCTACCTAATTGCTGATAACAAGAAGAGATACTTAGATTTCATCGGCGGCATTGCAACCAACGTTTTGGGCCATTCGCACCCTTCAATAATGAAAGCAGTGCGCAAGCAAATCGGAGTTGTTGCTCACGTAAGTAATCTTTATGCCAATCCTGTTTCCTTGGAACTGGCGCGTAAATTAATTGAAATGGTTGGCGAACAAAATGCTCGAATCTTCTTCTGCAATTCAGGGGCGGAAGCGAATGAAGCAGCGTTGAAGTTATCTCGGAAAACTGGTCGGAAGCGAATCGTTTCTACAGTTGGAAGTTTTCATGGTCGTACGATGGGCGCTCTTTCACTTACGGGTCAGCCAGGTAAGCGCGATCTATTTGCGCCGATTATTGAAAAAGTGAAATACATTCCTTATGGCGAAATTGACGCGGCTAAGAAAGTAATCACCAAGAAGACCGCAATGATTATTGTCGAACCTATTCAAGGTGAGAATGGCGTCATTGTTCCACCAGCCGGATATCTAAAGGCGTTACGAGAAATTTGCGATGAAACTGGTGCACTCTTAGTTATCGATGCGATTCAAACTGGAATGGGGCGAACTGGCTTTTGGTTTGGTTTCGAGCAAGAAGAGATTAAGCCAGATGTCATAACTTTGGCTAAAGGTTTAGGTGGTGGCTTGCCGCTTGGCGCGATGATTGCAATTGGAAAGAGCGCTAATTTATTTCAACCCGGAGAACACGGTTCAACTTTTGGTGGCAATCCAGTTTCTTGTGCCGCAGGTTTAGCTGCGATCTCTGAAATAGAGAACCGCGCTTTAAACGAGAACGCTCTAGTACTTGGTGAATACTTGAAATCGTCTCTATTAAAAATTGAAGGAGTTCAAGAAGTTCGAGGTAGAGGGCTCCTGCTTGGAATTGGGTTAGAGAAGAATTGGGCCAAGGAGATTGCCAATTTTTTAATGGCAAAAGGAGTATTGGTTAACGCTCCCAATGATTCAACAATCAGAATTGCACCACCATTAATTGTAAAAAAGAGTGAGTGCGATAAGTTCATCAAAATATTTACAGAGGTGATGGCAAATGGTTAATAGCGTTGCAGCTAGACGAGCCAAAGTGGTTGCGCTAGTTCAATCTGGGGCTATTTATTCGCAATCTGATCTGGTCAAAGAATTAAAGAAAGCTGGCTATCGAGTTACCCAAGCAACCGCATCTAGAGATTTAGATGAAATCGGCGCGGTAAGAGGAAGCGCTGGCTATCAGTTAGCTAAAGGTAGTGATGATTCACTCTCCAGAGTATTAAGCAATGAGAATTTAATTCTTAGCGTTGAAGCTTCTGGCAATTTAGCCGTTGTCAGAACTCCACCTGGAGGTGCGCAATTGCTTGCTTCAAACTTGGATCATGCTGGATTGAAATCAATTATTGGAACTATTGCAGGCGACGACACGGTGTTAGTAGTTTCTCGAAAATCCAATGGCGGCGCAGAACTTGCGAAAGAATTGCTTGCTTTGGGAAAGAGTTCCAAAGCAAGACTTTTGAAACCTAATAAGGAAGGACGCAAATAATGGCGCTTTGGGGTGGTCGCTTTGCTAGTGGCCCAGCTGACTCTGCGGCCGCGCTATCTAGAAGCGTACATTTTGATTATCGATTAGCTACTTATGATTTGCGATCCTCATTGGCGCACCTTGCAGTTCTAGAAAAGAGTGGGTTAATACCTGCTAACGAAGCAAAAGAAATAGAGAAAACCATTCGTGCATTAATGGTCGAAGTGGCTGATGGAGTTTTCGGAATTTTGGATTCTGATGAAGATATCCATTCTGCATTAGAAAGAGCCATGACCGAACGTATCGGTGAAATTGGCGGAAAATTGCGCGCAGGTAGATCACGTAATGATCAAGTGGCTACAGATTTAAGATTATTTGCAATCGATCACCTGCTAGAAATCGCAGCACATATCACTGAACTTCAAAGCGCGCTGTTATCAAAGGCGAAAGAGTATGCCGATGCCCCAGCACCTGGATTTACTCATCTGCAACATGCGCAGCCAGTTCTATTTGGCCACGAACTTGCAAAACATGTCCACGCATTCGCACGTGATCTTGACCGTATTAACGATTGGTTAGCGCGCACTTCCTACAGCCCGTTGGGTTCTGGTGCGCTTGCCGGAAGTTCATTGCCGCTTGATCCAGAATTTACCGCGAAAGAACTTGGCTTTAATGGCGCAATAGGAAATTCCATAGACGCGGTTAGTGACCGTGACTTTGTTGCCGAAGCTCTATTTATTATGGCGATGGTTGGTGTGCATCTCTCTCGTATCGGGGAAGAGTGGTGCATCATGGCGACCACAGAATTTGCTTGGGCAGAGTTAGATGATGCCTACTCAACTGGCTCTTCAATCATGCCGCAGAAGAAAAATCCTGATATGGCAGAGCTTGCCAGAGGCAAAGCAGGTCGCTTAGTTGGAAATTTAACTGGACTCTTAACCATGCTAAAAGGGCTTCCTTTTGCATATAACCGCGATCTCCAGGAAGACAAAGAACCACTCTTTGATTCGATTGATACTTTAAATTTAGTAATCCCAGCGGTAACTGGAATGGTTGCTACCACCAAATTTAATCGCAAAAAAATGGCAGCTGCCGCACCCGCCGGTTTCTCTTTAGCCACAGAAATTGCTGATTATCTGGTTCGAAAGAGCGTGCCATTTGCTAAAGCTCACGAAGCGGCAGGGAAATGCGTTGCAATCGCTGAAAGTTCTGGTCGTGAACTAAATCAACTAAGCGATGAAGAATTCAAATCAGTACACCATGATTTAGATAGTGGCGTTAGAAACGTCCTATCTATCCAAGGCGCGCTATCTGGTCGCACAACTCACGGTGGCACCGCGCCAAGCGAACTTGAAAAACAATTCCTAGCGCTTGAGTCTCAGATAAAATCCGCTCATTCAATAATTACCAATGAAGCTAAGAGCTTCTCTGAGATGATGGGTAAGTGATGGGTCGCGGTAAGGAATTATTAGCTGAGCTGAAATGGCGTGGTTTAATCGCTCAAACGACCGACGAGGAAGCTTTGGAAGAGGCGTTAGATAAACCCATTGCGCTCTACCTTGGAATCGACCCGACAGCGCCATCAATTCATTGCGGAAACCTAGTTGTTTTATTGGTTTTAAAGCGCTTTCAGATGTTCGGCCATACCCCGATTGCGCTAGTTGGTGGCGCAACTGGCTTGGTTGGCGATCCCTCTGGACGAAACGAAGAGCGCTCTTTAAACGATGAATCAATTGTCGAAGAATGGGTCAACCGCATACGCACCCAGGTTTCCAAATATTTAGATTTCGAAAGTAAAGCAAACTCAGCAATCATGGCCAATAATCTTGATTGGACCAAAGAATATTCAGCCTTGCGTTTATTGCGCGATATCGGCAAACACTTTAGCGTCAACCAGATGCTCTCTAAAGATTCTGTTTCCAATCGATTGGAAGCTGCAGGAATTTCATACACCGAGTTTTCTTATCAAGTTCTACAAGGTTTAGATTATTTAGAGCTATTTCGCCGCCATAACTGCAAGTTGCAAATAGGCGGATCAGATCAGTGGGGCAATATTGTTGCTGGTCTCGATTTAATTCGAAAAGTTGAAGGCGGTACTGCTCATTGCTTAACTTCACCGCTTCTTACCAAATCTGATGGATCGAAATTCGGTAAAACTGCAACAGGTACCGTCTGGCTAGACCCTGAAATGACATCACCATATGCCTTCTTCCAATATTGGATTAATACACCAGATGCCGATGTCATTAACTTCCTAAAAGTTTTTACTTTTCTTACGAAAGAAGAGATTGCAGAATTAGAAAAGTCACTTAATGAAAATCCAGGTGCACGCGAAGCGCAACGAACTCTGGCCCGCGAATTAACCTGCCTTGTACACTCCAAGGAAGATGCCGAACGAGTTGAATTTGCCGCTAAAGCGCTCTTTGGCCAAGCAGAGCTAAACGATCTTGATGAGAAGACATTAACTTCATCCCTAAAAGAACTACCATCGACTCAAATCTCTTCGATTGATGGACAGAGTTGGGTAGATCTATTGGTAGCCACCGGCGTTGTTGATTCGAAATCCGCTGCCCGCCGAATCGTCAAAGAGGGTGGCGCATATCTCAACAACCAGAAGGTTTCCGATGAAGGATTTACCTTAGAAAAAGCGCACTTTTTACACGGAAAAGTAGCGCTTTTACGAAAAGGTAAGAGAGATTTAGCTGCTGTTTGGCTTGGAATTGACTAAAAAAACTTGATTTATAAGGGTTTTTCGCCTAAAAGCCCATTTCGAGGGAATCGATAACTTCCTTTTAGGCCCGATTTGACCTCTTTTGAGGCACCCCATATAGTTCATCCCCTTGCAGTGAATCGGACCCATAAGGCTGAAAATGCCCTATTTGTACGTAACTGCAGATCCCCAAATTTACTAAGGCTATCTAGCTGGTTTTACACGAGTTTGACCGCGCATAGATAGTCGTTATAAGTTTGGACGCTGCCCTAGGAAAGCAAGCTTTTTAGCCTGTTTTTCGAGTGCGCAACCGTAACTTGAGAACTCAACAGCGTGCCATAAGTCAATGCCGAAAACGGCATTAATTGGTTTACCAATTTGCTGTTTTCGAAATTAACAAAATATAGAAACCAACTGGTTTCAGTTCGTTTTTCATTAGTTTTTACTAATAAAAACAAATCTGCAAACCCTGTTGTTTCTTTGAGCAAAGACAAAATTTAACGACAGTTAGTTTGTCTGTTTGCCAAAATTAAATCCATCTATGGAAAAAATTCTATGGAGAGTTTGATTCTGGCTCAGGACGAACGCTGGCGGCGTGCTTAACACATGCAAGTCGAGCGATGAAGCACCTTCGGGTGTGGATTAGCGGCGAACGGGTGAGGAACACG
>JBPCTD010000055.1:0-20578 GCA_051006515.1 Candidatus Nanopelagicaceae bacterium | reverse complement strand
TTTAAATCTTTACTTTGGTAATGGCTTGATCGATTCGAGATACCTCGACAATCTCCATGCCAGATAACTTAACTTCGCTACCTGCTGGAACCAGTGCGCGTTTGAAACCTAAACGTTGCGCCTCTTCGAGTCTGCGCTGAACACCAGAAACTTTGCGAATTTCACCAGCTAAACCGACTTCGCCGACTGCAATTAAATCCGCAGGAAGCGCTAAACCTTTAGCAGCTGATGCAATTGCGAGAGCAGCCGCTAAATCTGCAGCAGGCTCGGACATTTTCATTCCGCCAACAGTTGCTACATAAACATCTCGGCCAGATAGTCGAATATTGGCGCGTAGTTCTAGAACTGCGAGAGTCATTGATGTTCTTGATGAATCCATGCCGCTAGTTACGCGACGCGCATTGCCATAATCATTTTCGCGGCCAGCGCTTACTAAAGCTTGGATTTCAGCAAGAAGCGGTCTACGTCCTTCGAGAGTTACGGTGACGCAAGTACCGGGAACTGGTTCTGCATGTCGAGATGTAAAGAGTCCAGTGGGATCTGCAACGCCATGAATACCAGAGTCGTTCATATCAAAGCAACCAACTTCATCAGATGCACCAAAGCGATTTTTAATTGCGCGAATCAAACGTAATCTGGAGTGGCGTTCGCCTTCAAAATTTAAGACAACGTCGACGATATGTTCGAGTAAACGTGGCCCAGCAATTGATCCATCTTTGGTTACGTGTCCTACCAGTAGCAGAGAGATATCGCGCTCTTTGCAGATACGAATTAGAGCGGCAGCCACTTCGCGAACTTGAGTTACACCACCTGGGGCACCTTCTACGGTGGTAGATCCAATTGTTTGAATTGAGTCAATAATTAATAACTCAGGTTTTACTGAATCAATGTGTGCGATAACCGCACCTAAATCAGTTTCGGATGCGAGCCAAAGATTTGGATTGAGCGCGTTGATTCTTTCGGCTCTTAAACGAACTTGTGATGCGCTCTCTTCGCCAGAAATATAAAGAGTATGTACGCCATTGCCAGCTACTTGCGAGGCAACGCTAAGTAGGAGAGTTGATTTACCGACGCCAGGTTCACCGGCTAACAAAATTGCAGCGCCAGGAACTAATCCGCCGCCTAATACGCGATCTAATTCGTCGATTTTTGTAGGTCTAGCAGTGGCAGTTGCAAGATCAACTTCAGAGATTGGGGTAGCAGGTTGTGATACATGACCTGCAACTAAAGATAATTTCTTTGGCGCACCAATTTCTTCGACGCTACCCCATGCTTGGCATTCGCCGCAGCGACCTACCCACTTCGTGCTAGTCCAGCCGCACTCAGCGCATCTAAAAGGATCAGTTTTTGGCTTTGCCACGAAGCAAACTTTAACGCGATGCGGCGACAGTTGCAGGGTGTTGAATTACAAAGAGTGGCAGGGACTTTGCTTTAGCCATCGCCATACCCTCCATTCGCTTGTCACAGATCTGCTTCAAGATTTCATAATTGCGCTTACCCATCAACGCTTTGAGTTCTTCAGCATTAGAGATGTAGACCGGCTCTTTGCCTACGTGAGCTTCAGAGTCGCTAGAGCAGTACCAATCGAAATCTTCGCCGCCATCTCCCCAAGCAAGACGTTCGTATTCACCGATTACAGTTACTGAATATTCGCGCTCGCCAACTTCACGAAGTTCGAAGGAGCGACGAATTGGAAGTTGCCAACATACATCTGGTTTAACATCTAGGAAATGTGAACCTTCTTTCTCAGCCAAATGATGAAGTACGCAACCAAAAGTTGGGAATTCACCTTTGCGATTTAGAAATATGCAAGAACCATTGATGGTACGAGTTTTACGTTCGTTATCTTCGTCTACTTCGGAAATATTCAATTTGCCGTTTTTAGTTGCAACGCCATGAAATTGCCACATCTCAGGAGTTAAACGCTTTGCCGCTTTAATTACGCGTAGCTCATCTTCTTCATCGGTATACATCGCACCTTCAGTGCAGCAACCGCCGTTAGGCTGATCTTTAAATACGCCGCGGCAGCCATCACCGTAAATGCAGGTCCAATTTGAGGTTAGCCAGGTTAGATCGCATTTGAAGATTTGTTCATCATCTTCGGGGTCGGTGAACTCCACCCAATCACGTGCAAAACCTGCTGAGACTTCAGACATAGAGCGAGAGCCTACGCGTAATTACGCTTTAATGCACATCGTTAAGCAAAGTAATTTAAGTAAACTAATGCTGTGACTTTTAGGAAAATCTCGGTAATCGGCGCTGGCGTAATGGGCGAAGCCATGATTTCTGCTTTAATAAAAGCAGGTCATCAGCCAGAACATATTGAGATTATTGAGAAGCGTGCAGAACGAAGCGCAGAGCTCGTTGGTAAATATGCGGTAAAAGTTGGCACCGATCTTTCGAGTAGTGATGCGGTATTACTTCTTGTTAAACCACAAGATTTAGAAGCCACACTTGCTGGCATAAATGGCAAGTTGTCAGCAAATGCGTTGATTATTTCATTTGTTGCGGGCAAGAAAATCAAAAGTATTTCAGATGGATTAGGTGGCCAGAATCCTATTGTTAGAGTCATGCCAAATACGCCGACTCTGGTTGAAAAAGGTGCAGCTGGATATTCCTACGGTACCGGGGTAGATGAGCATCAAAAGAGATTTGTAATTGATTTACTGAAAGGTGCTGGGGTAGCAGTAGAAGTTTCAGAAGAACTACAGGATGCAGTCACAGCTACCAGTGGATCTGGACCAGCTTATTTCTTCGCCTTTGTCGAAGCGATGATTAAAGGTGGAAGAGATTTGGGACTTTCTGAGGAAGTTGCTACTGAACTTACAGTGCAGACGATTATTGGCGCAGCTAAGTTATTGGAAACTTCGGGCAAAAGCCCAGCCACATTACGTGAGAATGTCACTAGCCCAAATGGCACTACTTTCGCCGCGCTGCAATCATTTGCCGCGAGTGATTTAAATGATGTTGTTGCAAAAGCAATGAAAGCCGCACGCGATCGTTCGATTGAATTAAGTTAAATGAAACGCTCAATTGCGCTAGCAATGGCTTTGGCTGCCATTTTTGCCACATCTACTTCAGTGGCAAATAGTGCAATTGCCGCGAAACCAATGGTGCAGGTAGCGCCAGTAGATAGCGCAGCGGTAGGTCTTGCGATATCTGGAACACAGATTGCAGTTTTTGGAAATAGAGAGAAGAACGGTTTTGCGCAATTTATAAATGGACCAACTGTTGATTTAGTTGGCGGCATAGAGTCATTTGTAAGCGCCGCAACTGTTGATGCTGACGGCAACTTCATTTTTGTTGGCGCTGCCGCAAATCCAATTGTGGGCACTTTGCCACCAATTGGAGATGTTTTAAATCCAGATAATGTTGTTTCAGATCCTGTTAGTTCAAATAAGAGCGATGCCGTAAATCTATGGTTCTGGAAATTAAATCCTGCTGGCCAAATTTTAGAAAGTTCATCGATGCCAATGCCTACGGCAACCATTCCAACTGCGGTATTGGCAGATAAGTTTGGATTAACAATCGCTGGAGTAACTTTTATGGACCCAGGCAACAGTGGTTTTGTAGTTAATTGGAATGGCAAACCAACTTTGATTGGTAAGAGTTCTACTCAAGTATTTGCAATTTCACGTAGCAGTGACGGTGGAGTAGTAGCGGTTGGACAAAGTGCGGAAACTTTGCTTGGTAAACCACTGCGCGGGAAAGTTGATGGTTTCTTAGCAAAAATTACAAATGGCAAAATTACATTGGTTCAGCGAAGCTCTGAAAGTAAAGCTAACCGTGCTTGGCGAAGCGCTACCTCTAATTTATTGCTGGGTGGTTTCTCTAATTCCACGGCTGCAATTACAAAATTTACTAATACATTTGCGCCAACCTGGACAGATCGCTATCCGTCTAATGGCAGCGCGTTAACTGCAACTGTTGGAAAAGTTAATTATGGCGTGTTCGTTTCTACTGGCGCATTTAAAGCGCTTCCTTCTTGGAAGCGAAAAGGTGCCATTCTGTTACTGACATTTGATGCCAAAGGTGTAATTACTGCTGCAAATTTCATAAATTCAACGGCGCTAACGGCGATGTCAGCCAATAGCTCACTTGGGCCAGTGGTACTCGCTGGCGGGTTTTTGTATAGAACGAATCTAGGTTAATCTTCCACCCTCATCACAAGGAGCGTTATGGGTTCAGTTATCAAAAAGCGTCGCAAGCGTATGGCTAAGAAGAAGCATAAGAAGCTTCTTAAGAAGACCCGTATTCAGCGTCGCAACGCCAAATAATTTTATTTGAGAGGAAGCAGACAAGATGTTTGCGCGGATCACAGTTCTGGTCTTAGCGCTGCTCTTATCTCCCCTTAACGCAGTTGCACATCAACCGGTAGTACTTAATACAACAGATACCACCGCAAGCAAAGGTCCATTGTTAACAGATGGAACTATCTCGTTTGCGGTGCGTGCCGCTTTCACAAAGTCAGGAGAGCGCCGCGCTTTTCGAGCAGCATTTAAATCTGGAGATACTTTTTCGATTCAATATTTAATTTTTGATAAGAAGCCAGATAATGCACTTCGCACCACTTTGTTGCCAAGCGTTTTGATTACTTCTCCATCAGGCAAGAAGGTGACACTAAGAATCACCGAGCGCACTAAGTTCTATGAACCATACAGTGCTACTAATTATTTATATTTAGCACGAAATACATTTGCGGCCGAAGCAGGTATTTATTCGATCTTAATTACTAGTCGCGGCAAGGCTGAGGTGACTGTCGCAATTGGAGATCGCGAAGTTCCGGGTGAAGTAGTGCGCGGTACAGTTGCATCACCGACTGCGAGCCCAAGTGCATCAACAAAGCCAACTTCACAAGCTCTGGTTTACACAATGGAATTAGTTAAGCAAAACAATAACGCATCGAGTTGCTGGAGCGTCATTGATGGAAATGTTTACGATTTAACTAAATGGATTAATTCTCATCCCGGTGGTTCAGGTGTGATTAGATCACTCTGCGGCACCGATGGCACTACTTCATTTAAAGCCCAACACGGCAGTCAAGATAAACCTAACTATCGCCTTGAAAGTTTCTTGTTAGGAAAATTAGTTAAGTCTTAACTTCTAAGCGCTACTAGCGCACCATTAATGCCAGCAACTAAGAATTTTGTACCATTTATAGTTACCCAGCCACTTTGAATTGGGTTTTCACTCTGCCAACCGTTTATGAGCGTCACCTTCTTAGTAAGAGTATCCAGCGCACACAAACGCTTCTGACAACTCATTACTAAAGTATTACCGCTTAAATTTATAGCAGAATTTGGAATTCCGAATTTAACTGTACTGAAATTTTGTATTTCGCCGCCTTCAGTCAGGGTATGTATCTGATTTGGATTTGGCAGAGTAGATCCCGATGCACCAAACCAGGCATAAACCAACTTGCCAGCTACCTTTGCCAGGGCAACGTCATATCCAAGTACTGAAGCAGTGGTGCTTGGCGCTTCTAAAGTTTCATAGCTCCAACTATTTGGATTAGTTGAATTTCTTGTAGCCAAACGAACTTCACCAGCAGTAGCGTCTTTCTTCTGATTTATCACCAAAATTGAATCATAGATTAAATAAGTAGTGGCTCCGGATGAAATAGCGTCCAAGTGAAATGCAACATCGCCAGTTGTGCGTCCATCGCTCTTTCTATCACCGTCAATTAATTCATACTTCCAAGTGTTTGCGCGCTTTACTGCACCAAGTAATACGCCTTGGCTCTCATCGCGATAGAAAACTTGCAAAGTTGTAGTTGTGGCAACACAGGCACTTGAGTAGGAAACATCGCTTCCAGTCTTTGTGCGTTCAAGTTCATCATATTTTTGAATAGTTGGCGCATTGCCATCTACGACTTCAAAGGATGTACCACTCACAGTTAAAGTGGCATGGCGTAAGTCGTTATCAACGATGTCACCATAGAAGAGGTGAAGTATCTGCCTGGCCCCAGTTCCTGCGGTGCACATTGATAGGTGGCCACCTAATCGATTCTTGGTGCGACCAGCGCTACCACCCATTCCATCCAAAACAACTTTTCGCCAGCTACCTCCAGAATAGGTAGCAGTACGTAGCGTTCCGGTACGGCTACTTATATAAGCGATAAATGGTTGATTATTGAATGTAGTTGCCACTAAATATCTAGCATCGCTTGATGAATCGATTGGATTAGTTTTCCATGTGGCAACCGGAGTAGTTGGTTCGCTAATTGCCGCTTCTGATGAACCATTGGCGTTTATTGCAGTAATACTGAAAGTGTAGGCAGTTCCATTTTTTAAATTCTTAACAACATATGGGCTAGTTGTCACGTAGTTGGTCTGCCCACTTTTTAGATTCTTGATGGCATAACTTGTGACTTGCGCGCTTCGGACGTTGGCAGGAGGATCAAAGAGCACAATGGCGCTGGAATCTCCGACTAAGACTTGAAGATTTCGTACTTGTGAAGGTAGTCCAATCGCAATACCAGCAGGTGGTTTAGCGCGCATATCATCCATCATTGCCAGTAAAAGTGGACCTGGTTCGCGGAAAACTTCTCCGGCATCTAAATTCGGTGTCATTACAGAATTGACGCCCGCACTTGAGAAAGTTGCTTCATCTAAATGTGAAACAGAGGAGCCGCTCTCGTAACGACTTGGAGTATAGATTTTTGGTTTGACTCCGCCATTTGCCGCAACACCCTTGGGACCAGACCAAGAGAGATTGCTGGTAAGAGCTTTTCCTAATTCCAAACTTGGCGATGGAAGATCACTTAAACGTCGGCCATCATCTAATTGCAGATAAGCGTCAAATGGCGTTGGCTGTTCCAAAGAGCCATATCCAAAGAATGGGTCGTATGAATCAGTTGAAAGAAAACCTAATCCATGGCCAAGTTCATGAATAAAAACGGATTGTAGATCAAACTCTGACCTACTTGGCGAGCCATCATTTCTACTATTCCATGCAGCAAGCGAATTAACTTGAATGATGATTTCCGCGTTGTTCTTATCTAAATCTCGACCAGCCAATGCATTTGCCATTGCAGATGGATACCAGAGCGTTGGATCTGGAGCGTTAACAAAGTTATTGAAGTAATCTCCTGGCCTTGCGCTACCTAAAAGACCATACACCGTAGATCTACCCCAAGTTGCCTCAACTTTTATTGGAACTGTTGATTGAAAGTTAGCTGCCCATACATCAATGGCAGATTGGATATCGCGTTGTGCCCAAGTTGGAAAATTATTGTAAGTAACCTCAAATTTCGATTTTGCATCTAGTTTGGCACCAGCAGGAGTTTTAGACGGAGAAGTTGCGTTGTAAGTTTTTACGTTGGTATCGCCGGCATAGATGTGACCCCAAACCGTTGCTGGTCTCTGGTTATAAAGCGCGGTTGCTGGTGGAGCGAAAAGCGGCGCAATAAGAATTGCGACGATAATCGCACGAAAGCCAGAGATTTTTCCGCGTTTCACGCATTAAACCTACCAAATACACTTGCTCTCATGAAGCAGCCAGTAGTCACTATCTATAGTCGTACTGGCTGTCATTTATGCGAAAATGCTGAGAACCTTTTATCTTCTCTTGCCAAATCGTTGGATTTTGCATTAGAAGTGAAGTTGATTGATGGAAATAAAGAATTAGAAAATCTATATGGTCAATTAATTCCAGTTGTACAAATTAACGGTGCACACTTTTCACACTTTCGTGTTGATTTAGCGGAATTTAAATCTTCCCTTGAAAAACATCGTCAGCATCAATAATTCGATAGCTATAACCTTGTTCCGCTAAGAATCTTTGACGATTCTGTGCAAAATCTTGATCAATGGTGTCGCGACTTACAACAGAGTAAAAACGAGCACCGCGACCATCAGATTTCGGTCTAAGAATTCTTCCCAATCTTTGGGCTTCTTCTTGGCGACTACCAAATGCGCCACTTACTTGAATCGCAATAGTGGCATCAGGTAAATCAATTGAAAAATTTGCTACTTTCGATACCACAAGACATTTCAATTCACCGGTTCGGAACTTAGCAAATAACTCTTCACGTTCTTTGACCGGAGTTTCACCTTTAATTACTGGCACTCCAAGCTGCTCACTTAATTCATCCAATTGAGAGATGTATTGTCCAATAACTAAAACTTGATCTTCAGAGTGCTTATCCACAAGCGCTTGAACTACTTTTCGCTTTGTTGCTGTGGTGGCACAGAAACGATATTTCTCTTCAATCTCTGCGGTGGCATACGAAAGTCGTTCAGTCTCGGAAAGCGTGGCACGAATTTCTATACATTCCGCGGGTGCGATATATCCTTGTGATTCAATCTCTTTCCAAGGAACGTCAAATCGCTTTGGTCCAATCAGTGAGAAGACTTCACCTTCCATGCCATCTTCACGTACCAATGTGGCCGTCAGTCCCAATCTACGACGAGATTGGATATCTGCGGTGAAGCGGAAAATTGGCGCGGGTAATAAGTGAACCTCGTCGTAAATGATTAAGCCCCAGTCATAAGAATCAAAGAGATCTAAATGGGCATAAACACCATTCTTTTTCTTCGTCATAACTTGGTAGGTCGCAATAGTTACTGGGCGAATCTCTTTTTTCGCACCGCTATATTCACCAATCTCATCTTCATTTAAAGAGGTGCGGCGAAGTAATTCACTTCTCCATTGGCGAGCCGCTACGGTGTTAGTAACCAGAATTAATGTGGTTGCTTTGGCATGTGACATCGCGGCTGCACCAACAATTGTCTTGCCGGCACCGCAAGGAAGCACTACAACTCCGCTACCGCCATGCCAGAATCCTTCTGCTGCATGTTCTTGATATTGGCGAATTTGCCACCCATCTTGATTCAATTCAATTGGATGAGCTTGACCATCTACATAACCAGCAAAATCCTCGGCCGGCCAACCTAAACGCAATAAGTGTTGTTTGATCGCACCTCTTTGGGATGGATGTACCGCAACAGTTTCTTTATCAATTCGGGCACCAAGTAGCGGAGCGATTTTCTTTGCGCGGATCACTTCTTCAAGAACCGCACTATCAGTTGTCACAAGAATTAATCCATGAATTGGATTAGATTCCAAGCGGAGACGACCGTATCTAGACATGGTCTCTGCGACATCAAGTAGCAGAGAATGAGGTACTGCGTATCTTGAATATTTAATTAAAGTATCGATTACATTCTCTGCATCATGACCTGCGGCACGAGCATTCCATAAACCTAAATTGGTTAAGCGATAGGTATGAATATGCTCAGGGGAACGCTCTAGTTCGGCAAATGGTGCGATTGCGCGACGGCATTCAGTGGAATTTGGATGATCAACATCGAGCAATAAAGTTTTATCGCTTTGAACTATTAATGGGCCTTCGCTCATTTCAACAGTTCCTTGATGAATGCGTTTAGGAATTGTGAACGTTCATGCATTGCAGAGATGCTAGCCCATTCATTATGTGCATGCGCACCACCACCAATTGCACCTAAACCATCTAAAACACGCGCACCTGCAGCAGCAGCGAAATTGC
Source organism: Candidatus Nanopelagicaceae bacterium (assembly GCA_051006515.1). Classification (GTDB taxonomy): domain Bacteria; phylum Actinomycetota; class Actinomycetes; order Nanopelagicales; family Nanopelagicaceae; genus ZLKRG08. The sequence continues at coordinate 11,070 of JBPCTD010000055.1, read as the reverse complement.
CATCTGATGCGCCGCCTACTTCTGCTGCTCCAAGCGGGGCTAAGTTAATAGATTTCGCCACTTTCACTGCAATTTCGTAAAGTTCCTTTGTGCTGGAGCTTTGTAGCACTGGTCTATTTAAACCACCAGTTATTTCAAGTTTTGCACCTGGTAGCTCTGGAGTTAAAGCTTTAATTGCGCGATCTACTCTTTCTAAATCGCTTTGATTAAATGATCTGGCATCAATTTCGATACTTGCTTCTGACGGCACGGTGTTTGCCGTGGTGCCACCTTTCATCAGCGTAGGCACAACCGTGGTACCAAATTCTTTTGATTCTAAAGAATTTAATTTTAAGATTTGTGAAGCAAGTTCGACAGATGCGTTTACGCCTTTTTCAGGTTCAAGGCCAGCATGTGCCGCAACTCCAACCGCTTTCAATACATACATCGCAGTGCCTTTGCGTGCTGTTTTCACTTGTCCATTTAATGAAGCTTCTAAAACAAGAACTGCATCAGCGTTCTTGGAAATCTCTTTAATGAAATCTCTGGAGGTAAAGCTGCCAGTCTCTTCGTCGGTGGTCGCAACCAATGCGACTGAACCAGTAATTCCTTTAAGCGCATAGAGCGCTTGGATAAAACCAACTTTCATATCGAAAGTTCCAGGTCCGCGAACGACATCACCATCTACTTGCCAAAGTGGATCAAAAGAACCAATTGGCCAAACTGTATCTAAATGAGCCAGCAAGACGACTTTAGGGTTCTTATCTCCCCACCAAAAAACAGGTCGGCCATTTACATCAAGAATTTCTGCGGGTTTACCTAATTCTTCCGTTGCAATTTCATTGGCAATTGCCACGATTTTTTTACATGCTGCGAGATCATCAGTCGGCGATTCCGCACGTACCAATTTCTCGAGCGCATTTAGCATGGGGGTAATTCTGCCAGTATCGATACTCATAGCGGAGCCACGCCTGTAATTCGTATGATTTTGAAGCTCTGCAGCTCTCCGGTGCTGTGATCTTTGGCTAAAAGTACGCCATTTGAAATCTGCTGCGGATCAACAATGCGATGGGAGACTCCACCATTATTGTCGGCATAACCAATCGATAAAGTTTTACTTAAATTCTTGGTGATGATTTCTAAAGTTTCACCGGCGCTAGTTCTAGGAATTGCACCATTGCTTCGTAATGCAGTTTGTTTTGCAGTTGACTGTTCTCCAACTTTAATAGTGCGGATAGCGGCGGCAATAGCTTCTTTAGTTGGTGGTTCAATTTCACCAACAATTCTTGGTGGCTTTGGTCGATTCTTGGAACGTTTGTTATGTGGAGAAGTCAGGAGGATTCCTTGTGCGCTTTCAGCCGCGGGTAAATACCCATTACTTCTAAGTGAATTCAAGACTTCATCAATATCAAAATCTGAAACTAAAACTGTCGGCGCAATTTGTCGTAGAGCAAGATCAATCTTCTTATCAGCCAGAATTTCAGTTAATACCGAAGGATCCTCACACCTTAAATAGCAATGAATTGCGCCGACCCTTAGTTGGCCATGCTTACGTGCGGTATCTGCGATCAAATACTCCAATGGTTGTGGCAAACTGGTTTTAGAGAATTTGCTTAAGAATTTAATGATCTCAGTACTTGATTTTCCATGATCTAAACCACGGCGAATTGAACTTTCAGTAAATCGGTAAACCGTTGCTGCGCCACGACTTTCGATATCGGCAATCTGACTCATTTCAACTGCTAATTCATGTTGCAATGGTCCTGGGGCGATTGCAGTTTGATCACTTTGAATGGTGATGAAATCAATTGGAGTTGGTAGCGCCATGTTCACGCCTAAATCATTTTCACCTTCAAGTAAGGCAGAAGCAAAAGTTGAAAGCGCACCAAGGCCGGTAATACCCAGCCATTCACATTCTTCAAGGGTCCATTTCACCAATTCATCGCGAAGATTTGCGCCACGGCGAAGTGGAGCTAGCCACTTCATCCGCTCAGTAAAGGAAGCCAAACTTGGTGATACTTCGATATTTGCCTTTAGCTCATCAAGAATCCGCGACCGAACATTTGCAGCGCTGACTCGATCTAATTCTGGACCAAGTGCGGCAGCTTTCTGTTCACTGCGAGCTACTAAACCAGAGACTCTAGAAGTTAATATCCAGAGCGAAACTAAATTACGCCATTTTGTTTCGAAGTCGAGCGTTAACCAAATATCAAACGAATTAGTTGGTGCAATAGTTTCATCGCTATCAATAGCAACTAGCCCAGATAGATAACAGAGCTCAGCGACAAATGCTGCGCAACCTTCAGTTACACCTAAATGTTGAGCCGCTTCCTTTAAATCTCTTATTCCTAGTCCACCAGCACGGAGTGCAGAAGGTGCAACTTCACCCCAGAAATTTAATAACTCTTCGCACCATCTGAGAACATTTGAAATATTTGCAATTGCAGCTCGATCAATATCGCTTTGATTGAACCGCTTTCCATTTAATTCTGGCGCTTTAGCCGATAATTCCTTATGAACTTTACCGCCACGTAAGTGAATTGCTACTTCTGCTGGCATTACTACATGGCGCTGATCAAGGGGCACGACAAAGTGGTGTTCAAGTAACCAGGCAATACCGGGGCCAGGATTTTTAATGTCACCGACGCTGCCCCGAGGCGGTCCCCAAGTAAGTGCACTTAAAACTTTTTTAGCGCTCTCTGGAGCTTTCTCTAAATCCTTTAAATTTAATTTCGCCAGAGATTGAGGTCCAAGGCCTGCTGGTTCTGCGCCAATAGCTTCACGCAAAGTAGTAGGGATCTGTCCTTCGTAAACCAAGCCCAACTCTTCAAATTTCTTATATACAAATCGCGCCGAAGTATCAGTAATTTTCTCGAGCTCTTTTACCTTAATTGGCTCTGACAAAACCATTATTGCTTCTAGAACTTGAAGTTCAAATGCATTTAATGAATCGATTACTCGGGCAATGCTTGGACCGCTATTTGCACGTACTGCTAACGCGGCATAATCAGGAGGAGTAGGTGAAATTAAATCTGGGCGAAGTGCAAATAACCTTTCCAATGCAGCATCATCGAGTGAGCGCAAATAATCGGCAAAGGTTCTATACATAACCTGCCTATTTTAGTCGCTTCTTTTATCTCCCCGCGACCTAGGCGTAAGCCAAGCGCCAAGCGCCACAATTCGGCTGACCGTTGGCCCAAGTAGGCGATTTAACTTTCTAAACTTTCGAAAATCATGCATCTGCCAACCTTCGGCCAGCGCTTTGATTCGTAGGCGAGCATCTGGATTAATCGCATGTGGTGTTCCGACAGATTGCAGTAATGGAAAATCGCTGGCGCTATCAGAATATGCGTGGCAATTACTTAATGAAAATCCGCGTTCTGCCGCTAACTCTCTAACTGCACGTGCTTTCTCTGTGCCATGTAGTATTTTTCCAATTAAATCGCCGGTGTATTTACCATCTTCTATTCGCACCTTGGTTCCGATTGCTCCAGTAAAACCTAAACGATCTGCAATTAGTTTTGCCATATCTTCTGGAGCCGCAGTAACTAACCAAACTTCTGCTCCTTCGGATAGATGCTGCTTCGCTAATTCAATTGTTCCCTTGATTAGAGCTGGCGATACGTAATCGTCATAAACCGATTCGCCAATTGTGTAAATATCCTTTACATCATGGCCACCAATAAAGTCAGTTGCAGCTTTCTGGAATCTGGCAATTACTTCTGGTTTCTCAGTCCCTGTTAATCTAAATCTCACATTTGCAACTACAAATTTTGAAATATCTGCTTTGGTGAAGAATCCGCGTTGATACATGGCGCGACCTAGGAAATAAAGGGTTGATCCACGCACCAATGTGTTATCAAGGTCAAAGAATGCTGCGCTTCTGGCGGCCATGTCTTAACCCTAAACGCTTTATCATTTCCCAATGGCAAGCGTGCATGTAATTCGACATGGCGAGGTCGAGAACCCGCAGAAGATTCTGTATGGCCGTCAGAAAGGCTGGTTCCTCTCTAAGCGTGGCGAAGAGATGGCAAAAACTTTAGGCGAGTGGTCAAAAGCTCTCGACTTAGGCGCGATTCACGCTTCACCACTTGAGCGCGCTCAACAGACTGCTAAACCAATTGCAGATGCGCATGGGTTAATAATCAAGACTGATGAACGATTAATCGAAGCAGCAAATGTCTTCGAAGGAAAACCATTTGGCGTCGGTGATGGAGTTTTACGTCAGCCAACTGCTTGGCCAAAACTCTGGAATCCATGGCGTCCTTCATGGGGCGAACCTTATGTAGAACAAGTTAATCGCATGTTAGCTGCAGTATTTGCCGCTAGAGATGCGGCATCCGGTAAAGATGCAGTAGTTGTTTCACATCAATTACCAATATGGATTTTAAGAAGTGCAATTGAAGGCAGAAGATTTTTGCATGATCCGCGCAAACGCATCTGCACTTTGGCATCAGTAACTTCAATTCATTTCGATGATGAAGGCATGATTTCAAACCTTACTTATTCTGAACCAGCAAAGCACTTATTACCTTGAAACGTTTAGTTGCACTCGTAGTGCTCGCCATACTTTTAAGCGGATGTGGTGGCGGACAACAAGTTGCAACCAAAAGTTTTGTTTCTGGAAATGGCACAGTCACAGTTATTGATGCCAATGATCGCAAGTTAGGTCCGGTACTTACTGGAAAAACTTTAGAAGGTGAAAATTATCAGCTGCCACATGGCGGGATAGTGGTAGTAAATGTGTGGGCATCTTGGTGCGCTCCATGTAGAGCAGAAGCGCCAACTTTAAAGGCGCTCGCAGAGAAATATAAAGGTGTTGTTTTTCTTGGAGTTTTAACTAGAGATTCAGAGGTAGCAGCTCGCGCATTTGAGAAACGTTTTGAGTTGCCATATCCATCGTTGGTAGATGATTCAGTTTTAGTAGCTTTCCGCGATACTTTAAGTGCAAATGCCATCCCAACCACAATCATTATGGATAAAAAAGGTCGCGTAGCGGCTCGAGTATCTGGCCAAGTTACATATAGCTCTTTAAGCGCATTAATTGAGAGATTGCATTCCGAATGAGAAGCGATCTTGCAAATTATTTATTATCAGGCAATTTAATTTTGGCGCTGCCGATTGCTGCCATTGCAGGGCTTATTTCTTTTGCATCACCTTGCGTGATTCCATTAGTTCCGGGCTATTTAAGTTATGCCGCTGGTTTCTCTAAAAGCCGTGGAAAATTACTTTTAGGTTCAACTTTATTTGTTTTGGGATTTACGGCTCTATTTATTACTTATGGTGCGCTCTTTGGCAGCCTGGGTAGCCAAATCTCTGCCAATCAAAGAACTATTTCAATTGTGCTTGGTATTTTCACAATAGTTTTAGGTTTGATTTTTATGGGTCGTATCAAAATGATGCGAACTTATAAATTTACCAAATCTACACAAAGTGGATTATTAGGTGCGCCAATCCTCGGCTTTTTATTTGGTTTAGGTTGGACTCCGTGTATTGGACCTGCTTTAGCTGCGGTGCAAACTTTAGCGATAGAGAGCGCTAGCGCATCAAGAGGTGCCATTCTTTCGATTGCATATTGTTTTGGTTTAGGAACACCATTTATTTTAAGTGGCCTCTACCTTGATAAATCTGAAAGATTCCGAAAATTCTTAGCAAGAAACGGGGAGAAGATTTCCTTCGTTGGTGGCGTGCTTTTAATTTTGGTGGGAATCGCTCAACTCACAGGAACTTGGGATAGCTGGATGATTTCACTTAGAAGTTTGATTTCAGGATTTGAGCCGGTGCTATGAGCGATATTGCTTTAGGTTTCGTAGGCAGCTTGCGTTACTTATGGCGCCAGCTAACCAGTATGCGCACCGCCTTAATTCTCTTGCTTTTAACAGCGTTAGCGTCAATCCCTGGTTCTTTATTACCGCAGCGCACAAATGGGCCAATCCCAGTTAGAGATTTCTTTGAACGCAACCCGGAGTTAGCAAAGTTCCTAGACAAACTTTGGATGTTTGATGTTTATGGATCACCTTGGTTTAGCTCTATCTATATTTTGCTATTTATCTCTTTGATTGGCTGTGTAATTCCAAGAACTTTAGAACATGCAAAGTCTGCAGTCAGTGAACCGCCATCTGCTCCAAGTCGCTTGGAACGTATGGAACATTTCCAAACCTTTACAGGTGATTTGGCTGCAGCTAATGAATATCTAAAAGCAAAAAGGTTTCGCGTACGCAGTGAAGCCGATTGGATCAGCGCCGAAAAGGGTTATCTTCGCGAATTTGGAAATTTAATTTTTCATCTTTCACTTATTTTGATTTTGTTAGGCGTAAGTGTTGGATCGCTATTTGGCATGAAAGCTGACTCCATTGTTAATATCGGTGAGCGCTTTACAAATATTCCAACCAATTACGACTCAGTTACTTATGGAAAATTGTTTAACGAAAAGAATTTGCCGCCTTTTGTAATCAAAGCCGAGAATTTCAAAGCAAAATACAATCCAATTACCAGTATGCCGGAGGATTACACACTATTTGTTTCGGTAGCCGAGAACCCTGATGCCAAGCCAATCAAGAAAATAGTTAAAGTTAATTCGCCACTGAAATTTGGCAGTACCTCTGTTTATTTACAAGCAAATGGCTATGCACCACTAGTAACTGTACGAAATGCGGCAAAGGAAGTGGTTTATCAAGGTGCAGTGCCACTGCTGCCACAAGATGCAAACCTTTCATCAATTGGCGCAATCAAAGTTCCAGATACCAAACCGCAGATTGGTTTTGTTGCCTCATTCTTTCCAACTTATGAATTGCCAGAAGGTAAACCGGCAACCAGCGCCTATCCAGAAGCACTTGATCCAAGGTTACTAATTGGCGTCTGGGTCGGCGATCTTCAAATTGATAACGGCATCCCACAATCTGTATATAAATTGAACACAGATAAAATGAAAGAAGTTGGCACTGTGGCGTTGAAAGTTGGCGAAAGCTATGAATTTGCTGAAGGTTCTTTGACTTTTGAAGGCTACGTACCTTGGGTGAATTTGAACATAGTGCGAGATCCAGGCAAAGGGTTAGCCTTAATTGGTGGAATCTTTGCGATTCTAGGATTATTGGCTTCGCTATTTGCTCGTCATCGCAGAATTTGGATTCGTAAGAAAGGTTCGCAATTACAAGTTGCAGGCCTAGCTAAGAATGGCGCACCAGGTTTGGCAGAAGAGATTGAGAAGTTAGTGAAGGAGTTATCGTGAGCAGTAGAAATTGGGCATTTCTTTCAAACTACTTGGTGTATTCAAGTATGGTCGTATATACCTTGGCATTTTTGGCACATGCTTATGAAACCGCATGGTCTTTACGTAAACCACAGAACGCTGCCGAAACTGAAGGCAATTTACTAACTAAAACTCTTGATTACACCAAAACTGAAAAGGCAGCGCGCATTGCAACTGCAATGATGATTTTGGGTACTGCGCTTCTATTTGTTGGCGTCGTGGCACGCGGAATTTCTGCTAGCCGAGTCCCATGGAGCAATATGTATGAGTTCTCAATTACTGGGGCTTTAGCATTTAGCATCGCTTATCTTGCAACGCTTCGAAAATATGATCTTCGTTGGCTTGGCTTACCAATCTCTATTTTTGTGCTTCTAGTTTTAGGAACCGCAGTAACCATTATTTATCGCCCAATTGCACCGCTGGTGCCAGCATTGAAATCAACTTGGTTGGTAATTCACGTATCTGCTGCAATTATTTCAGGCGGAGTTTTCTTCTTAGCTAATGTGATTTCAGGAATGTATCTATGGCTTGATTCCAGAGAGCGTAAAGGTGGACGCAATCCATGGGCTAAGCGTTTGCCAGATTTAGAAACTCTTGATCAATTGGCTTATCGATTAGTGGCATTTGTATTTCCACTTTGGACTTTTGCCGTTATAGCCGGCGCTATTTGGGCAGAGAGCGCGTGGGGAAGATATTGGGGCTGGGATCCAAAAGAAACCTGGGCTTTTATTACCTGGGTGGCTTACGCCGCTTACTTACACGCCCGCGTAACTATTGGTTGGAAAGGGCGCAAAGCAGCATGGCTCTGTTTAATTGCCGGTTCTACATTTTTATTTAACTATGTTTATATAAATATTTGGGGGACCGGTAAGCACACTTACAGCGGACTTTAAAGTTTCTTTAGGAAGTCTGGATCATCATCTGGACCGATAGGACCTTTGCCGCGCTTTGGTGGCTTTGGTCTGCGGTTCTTGCCAGCGATAATCCAAGCAACTGGTCCGATGATTCCAACAAAAATGCTAACTAGAAACCAGCCCCATTTAGGTAAGAGTTTTACATCTGAGTCATCAGTGCGTGAAATATCTGCGATTGCGTAGATGGCAAGACCAATCGGAAGCACGTAAGTGAATAGAACTCTTAGCATTCCGACCTCCTTAAATCAGATATTAATTAATGCGCCAACTGAGATTAGCGCTCCGATAATCAACTGGAATTTTCCAGTAGCTCCGAGCACTGAAATCAGCTCTTTACCTTTCTTGAACTTTATCTCATTCAATAACCGAATCGCGGGAAATATTCCCAGCGGGACCAAAATTGATACGACAGAGCCGGTAAAGATCGCGATAAATATCAGGAACATGTAAAAGCGGCGGGCTCTGGTATCGCCAATCCTGACTGCCAATGTGCGCTTGCCAGATTTTTCGTCGCCTTCAATATCTCTGATGTTATTGACCATTAGTAAAGCGCATGAGATTGCGCCATTTGAGATTGCCGCAACAATTGCTTCAACCTCGATTTTTCCTGTTTGACTGAAGTAAGTTCCGATAGTTGCAACCAAGCCAAAATAAATAAAGACATAAAGTTCACCGAGGCCGCGATAACCATAAGGATTTTTGCCACCGGTGTAACGCCAGGCAGAGATGATTGCGGTAGCGCCGATAAGAATTAACCAATAACTAGTTCTGGAAGCAAGGTATGCGCCGGCGATAGCGCCAATCGCAAATGAACTATAAGCAGCTCGTTTTACCTCATCAGCAGTAGCTAAACCGCTTGCTACTAAACGCGTTGGACCAATTCGATCTGAATCGGTACCTCTGATCCCATCGGAATAATCATTTGCGTAATTAACTGCGATTTGTAATGAAAGACCAACAGTTAAAGCAAGCAAAGCATTAACTAAATTGAATTTTGGGTAGGCAAGTGCCAGCGCGACAATGACCGGTGCAATTACAGCCGGAAGTGTGCGCGTTCTTGCGCCAAGAATCCATCTATTCATCTTGGGAGTAACTTACCAAGTTCGATTCGATCTACCTTTTGCAACGCAGTTCTAGGTATCTCTTTAATTCGATAAATGTTCCGTGCTTTAACGCCAAACTTTTCTGCAAGTCGTTTTTGAATTTCTTCATCAGCATCTTGGCCGCTTGTGGCTAAATTTAGAGCTACGCCCCATTCGGCATCTTCTCTGCCAAATGCTGCATATGAGTTACCTAGAAAAGTTTCAACTGCGCTAAGAGAAATATTTATGCCGCCGCTGATGATTACATCGTCCACTCTGCCAGTAATAAATAATTTACCGTCTTTGAGGTAGCCAAGATCTTTGGTGACGAAGAATCCTTCCTGAGTCACTACCTTTGCCAACATCGGGCCTTTGATTTGGATAGTTTCTGCAATCTTTATTTCAACTCCGGGTAGCGCAACGCCATCATAAACACAGCCACCAGATGTTTCCGTCATGCCATATGTGGTTATGCAATTAATACCTTTTGCTTTAGCTTCAGCTAAAAGATTCTCATCGCTAGCAGCGCCACCAACCAATACAGCTTTACAAGATTGCAGATGCTGAAGAAGTTGTTGATCACCATTTAGCGCGCGGAATAATTGGGTTGGAACTATGGCGCTGTAATCAGCGCTCTGTTCAACTGTAACTGGAGTTGTGCCAAGTTCTATAGAACGCACTAATACATTTATGCCAGCTGCATGTGTTGGGGAAAGAAGTAATGACCAACGTTCACCAGATTTTGCGCCAAGAAAATGATTGGAATTTCTTGAGCTAAATATCAGTGCGCTAGCAGGCAAGAGAATTTCTTTTGGTGCACCGCTTGAACCACTAGTGCTGATTGCAATATCGGTTCCGTTTCGCAACGCACGCGAAAGTTCATCCATCGCCTGTGGAATTGACCACGATTCCTGGTATCTAAAGGGCTCTTTTAAGTCCAATGATTTTGCGTCGTTTTCCATTACCCCCGTAGGCTAAGGCGCATGAGCAAGCCAATCAAGCGGGATTTCCCAAGTCGCACAATTCCAACGTGGGTCAAGAGCGGAGATTTTCAAGACATTATTTATGAAACCGCTGAAGGCATCGCAAAAATCACAATTAATCGTCCAGAAGTTAGAAATGCATTTAGACCACAGACCATCATCGAACTTAAATCTGCCTTTGATTTAGCGCGCGATGATGAAAAAGTTGGCGTAGTTATTTTTACTGGCGCTGGCGATGAAGCTTTCTGTTCTGGTGGAGATATCAGTGTTCGCGGTGATGATGGATACATTGGCGATGATCAAGTTGGCGCTAAAGGAATTGGCCGTTTAAATGTATTAGATTTACAAATTCAAATTCGTAGAATGCCAAAACCAGTAATTGCAATGGTGGCAGGTTGGGCAATTGGCGGAGGACACGTATTGCATGTGGTCTGTGATTTAACAATTGCAGCAGAGAATGCAAAATTTGGCCAGACCGGACCAATGGTTGGTTCATTTGATGGTGGTTATGGTGCAGGACTTTTGGCAAGACATGTTGGCCAGAAAAAAGCGCGCGAGATTTGGTTCTTAACTAGACAATACGATGCCCAAGAAGCTTTAGATATGGGCTTGGTTAACACGGTTGTGCCAGTAAAAGATTTAGAAGCAGAGACAGTTCAATGGGCGCGCGAAATGTTGCAAAACTCCCCGTTGGCTCTGCGATTACTGAAAGCTGGCTTAAATGCCGCAGATGATGGACTTGCAGGGGTACAACAATTAGCGGGCGATGCCACACTTCTTTTCTACATGACTGAAGAAGGCCAAGAAGGTCGCGATGCATATAAAGAGAAGCGCAAACCTAATTTTGAGAAGTATCCAAAGCG